>NZ_JBXSOO010000007.1:0-216748 GCF_057784515.1 Martinezella sp. CNPSo 3732
ACTTCGAAGACCATGTTGAACGGCGTTTCGGTCGCCTTGCGGAAATGCGAATAACCCGCATCCATGGCAACCTTGCGCAGTTTCAGCTCGCCGGCTTGCGCGCCCAGACCTAGCCCGACTTCCTGCGACAGCGAGGCCGGTGTACAGATCATCGTTGAAGCCCCGTAGTAGACGCGGCCGACCGGGTTGAGATTGTCCTTCAAGCAATCATGCGCAAAGGGCTCGACGATCATCCAGGTGCCGTCATCGGCGAGGGTTTCCTTGATATGTTTGCCGGCACCGACGGGATCGCCCATGTCGTGCAGGCAATCGAACATCGCCACAAGATCGTAGTCGGCAGCCGGGAAGTCCTTGGCGGTCGCCTGTTCGAACGTGATACGGCCCGCAACGCCTGCCTCCTGCGCCGCAGCTTTTGCTCGTTCGATGGACGGGAGATGGTAGTCGAAGCCGAAGAAGGTCGAGTTCGGATAGGCTTCTGCCATCAGAATGGTCGAGGCGCCGTGGCCACAGCCGACATCGGCGACAATTGCGCCGGCCTCGAGCTTTTCCTGCATGCCGTCGAGCGCCGGTATCCATTCCGGAATGAGATGGCTGTTGTAGCCAGGCCGGAAAAAACGCTCGGTGCCGCGGAACAGACAGGCGCTATGCTCATGCCAGCCAAGGCCGCTGCCGGTCTTGAAGGCGTTGACGACCTTCGGCTCGTCGATCCACATGGATTGAACGACATCGAAAGCGCCCGCGAAGAAGGCAGGGCTGTTTTCCTCCGCGAATACCATTGCCTGTTCCGGTGTCAGGTAGAAACGCTCGGTCTTGTCGTCATAACTGACATAGTCGGCGGCTGCCTGAGCTGACAGCCATTCGCGCACATAGCGCTCTTTCACACCGACTTTATCGGCCAAGTCAGCCGAAGTTCTCGGCGTTCCATCCGCCATAGCCTTGAAGAGGCCCAAATGATCTCCGAGTGTCACCAACACACCTGAGACCGCCGCGCCGAGATCGCCGACCAGGCGCCCGACAAGGGTATCGAGTTTCTGCATATCAGGTTCGCGCATGACATCCTCCCATCAGAATTGATGCAGCGTTCCATTGCGATGTATTCGAATGGGGAAGGATACTCCCCGGCCGGATGACAGGCAATTACGCCATCCGGCTGAACAGACTCAGTGCAGTCCTGAGGGCAGGCGCAACCTATTGATGCAATGTGCTATTTTGGAGGTTCACAAGCTGCTGGAGCGTCTCAGCCGGCACGCGCCAGCTCCTTTTCCAGAACCGAGAGCAGGCGTGGATCGTCGGCCGTTACGTCGGGCGCGAAGCGGGCGGCAACTTTGCCGTCGCGGCCGATGAGGAATTTTTCGAAATTCCAGACGATGCCGCCATCCTGTCCGGTTTCGAGACCGTGCTTTGCCAGGCGCTCGCGCATCGGCCCGTCGCCTGTTGTCTCGACGCCCGAGGCAATGAGATTGTTGTAGAGCGGATGGCGCTCTTCGCCTGTCACGGCGATCTTGGAGAACATTGGGAACTGGACGTCGTAGGTCAGGGTGCAGAAATTCAGGATTTCCTTGTCGCTGCCGGGCTCTTGGCCCTTGAAGTCATTAGCCGGGAAGCCGGCGATGACCAGACCTTCGCCGCGCTTTTCCTCATACAGCTTTTCCAGGCCTTCGTACTGCACCGTCAGGCCGCATTTGGATGCGACGTTGACGACCATGATGACCTTGCCGCGATAGTCGGCGAGCGTCGTATCGCTGCCGTCGATCCTCTTTACCGGAATATCGAGCACGCTATCGGTCATATCATTCAACTCCGTTGAGATGGAAAACAGGATGCCGATATTTGCCCGGATTTTGACCGCGTCAAGGCCAGAAACCGGCTTAAGCGGCTTCTTCCATCCGCACCAGATGGCCGCTGGACACTTCGCGATACTGTCGCGCGGGTGGTTGATATCCGACCGGGCGCACCGGGCTCTTCAATTCGTCGACGGCGAGATTGCGCTGGATGCCGCGCCGCGCCGGGTCCGGCACCGGAACGGCGGCCATCAGCTTCTTCGTATAGGGGTGCTGCGGATTTTCGAATACGGAGGCGCGCGGGCCGATCTCGACGATTTCGCCGAGATACATGACGGCAACGCGGTGGCTGACACGTTCGACCACGGCCATGTCGTGCGAGATGAAGAGATAGGAGAGGTTGAGGCTCTGCTGCAGATCCATCAGCAGATTGCAGACCTGCGCCTTGATCGACACGTCGAGCGCCGAGACGCTTTCGTCGGCGACGATCACTTTCGGATCAAGGGCGAGCGCGCGGGCGATGCAGATGCGCTGGCGCTGGCCGCCGGAGAATTCATGCGGATAGCGGCTCATCATATCGGCCTTCAGGCCGACGCGTTCCAGAAGATCGGCCGCCTTCTCCCGGGCTTCGGCGCGCGTGCCCAAGCGATGCTCAATGAAGGGTTCGGCAACCGCGGCGCCGATCGTCATGCGCGGATTGAGGCTCGCGAAGGGGTCCTGGAAGATCATCTGGATACTGCGGCGCATCCGGCGCAGATCGAGGGTATTGAGCTTCATCACGTCATAGCCGTCGAGGCGAACCTCGCCGGACTTGGGGTTGATAAGGCGCATGATGGAACGCCCGGTCGTCGACTTTCCGCAGCCGGATTCTCCGACTAGCGACAGCGTTTCCCCCTGGGCGAGATCGAAGGAGACATTCTCGACGGCATGGATGGCGCCCGTCGGACGGGCGAGCAGACCGCCGCGAAGATCGAAGCGGGTGACGAGATTCTTCACCTCGAGCACCGGTGTCTTGCGGTGATCGATGGTATCGGCGAGCGCCTTCGGTTCGCTGCGTTCACCGGTGCTCGCGTCGACAATCGGGAAGCGCAGCGGTTGCGGCTGGTCCTTCATCGAACCGAGGCGCGGCACGGCTGACAGCAGGGCGCGGGTATAGGGGTGCTGGCCGCGATGGAAGATATCGTCGGTCTTGCCGGTCTCGACCGCCTCGCCGCGATACATGACGATGGTGCGCTCGGATATCTCGGCGACGACGCCCATATCATGGGTGATGAAGAGGACGGACATGCCTTCCTCTTCCTGCAGCACCTTGATGAGGTCGAGGATCTGCCCTTGGATCGTCACGTCGAGCGCGGTTGTCGGCTCGTCGGCGATCAGCAGTTTCGGGCGGCTGGCAAGCGCCATCGCGATCATGACTCGCTGACGCATGCCGCCGGAAAACTGGTGCGGATATTCGTCGAAGCGCGAGGATGCATTGGGGATACGCACTTTTTCCAGGAGGCGGATCGTTTCCGCCTTCGCCTCGGCCTTCGAGATATTGCCATGGCAGGTCAGTGCCTCGGAAATCTGCCGGCCGATGGTGAAGATCGGATTGAGAGAAGTCATCGGCTCCTGAAAGATCATCGCCACATCCTTGCCGCGCACCTTGCGCATTTCGGTTTCCGGCAACGTCAGAAGATCGCGGCCGTTGAGCCTGACTACGCCTTCGATGCGGCTGCTGGCCCTGGCGAGCAGCCGCATGATCGAGAGCGAGGTCACGCTCTTGCCGGAACCGCTTTCGCCGACGATGGCGACTGTTTCACCCGGCATGACGTCGAAGGAGATGTCCTTGACGACCGTGCGCCACTCGCCATCGACGAGAAACGACGTGGTGAGATCGGAGACAGAAAGAACAGGCTGGGTGCCAGGATTGGTCATCTGCGCTGCAACGGTCGGCATGAAGTTCCCTTTTATGATTTTACCATTGGCCGAGCTTCAATCGAAGGTGTTCACGATGGGGCTGCCATGGTGGCATGGGAAGCCGAGGGCCGGCCTTCGGCAATTCTCCCGGCTTCGAGTGCGGCAATCTTTTCGTCGATCTCGCGCCGGTCGGTCATGCCACTGGGGTTCTGGCGCGTCGGCATGGTTTCGGCGACATGGAGATAACGCTCCTGCGCGACCGCATAGAGCCGTTCGAGCTCGGTGAGTGGATCGGCACTGTCGTCGACGCGAATGTTCAACCAGGCATAATCCTGGTCGCGGTGGATGACGAGTGCCGCCGACTGCTTGCCACGCTTATCCCCGCCAGCGTCTTCGCCGGCGCGCATCGCTTCGAGCAACCGTTCCGCAAGGGGCTTGCCCGCGGTTTTCTTGAAGGTCGCAAGCGTTTCAGCAATCACCTGTGGCCCTGCCAGCATGTTGCCGGCGACCGACACATTGTCGTCGACCAGATGGCCGGCCCAGTCGATGCACTTGGCCCCGGTAAAGGCGGCGTTGGCGCCCTTGCTGCCGATCAGGTGAAACTGCCGCTGCTCGCGGCCTTCGTCGCGAGCGCTCAGCGCCTCAACGATTTCGCCAGGCGCATGACCTGCTGCCAGCATGGCCAGTCCGTCGATACCGTAAAGCGGGCTGGCAAAGGCCTGCGTCGCAACCGCGCCGATGCCGCCGCGAATATGCGGCACGATGCTGCCGACGGCAAAGAAGCGGGTGGCGACGGCGATAGCAAGATTTCCGGTTTCCGGCTCTCGTGCAACGATCGACCAGGTCATCGGCTCTACCTCCCAACGGCGTAGGCTTGCATCAAACGCGGAGTTGCCGCAGCGCGTAAGAGGCCGTCGGCATCGCGGCGCGCTGCGGTGAGGCGACCCACGGTCCATTCCGGCGCGACGGTCAACTGATGGCCTTTCTTGCGGAGCGCATCGAGGACATCGGCGCTGAAATTCGCCTCCGCCGTCAGGCCGCCCGGCTCACGCGTGCGCGGATAGAAGGAGCTCGGGAAATGCGTGCTATGGAACAGCGGCTTGTCGATCGCCTCCTGCAGGTTCAGCCCGTGATGAACATAGCGCAGGAAGAAGGAAAGCTGCCACTGCTCCTGCTGATCGCCGCCGGGCGTGCCGAAGGCAAGCGTCGGACGCCCCTCATGCAGTGCCATTGTCGGGGTCAGCGTCGTGCGCGGCCTCTTGCCTGGCGCAAGCGAGGAGGGCAGGCCCGGCTGCAGCCAGAACATCTGCGCGCGCGAATTCAGGCAGAAGCCGAGGCCGGGAATGATCGGCGAGGATTGCAGCCAGCCGCCGGATGGCGTCACCGAAACCATGTTGCCCTCTCGGTCGATGACGTCGATATGCACGGTATCGCCGCGCTTCTCGGTCAAATGCGACATTGTCGGCTCATAGACCGCACCGCTCTTGGCTCCCGGCGCATCGAGCATCTGCATGGTGAGATCATACTGGCTTTCGAAACCGGCAAGCTTGCCGGGGCGCAAGGCAAGCGACGCCTCGGACGAAATTAGCCGGCGGCGCTCGTCGGCATAGGCATCCGACAGCAGGGTTTCGAGCGGTACATTCGTGAAATTCGGATCGCCGTAATAGACCTCGCGGTCGGCAAAGGCGAGTTTCATCGCTTCCGTGACGGTATGGACGAAATCGGCGCCTGCGGGGTTCATCGCGGCCAGATCGAAACCCTTTAGCAGTGCCAACGTTTGGAGGAAGACGGGTCCCTGGCCCCACGGACCGATCTTGGCGACCGTCCAGCCGTGATAGTCATAGGTCAGCGGCTCTTCGATCGTAGCCTGCCAATTGGCCATGTCATCCGCAGTCAACACTCCCTTGTGGCGGGTGCCGCTCGCATCCATGACCTCGGTCTTGCTGACATAGCTGTCGATCGCTTCAGCGACGAAGCCGCGGTAATAGGCATCGCGTGCGGCTTCGATCTGCGCTTCGCGATCGCTCTTGCTTTCCGCCTCGGCGACGACCCGCTTCCAGGTTTCGGCAAGAACCGGGTTCTTGAAGTTGGACCAGGGTTCGGGGGCGGCACCGCCGGGAAGCCAGGTGTCGTAGGAGGTCGGCCATTCCTTGCGATAGAAATCGGCAAGACCTGCGATGGTGGCGGAGACGCGCGGCAGGACGGGATGGCCTTTTTCGGCATAGTGGATCGCCGGTTCCAGCACGTCGCGAACGGTCAGCCGGCCGTAATCGCACAGCATCAGCATCCAGCCGTCGAAGGAGCCGGGAATGACGGTAGCGAGCAGGCCATCGCCGGGGATGAGCTTCAGCCCCTCCCGCGTGTAATGTTCGATCGTTGCGCCGGCTGGCGCTGGCCCCTGGGCGCAGATGACCTCGACCTTGTCCTTCTTCTTCGAATAGAGGATGGCGGGCATGTCGCCGCCCGGCCCGCAGAGATGCGGCTCGACAATCTGCAGCACGAAGCCCGTGGCAACGGCGGCATCGAAGGCATTGCCGCCCTTTTCGAGAATGCTCATGCCGACGGCCGATGCGATCCAGTGCGTCGACGTGACGACGCCGAAGGTGCCGAGGATTTCAGGACGGGTGGTGAATGCGGTCATTGGGGCATCCTTTTTGTGTTTATTTATGCTTCGCGCGGGTCGAGCGCATCGCGCAAGCCGTCGCCGAGGAGATTGAAGCCGATCACGACGAGAAAAATGGCGGCACCCGGCCACATGGCCATCCAGGGCGCCTGTTCGAGATAATTCTTGGCGACGTTGAGCATCGAACCCCAGCTCGGGGCAGGCGGCTGCTGGCCGAGGCCGAGGAAGGAAAGGCTGGCCTCGGCGATGATGGCGGTCGCGATGGTGAGTGTTGCCTGGACGAGGATCGGAGCAAAGACGTTCGGCAGGATATAACGGGTGATGATGCTGAAATGGCGCAAGCCGATCGATCGGGCGCCCTCGACGTAATCCTCCGTCTTGACCGCCAGCACTTGGCCGCGTGTCAACCGTACGAAAACGGGCGTTGCCGAAAGCCCGATGGCGATCATCGCATTGGTGAGGCTCGGACCGAGGAAGGCGGCAAGCGCAATGGCGGTGATGAGGAAAGGCATCGCCAGGAAGGCCTCGGTGATGCGCGAGACGATCTGATCGATCCAGCCGCCATAGTAGCCCGACATCAGGCCCAAAGGCACACCGATCGCAACCGCGATGGCAACCGAGAAGACGCCGGCCATCAAGGACGCCCGCGCGCCCCAGATCATGCGGGAGAGAATGTCCCGGCCGAGATCGTCGGTGCCGAGCCAGTGCGCGGCCGATGGTGCTTTGCGGATCGCAGACCAGCTGGTTGCGACCGGATCGGGGATCGGCAGGAGCGGTGCAAGCGCAGCAAGTGCGGTAAAGAACAGGATGATCGCAAGTCCGACCAGTGCCCCCTTGTTGGCTCGCAGCTTGCGCCAGGCCCGGTTGGGAGCACGCTTGACCGAGGCACTTGCGGCAGTCACCTGAACGATCGTGCTCATAGGGCCGCCCTCATGCGTGGATTGAGGAGGACGTAGAGAATATCGGCAATGAGGTTCATGGCGATGAAGCCGACGGCGGTGCAGAGCACCACGCCCTGGACGACGGCGTAATCCCGGTTGAAGACAGCATCGACAATCAGCTTGCCGAAGCCGGGAATAGTGAATATCTGCTCGGTCAGAACGGCACCGGCCAGGAGCTCTCCGAACAGCAGAGCGCTGACTGTCACGACCGGCAGGATGGCGTTGCGGAAGCTGTGCTGCAGCACGACGGCCGTTTCCGGCAGGCCCTTGGCGCGGGCCGTGCGGATATAGTCGGCACTGAGCACACTCAGCATCGACGAACGCGTGTGGCGCATCAAGGTGGCTGCCAGTGCATTGCCGAGCACGAAGGACGGCATCAGCATCGTCTGGATCGAGCGCCATGGATCTTCGAAGAAAGGTTGGTATCCCGAAGCCGGCAACCAATGCAGCTTCACCGAGACCAGCAGGATCAGCATGATGCCGAGCCAGAAGTTCGGCACCGACAGGCCGCACAGGGCAACGATATTGGCAAGAAAATCGATGAAGGTATTTTTCTTCACCGCCGCCAAAATGCCCATGGGAATGCCGATGGCAAAAGCGAAGATCATCGACATCACGGCAAGCTGAATGGTGACCGGCAGTTTTTCGGCAACGAGCGTCAGCACCGGCTGATTGGTGCGCAGCGAAACGCCGAGATCACCCCTGGCGACGCCCTGCAGCCAGTAGCCATATTGATAGATGACTGGGTCGTTCAGGCGATATTTCTCGCGAAGCAGCTCCAGGACCTGCGGATCGCGCTCCTCGCCGGCCATGGCAAGCACAGGATCGCCGGGCAGAAGCTTCTGCAGCGAGAAGACGAAGATCGAAATGATCAGCAGCGTCGGTATCGCGACGAGCAGCCTCTTTCCGATATAGCTATACATGGGCAGATCCTTGCCGCGATGTCGAATATGAAAGGGCCATGCAGGAAGGAGCCCGCATGGCGCTAGTCGCTCAGCTATTCTTCTTCACGCCAACGAGACGGATCATGCCATCCGGGGAGGGCACGAAGCCAGATACCTTCTTGTTGTAGGCCCAGATCCAGGCCTGATGCCCGAGGAAAATGATCGGCAGGTCCTGGCTGAGGATCGCCTCTGCAGCGTCGTATTTCTGCTTGCGTACGGCGTTGTCCTGCGACTGGCGCGCCTCCAGCAGCAGCTTATCGACTTCCGGATTGCTGTATTTGGAATCGTTGAGGCCGGCGCCTGTCGTGACGAACTGCTGGATGTTGCCATCCGGATCGGAGCGGCCGGACCAGTCGGATCGGCTGAGCTGGTAATTGCCGCTCGACTGCGCGTCTAGCAGGGTTGCGAATTCAGTCGTCTTCAGCGTCACGTCGAAGCCGGCTTCGGCAACCATCGACTGGATGATTTGCATCATCTGCATCGATACGGGATTGTTGGCGACGGCGAGCTCGACCGGGATGCGGTCGAAACCGGCTTCCTTGACCAGGGCCTTGGCCTTGTCGATATCGCGAGCGGGCACCGGAATATCCTTGTCGAACCAGGGGCTGTTCGGTGCGAACGGCTGATTGCCGGCAAGTCCGGTGCCGTCGAAGACGATCTGCATGGCGGCTTCGCGGTCGATCGCCAGTGAGAAAGCCTGGCGCAGGCGCTTGTCCTTTCCCATCGGATTGTCGGCGCGCGCACCATTGCCGACATTGGCGTAGACGCCAAGCCAGCCGGTGCCGACAGCATCGGCGTAGACGAGATTGGGATCGCCCTTGACCGTGCCGGCATCGGAGGCTGCGACACGCTCGATCATGTCGAGATCGCCGGAGCGCAGGTTAGCGAGGCGCACCGTCGTATCGGGGATTGGCAGATAGGTCACCTTGTCGATGAAGATCTTGTCCTTGTTCCAGTAGTCCTGGAATTTTTCGAGCACGATACGGTCCTGCTGCACGCGCTCGACGAATTTGAACGGGCCGGAGCAGACCGGATGATCGCCGAATTTGGCACCGGCAGCCTTTGCCGCCGTCGGTGAAACCATCATGCCGGAGCGGTCGGAAAGCTGGGCAAGCAGCGTGACGTCAGGTGCCTTCAGGGTGAAGGTGGCTTCGTATTCGCCTGATGCTTCGACCTTGGCGACAGAGGAAAGCTCACTCTTGCGGCGTGATTCCGGCATGGTCTGGTAGCGCTGGATGTTGTCGATGACGGCTTGCGCATTGAACGGCGTCCCGTCCTGGAATTTCACGCCCTGGCGCAGCTCCATGACGAGCTGCTTGCCATCGGCGGACCATTTCCAGGATGTGGCAAGCTGCGGCACGAATTGCAGGTCCGGCGTTATATCGACGAGCTTGTCGCAGAGTGCGGTATAGACGATGCGGCCGACGAAGGTGCGCGATTGCGCGGGGTCCAGCGCATCGGCATCGTCCTGCAGGCCGATCTTGAGTTCGACGGCTAGGGACGGCAGCGCGATCAGGGCGCCGGCGGCAAGCGATGCCAGGAATTGGGCGATCTTCATTCTGTTCTCCTGTTTATCGTTTTCGTTCTTTGCAGTCTCGACCGGTTTCCTCTCCGGTCATCGTGGGCGAGCCCGCTTTTGGGTCAGCCCACCTCCTCAGTCAGTGGCTCCTCAGCTTGGCGCGCATCCAGCGAGGTGATGCGGATCAGGCTTTCCTGCAACATCAGCAGATGTTCGCGCATGGCTTCGGCCGCCTTCATCGGGTTGCGTGCGGCAATGGCGTCGATAATCGTCCTATGCTGGGCGTAGGAGACCGGGCGGGTCTTGTTGATGCTGCGGGCCAATTCGCGAATGGTTTGCCAGGCTTCGTCTTGGCGGACATGATTGATGACGTCGAAAATCGTCAGGAAGAACTGGTTGCCGGCGCTCTGTGCGATCAGCCGATGCAACGCGCCATCCCAGAGTTCGCGGCTGTCGGCATCGTCGCTGGCGGTGATCTTCTTAGCCAGCTCATACATGCGGTCGATGTCATCGGGTTTGGCGCGCATGGCGGCGAGTTGTGCCAGTTGCGGCTCGATGCGCAAACGGACTTCCATGACCTCCATGAGATCCGTGCTGGCCACAAGCGTGCTGACATGCTGGCTCCAATCGTCCGGGCGCTGCCCGACATAGGTTCCGGACCCCTGGCGTCGCCAGACGCGTCCTTCTGCTTCCAGCACCTCAAGCGCCCGCCTGATCGCACGCCGGCTGACACCCAGCGTCTCCGATAGAGCCCGCTCAGTCGGCAGTTTTCCGTCAGCCGGGAGATCGGCCGAATTCAAAAGCCCACGGAGCCTCTCCAAGGCATAAACCGAATTCTCCGGAAGGCCGTCGATTGCCATATTGAGAGGTGAACCAATTTGAAATTGGTCCAATAGAAGTTGAACTCGATCGCCTCGTCAAGCGCTTTTTTGTGCAATTTTGGCAATGCACAATGTTTGTGCGCGATGCAGGCGAGCCGCAAAAAACGAGTCGCCTTCTTGAGATGACGGATCAACGATGCCGCTCTTGCGGTTCTTTGACTTGAGCCTCAGCGGCCTATGGCGCGCGCAGAAATCGCCGTCTCGGGCGTGAAGTCGAAATCCTTGTCGAATGGATAGGTCGGCTTGGTCTTGCGCAGGCGCGGCAGGCGTTCGACGAACTGATCGACGACACCGGGGGACAGAGCCATCAGGTTCGGGTTGGCGATCGGCGCCAGCTCGGGCGAGAGGTAGCCGGATTTGACGACGATGATCTTTGCCTTGTGCGGATCGAGGCCAAGGCGGGTGAAATCGGCAATATTATGATAGGGGCGACGCTTGGCCGACAGCACAAGGTCGATGCCGCCGATGGAGACGACAGCCTGTCTGTCGCTCGCTTCCGTAGTGTCCAGCAAATGTTTGACGGTGAAGTTGCCTCGTACCGGCTTGCTGCCCTTGGTGTCGAGCGATGCGCCGACCGAGAGATCGAGGGTGGCGCCCAGGCCAGCGGCGTAGCAGGCTTCCGTGGCGGCCTTGTCGGCGATGCCGGCGAAAATGACGCCTTGTGCTTTCTTGGCAATCAGTGCCGCCAGCACATCGGCGCGGTCACCGACGCCGCCGCCCGTCGGATTATCTCCAGATTCCGCCAGAACCACGGGCGCGGTCGTGCTGGCGATTGCCTTGGCGACGCATTCCTCGATCGAGCCAGTCTCCGAGCCGAAAACGAAATCCTTGCGCACGTCCCAATAGGCCTGCGCCAGGCGTTTTGCTTCCCGCTCAAGCACGGCGCGATCCGTGCCGGTCATGATGGCGGCAGCGGTAGCGCGCGGCTCGTCGGCCCAAACATAGCCGACCATCAAGGAGGCGTCCCACACGCCGTCGATGGCGTCGATGCCGGGCAGCCTATCGTAAAGGCTCTTGGCCGGCTCATCGACCGTGCTGGTGCGTTCGCCCGGCAGCACCACAGGGATCGGCGCCCAAAGCAGGATGGGTTTTACACCGGTCTTCAGGCTTTCCATCAGCATCTTCACGGCGCGGCGCATGGTTTCCTCGACATCGATATGCGGCGCGGTGCGATAGGTTGAGTACATGTCGAGCGCATCGATGATGCGCTGGGTGACATTGCCGTGCAGGTCGTAGCTGGCGGAGACCGTGCAATCCTCACCGACGATGGCGCGAGCCGCACTGATCCAGTCACCCTCGGCGTCTTCCATGCCTTCGACATACATGGCGCCGTGCATGGCGAGATAGAGCCCATCGAGCGGCAGCAGCGCCTTCAGCCCTTCCAGAAACTCTGTCTTGAAGGCCTCATAGGTATGGCGGGCAACGGGGCCGCCCGCGATGGCTCTGGCGTGGATGGTCGGCAGGAACTCGCCGTCGTAATCCCTAAGAAAGGCGAAATAGGGCGAGGCAGTCAGCTCCGCGCCGCGCAGGACGCGAAAGTCCTTCTCTTCGTTCAGGACGGGATTGTAGGTGCTGCATTCGATGTGAATGCCTCCGACGGCAATGCGCATGGGAACCTCAATAGGGGTTGGGACCAATCAGGAAATTATGGGCGGCAATGCTGGCCGCGCCCCGTGCCCAAACATCGCCATCGACACGCTGCGTGCGGATCGGCGTCTGGCCGGCATAGCGCGGCAATACATTGCCCTCGACCGCCTGCCGCATGACAGTGCCGAACAGGCCATCAAACCGGCCTTCGACATGGGTAATCAGGATCAGGCCGGGATCGTTGAACTGGATGAGATGCGCAATCGCAAGCCCCAGTGCGCTGCCCGCGCGATGCAGAATGCGGATCGCCGCGGCATTGCCGAGTGATGCCTCCGTTTCCAGAGCGTCGAGGGATTGGCAGGCGAGACCTTCCGCCTTTGCCATTTCCTTGATCGCCTTCAGTGAGGCTACGGTATCGAGACAGCCGCGCTTGCCGCAGCGGCAGGGCGCACCATTGGGCTCGATCGTGCAATGAGCGATTTCGCCGGCGCCGCCATGATTGCCGCGATAGAGTTTGCCGCCGACGAAATGGGCGCAGCCGATGCCGTCATCGAAGGAAACGACGCTGAAATTCTGCACGTCGCGGGCGCCGCCGAACAGCTTTTCGCTGACGGCGACCGCCTTGGCGTCGTTTTCGATAAATGTGGCTATGCCGGTCTTCTGCCTGATGATACCGGCAAGCGGCACGTCCTGCCAGCCGAGTAGCGTGGATTTGACGCAGTTCGCCTGCTTTTCATCGACGAAACCGGAGAGCGCAATACCAAGGCCGGAAAGCTTTCGTCCGGCATCTTTGCATTCGGCAAGCAATTTCGGCAGCGTGTCGGCGATCATCGCGGCGATGACGTCAGGATCACGCGACAGTGGCATCGTCTGGCGAGCGACGATATTGCCGTTGAAATCGCTGAGTACCAGCGGCGCCGGGTCTTCGAGCAGCGAAATACCGCCGAAGAAGGCGCCTTTCGGATGCAGGTCCAGCAGGATCGACGGGCGGCCCTGTCCGTAGATCGTTTCCGTCTCCCGCAAGACGCCGAGGGAAATCAGATCGCGCGCAATCCCGCTCATCGCAGCCTTGCTCAGCCCCATGGAGGCTGCCAGAACCGTGCGGCTGGAAGGGCCTGATTGGCTGATGACCCGTAAAAGCTGCTGCTGGGAGGACGTTAGCAATTCGACGTTCCGCCTGGATTTTGCCTGTTTTGCGGAGAATAAGTTCAGAAAATAAACAAAGCAACCATATTTAGTTTTATTGCAGGCCTAATCATGCCGTACCGCAATATATTGGAAGAGCGCATCGATTTGCTCGACCTGTTTTGTGAATGACGGCAGTCCAGGCGCCGTCTTGGGGCGATTTCGCGAAACATGTTCGCGTTTAAATAGTTGACATCGACCTGTATCAATATGCAAAGCTTATCATAACGATTCAGCCGGTGCTCGCCCGCAATCGTCTCGTCCCTAGACTTTGATCCCACAAGCTAAGCGCTCGACCATGGCCGTTATAGCGGCATGTGCATGTTTCGATCCCGGGTGCCGCAGTCAGAAAGGAATGCCATGTCCAGCACGGTCGATCGTTCGAGACGCCCGTTGGTCATCGTCTCGATCATGCTTGCGACCTTCATGGTCGCCATCGAAGCGACTATCGTCGCGACCGCCATGCCGCGCATCGTCGGCCAGCTCGGCGGCTTCACCTATTATAGCTGGGTCTTCTCCGCCTTTCTGCTGGCGCAATCCACCACCACCGTCATCTATGGCAAGCTTTCCGATATTTTCGGCCGCAAGCCGATGCTGATCGGCGGCATCATCATCTTTCTCATAGGCTCGACGCTCGCCGGTTTCGCCTGGTCGATGGCGTCCCTTATCGTCTTCAGGCTGCTGCAGGGCCTCGGCGCGGGTGCAATTCAGCCTGTCACGATGACCGTCGTCGGCGATCTCTACAAGCTGGAAGAGCGCGCCAAGGTGCAGGGTGCACTTGCCAGCGTCTGGGCGATCTCGGCCGTCATTGGTCCGCTTGCCGGCGGCATCATCGTCGACAATCTCTCCTGGGCCTGGATTTTCTGGATCAACCTGCCGCTTGGCGTGCTCGCCATCGCCGGGTTCATCCTCTTCCTGCACGAGTCGGTTACCCCGCGTGAGGCGAAGATCGATTACCTTGGCACGGTCCTGTTTTCGATATCGATCGTGTCGCTGCTCGTCATCCTGACGGAGACCGATGCGGGCTTCGCCGTTCTCTGTCCCCTGGCGATCGTCTTTATCGTTACCGGCATCCTGTTCCTGTGGCAGGAGCGGCGAGCGCCGGAGCCGATCATTTCGATCGCTCTCTGGAGCAGGCGGCTGATTGCGACCAGCAATGCCGCCACCTTGCTTGCCGGCATGGCGCTGATCGGCCTGACGACCGTTCTGCCGATCTATGTTCAGGGTGTCCTTGGCCGCTCGCCGCTGGAGGCCGGCTTTACGCTCACCATGCTGATTGTCGGCTGGCCGCTGGCCGTGATGCTGGCGAGCCGGTTCTTCCGCACCTTCGGCATCCGCAACACGCTGCGCACGGGCAGTCTCATGTTTCCCTTCGGCTCGCTTTTCCTGCTGTTCCTGACGCCGGAGAGCAGCCCGGTGATCGCCGGCATCGGCTCATTCCTGATGGGCTTCGGCATGGGCCTTATCAGCCTTACCAGTGTCGTGCTGGTGCAGGAAAGCGTCGAATGGTCGATGCGCGGCAGCGCCACTGCCTCGATCATCTTCTCGCGCAGCCTCGGCAATACGCTCGGCGCAACCGCGCTTGGTGCGATCATGAATGTCGGCATCGCGCATTACGGCAGCGGCGAGCTCGCAACCAGGCTGCACGACATCCTCAATCAGCCCAGCGGCCTTTCCGATCTCGGCACCGATCCCGCAATCAGAAGTGTTTTCGATGCGGCATTGCACTGGAGCTTCTGGGGTGTCGTCATCGTCGCCCTGACGACCTGCGTGACCATCTGGCTGATTCCGGTCACGCGAGATGCCGGTCGCGGGTCGTCGGCGCCCAAGGCGGATGCGCAGGAAGCCATGACCCATTAGCGCAAGGCCAGGGGGGCGGGGCAGGGCGTGATCTGTCAGAAGCCGTAGTCGCGCGCGAGCCAGGCTTCCAGCAGGTTTCGCGATGCTTTGATTGCGGCGTCCGTGTCCTGCGTGACGATGGCGTCGAGGATGGCCTTGTGGAGGGGGAGGGCGCGCTTTTGCCCTTCGGCTATGTCCTCATGCCCGGAAAGTGTGCGATTGGCGTAGATTCCGACGGCGATCAGATCGATCAGCTGCGAATAGATCATATTGTGTGTGGCGGCGAAGATCGCGGTATGGAAGCGCAAGTCGGCGTCGGCGTTGCTGTTGACGTCGCCGATGGTGGACGCCATCTCCTCGTAGGCGGAACTGATCGCGGCAATGTCGCTCTCGGTGCGGCGCAGCGCTGCGCGCGCCGTCGCCTCCGGTTCGAGCGCCAATCGCAGGTCCTTGATCGATCGCATGATTTCGACCGACGGGCCGGTCTCGTAATACCAGACCATGACATCCGTATCGAGATGATGCCAGTTGGAGCGCTCCTTGACGCGCGTGCCGACGCGGGTCTTGATCTCGACCAAACCCTTGCCGGCCAGGCACTTCATCGCTTCGCGGATAACGGTGCGGCTGATGCCGAATTGCTCGACCAGATCGGGCTCGTTCGGTAGCGTTGCCCCGACCGGATAGTCTCCGCCGACGATGCGGCGGCCGAGCTCGTGGACGAAATAGCCGAAGACGCCGCGCCGCGGGATCGTACCGTATTTTCGCACAAAGGCATCGAAGGGCGACTGCGTTACGATCAGTTTGGACTCCGGGGTAGCCCTAGAGGTCATTGCGTCCTGGCCATGTTTCATTATGCGGGACTCTCGTTCCTTATTGATGCGCCGTTCGAACAATCGTCAGCCTACGTCGATTTGTGAGGCTTTTTGCTGGTATCTCGGCCAGTTAGGGGCTGTTCCATATTGATGTTGTATCGATCCCATTGTTCTTCCCGCGGCATTTTCCAGTGAAAACCCTAGCATGTCTTACGTATGCATGCCTACTGGCACCGAGTTGATCGATCTGTTTACCAATTTGAACATGCTGATGCGTTTCGCTACGGGCCTATTGGGATCGGCAGCGGTATCGGCGCGGAGATCAAATTGCGCACCATCCGCTGAGCGAAACGTGATCGCTTAATCGATTGATGGGACGATTTCGACTATCGTAAACGTTACCGAACCGGTTAAATGCGGGCGGGATGCGAGGCGGATTCGGAGTTGCTGCATGAATGACATGTCCACACCTGGGCAGAGGGAGGAGGTGCGGGAGGCGGGCTCGCGCTCGCTGTTGATTGCATTGCTTGTGGCCGGTGCCTTCTTCATGGAAAATCTGGACGGTACGGTCATCGCGACTGCCTTGCCGCAGATGGCCGTTTCCTTCGGCGCCCGCCCCGTCGATCTCAATATCGGGATGAGCGCCTATCTGCTGACCCTTGGCGTCTTCATCCCCATCAGCGGCTGGATCAGCGATCGCTTCGGTGCGCGTCTGGTCTTCACGACAGCCGTCGTCATCTTCACGCTCGCCTCCGTTCTTTGCGGTTTTGCCAATGGCGTCGGCTCCTTCGTTGCCATGCGCATTCTACAAGGCATCGGCGGGGCGATGATGGTGCCGGTAGGCCGGCTTGTGGTCTTGAACAATACGCCGAAGGACAAGCTGATATCGGCCATTGCGACGATCACCTGGCCGGCGCTGGTGGCACCGATCCTCGGACCGCCGCTCGGCGGCTTCATCACCGACCATGCAAGCTGGCGCTGGATCTTCTTCCTCAACCTGCCGCTCGGCATATTGGCCTTTATCTTCTCACTCCTGCTCATTCCGGAGACGAAAAGCACGGCGCGCCCGCCTTTCGACTGGATCGGCTTCGTCGTGAGCGGCATCGGACTTGCCGGCCTCATGTATGGGCTGGAACTGATCGGGCGCCCCGATCCCGTCTGGCTGGAAGCCTGGACCTATGTGATCGTCGGCTTTGTCCTGCTGGCCATCGCCGTTTTTCATTTTCTCCGCACGAAGCATCCGCTCATCGATCTCTCCGGGCTAAAACTGCCGACGTTCGCTATAACCATCTCCGGCGGATCGCTGTTTCGCACTGCCATCGGCGCCGTGCCCTTCCTGCTGCCGTTGATGTTTCAGGTCGGATTCGGGCTCAGCGCCTTCCATGCCGGCATGCTGACGCTTGCCGTCTTTGCCGGCAATCTGGCGATGAAGCCGGCAACGACGCCCATTCTGCGCCGCTTCGGCTTCAAGCCGGTGCTCATCGTCAACGGCCTGTTGAATGCCATCTTCATTGCCGCCTGTGCGCTGTTTTCGCCCGATACGCCGCTCTGGTTCGTCGTGCCGGTGCTGTTCATCGGCGGCATGTGCCGGTCGATGCATTTTACCGCACTCAACACGATCGCGTTTGCCGATATCCCACCGGGGCAGATGACGGGTGCCAACACCCTGTTCAGCACCGTCTTTCAGCTGACGATGGGCATGGGCATCGCCGTTGGCGCCATCGGCATCCGCATCGGCCAGGCGATCAGCGCACCGCTCGGAGTAGAGAGTATTGTCGCCATCGAGTTCCGTCTGGCCTTCGTGCTGCTCGGCATCATCGCGCTGCTCGCCGTGCTGGACTGCTTGCCGCTTGACCGCAAGGCAGGCGATAATGTGTCGCGCAAGCCGACGCAGGGCGCGAGGAGGGCGGCGTAGCGATGTCTTTTCCGAGGTGTTCAGTACGGATATTGGATGAGATTGTAGTGCAGCAATATTGCGGGAATCGCCATCAGGATGATCAGAAGCATTGCGACGCTTGCCGCGCGCATCATCTTCCTCCGGCGGGCGCGCTGACCGGTCCAATCATATACTGCCATAATGAGCCCCTCCTTCTTGATTATTAGAAAGGCAAGAAATGGAACGCCAGTCAATATCGGCAATAGCGAGCTAAATAATAAGCATCGCCTAATATTTCGTGGGTGAAGAGCGTTTCGCTGACTTAGGAAGAGCCGCGGAACTTCATCTGCAGGCCCTAAAGATCGTTTTATGATGCCGGCCCACACGATATAACGGGAAAGAATTTCGTCTCCGTGTCAGCGGGACGCCGGCTGCTTTGGAAAGAGGAAAAGGCAATGAGCAAGATGCGTGCCCTGGTTTTAGAGCGTCAGCATGAACTGGCGATCCGTGATATCGATCTGCCGCAGGAGGTCGGGCCGGACCAGGTGAAGATCAAGATCCATACGGTCGGTGTCTGCGGGTCGGATGTGCACTATTACACCCACGGAAAAATCGGGCCGTTCATCGTCAACGAGCCGATGGTGCTAGGGCACGAAGCGGCGGGAACGGTGGTGGAAGTCGGCGCAGGCGTGACGCATCTGAAGATCGGCGACCGGGTCTGCATGGAGCCCGGCATTCCCGATGCCAATTCCAAGGCCAGCCGTCTCGGCATGTACAATGTCGATCCCGCCGTCACCTTCTGGGCGACGCCGCCGATCCATGGCGTGCTGACGCCTTTCGTCGTGCATCCGGCCAACTACACCTTCAAGCTGCCCGATAATGTCAGCTTTGCGGAAGGGGCGATGGTCGAGCCCTTCGCCGTCGGCATGCAGGCAGCCACCAAGGCGCGCATCACGCCTGGCGATACCGCCGTCGTACTCGGTGCCGGCCCGATCGGCATCATGGTTGCTGTTGCTGCCCTTGCCGGTGGCTGCGCGCGGGCGATCGTCGCCGATCTCGCACAGCCGAAACTCGATATCGCCGCGCAGTATCAGGGCGTCATTCCGGTCAATATTCGCGAGAAGAACCTCGTCGAGGAAGTCGATCGCCTGACCGATGGCTGGGGTGCGGATGTCGTCTTCGAATGCTCTGGTTCGCCGAAGGCGTGGGAAACGGTGATGGCGCTGCCGCGTCCCGGCGGCGTGATCGTCGCCGTCGGCCTGCCGGTCAATCCGGTCGGCTTCGACGTCTCGACGGCATCGACCAAGGAGATCCGCATCGAAACGGTCTTCCGCTATGCGCATCAGTATGAGCGCTCCATCGCGCTGATCGCTTCCGGTCGCGTCGATCTGAAGCCCTTGATCTCCGAAACATTCGACTTCGAGGACTCGATCAAGGCTTTCGATCGCGCTGTCGAAGCCCGTCCGACCGACGTCAAATTGCAGATTGTCCTCAAGCAATAGGCTCGCTGTCACATCGCCTTGCCTCAATCCCGCTATTGGCTTCATACATCGGCAAGGCGATGTTTTCCCTGAGGTTTCATATCTCCCGTAGACGGCCTGGCAAAAGCGATGCTAGGTAGCCTTTCACAGAGGGAAACAGGCTTTAACGCCGTGAAACGGGAAGGACAGCCGTGCCACACGACGTTGCATTGATCGCATTGATTGCCGCGGGCTTCGTATTCGCGGCCATTTTCGGCTATCTGGCCGACAGGCTGCATCTGCCGCCGCTGGTCGGTTATCTGGTGGCCGGCGTCATCATAGGCTCGTCCACCCCAGGTTTTGTCGCCGATGTCTCGCTGGCATCGCAATTGGCGGAGATTGGCGTCATTTTGCTGATGTTCGGCGTCGGCCTGCATTTCTCGGCCGCCGACCTGCTGGCCGTGCGCGGCGTCGCCATTCCCGGCGCCATCGGCCAGATTGCGATTGCGACGGTGCTGGGTGTCGGGTTGACCTCGCTATGGGGCTGGAGCGTCGGCGCCGGCGTGGTCTTCGGCCTCAGCCTTGCCGTTGCCAGTACGGTCGTGCTGTTGAAGGCGCTGGAAGAGCGCAATCTCGTGAGTTCGACCAATGGCCGTGTCGCCGTCGGGTGGCTGATCGTCGAAGATCTGGCCATGGTGCTTGCTCTCGTGCTCTTGCCGGCCTTTGCCGGTGTTCTGGGCGGCCATGCGGATGCCGGCGGCCATGCCGCGTCCGGTTCGATCTGGCTGACGATCGGCATGACGCTTCTCAAGGTCGCAGCCTTCGCGGCTGTCGCGATCTTCATCGGCCCGCGTGTGGTGCCATGGCTCCTGACCTCGGTTGCGCGCACGGGTTCGCGCGAACTGTTCACGCTGTCGGTGCTGGCAATTGCGCTCGGTATTGCCTTCGGTGCGGCAGAAATCTTCGGCGTATCGTTCGCGCTCGGCGCCTTCTTCGCCGGTCTCGTGATGAGTGAATCGCATCTCAGCCACAGGGCGGCGGCCGACTCCCTGCCATTGCAGAATGCCTTTTCGGTGCTGTTCTTCGTGTCCGTCGGCATGCTCTTCGATCCGTCGGTTTTGATCCGCGAACCACTGATGATTATCGGCGTGCTTGCTCTGATCATGCTCGGCAAGGCGTTGATCGCTTTCTGTGTCGTGCTCTTGCTGCGCTATCCCGCCAGCATCGGCTTTGCGGTGGCCGCCGGTCTCGCGCAAATCGGCGAATTCTCCTTCATTCTGGCCGGGCTCGGCGTCTCGCTCGGATTGCTGACACGGGAAGGACAGGATCTCATCCTTGCCGGTGCGATCCTGTCGATCACGCTCAATCCGTTGGCTTTCTACGCCACGGAAAAGCTGGAAAACTGGGCCTTTGCGCGCTGGCCGTTCCTGGCGAACAAATACGGCATGGCCAAGCAGGAGGCTCTTCGCCGCCAGCTGGCCGTCATCAACAAGCAGCGCGAGGAGCGGGATCGCCAGCATCATCTCGAGATCGAACAGCTCATCGAAACCTTCCCGATGTTTGCCGAACTTGATGATAACGAGCATGAGGAGCTTCTGCTGCTCTTCCGCCCGAGATCGGCGTCGCCCGGCGACCGGGTGATCAGAACCGGCGATCGCGGCGACAGCATGTTCTTCATCGCTTCGGGCGCCGTTGAGGTACAGCTGGAGGATGACGAGATCCGGCTCGGCGCCGGGGCCTTTTTCGGCGAAATGGCGCTGTTGACGGGCGCGCGCCGCACTGCGGATGTCGTCGCCGTCGATTTCTGCCAGCTCTTCGTGCTGGACCGCCGCGACTTCAATCTGTTCATGTCGCGGCATCCACAGCTGCGTGCCGCCGTCAGCCGCATGGCGCGGGAGCGGCAGGAAAGCAACGTGTCGCGCCAGCGGCGTGACCTTTCCCAGGACGCAGGCTGATATTTTATCGGCGTTTCAGCCAGGTTTTCGAGACACGGCAAGCCATCGTATAGGCGGGATCGAAGACGTTGCCGACATCGTAGCGCACGACCTGACCGAGCAGGTGGCTGGCCGCAGTCTTGTCGAGACCGTAATCTGAGCCGAGCCAGCGCAGCATTTCGCTGGTGGCATGTTGCAGGGCCTGATCAAGCGGCCGGGCATTGCCAATGGTGAAAATATCCTCTGCCGTCTCGCCGCGCGGCCAGACGATCGTCCTTTTCTTTTCGACGCTGAGGCGTACCGTCACCTCGAAGGTGGTCTCGATACCGGTACCGACGATCTCGCCGTCTCCTTGCACCGCATGGCAATCGCCGAGGAAGAAGAGAGCGCCAGGTGCTGTTACCGGAAACCAGATGGTCGTCCCTGGCCCGAGCAATCGATAATCCATATTGCCGCCAAATTCGCCGCTGGTGGCGGTCGATATGGCCTGACCGAGCGATGGCGCGACGCCAAAACAGCCGATCATCGGAGCAAGTGGCAAAGCAAGGGATTCAAGACCCGCTACGGGTTCGGCAAGCCGCGCCGTCAGGGCCTCTCGATCGATCTGCCAGTATACCTTCTTGCTCGCCGGCAAGTCGCGTACGTCATGCGGGTCGACGACGTTGCTTGCTACCACACTGCGGGTAAAACCCGTGTCGCGCGTCGGCACCATGGCGAGAATCTCGACCTTGAGGCTATCGCCCGGTTCCGCGCCGTCGACGAAGATCGGCCCATTCATCGGATTGGGGCCGGATATCTGGCGGACATCATGCTTGTCGTAGCCGGCGGCATCAAGGGTTTCGGTAACAACAGTATCGCCATCGGCGATATGTAAGGCTGGCGGCAGCGAGCCGATGACATTGTGATAGGTGTCGGGAACGAAACGATGGGTCGCCATTTTGCTGAAGCCTTGTGTGGAATCCGGTGGCGGTAGCCTATGACGAGTCCGAACGTCTGGGAAAGGGCGGGCGACGATATTAGGCAAAGATCACTTCGCTTGTCGCGCGCAAATGCCTGCCACGGCAAACAGCCCTCAAGCAAAATGATCGCGAAATGCCTGCGGTGTCGTCCCGAATTTCCGCATGAAATTGCGCCGCATGGTTTCTTCCGAACTGAAGCCGCAGCGCATGCGTGCCTGATGCACGCTAAGGCCTTCCTCCAGAAGGCGGCGGGCCGCCTCGATGCGGATTTCCTCCACCGCGCGTGCAGGCGTCCGCCCGGTCGCTTTCAGATAGTGGCGCGAGAAGCTGCGTGCGCTCATATTCGCCTGCTCGGCCAGCGTCGGCAGGGAAAGGTCGGCGCGCAGATTGTCCATGATCCAGCCATGCAGACGGTCGAAGCGTTCGCCGCCCTCCTGAAGTCTCAGTGCCGCGCTGAACTGCGCCTGACCACCCGGGCGCTTGAGGAAGACGACGAGTTCGCGAGCCACGGAAAGCGCCAGCGGGCGGCCGAGATCTTCCTCAACCAAAGCAAGCGAGAGATCGATGCCGGCGGTCACGCCGGCGGAACTCCAGATCTGCCCGTCCTGAACGAAGATCGGATCGGGCTCAAGCTTCACTTGCGGAAAGCGCTTGGCAAATTCTTCGCAACGATTCCAATGGGTCGCTGCCCGCCGCCCGTTCAGAAGACCGGCTTCCGCAAGCAGAAAGGCGCCGCTGCAGACCGAGGCTATCCGTCGGGCATTCGCGGCACGCCGGCGTACCCATTCGACCAGGTCGAGATTCTCGCAGGCTTTATTGACGCCCCAGCCGCCGGCGATGATCAGGGTGTCGAGCGGTGTATCGGTATTGCCGGGTGGGGCGGTCATGAGCACGAGACCCGAGCTCGTTCGGGTCTGCGGGTTTTCCGCGACCACGATGGTCTCGTATGGTTTCGGCCGATCGAGCTCACGCGCCGCCTCGTTGGCGCTGGTGAAAACCTGCAGCGGACCCGTGATGTCAAGCAGTTGGGCGTTGTCGAAGGCAAGAATTTCGATGGGGCGCATGATTGGCAAAAAATGACGGTGGTTTGGCAAATGTGCCAGAGCATTGTCGCATAGGCTTGGAAAAGTCAATCATTGGAGACATGCCATGACCATCCGCTTCGGCCTGCTTGCGTTTCCAGGCGTCCAGCAACTCGATCTGACCGCGCCCTACGAGGTATTCGCCTCGATGGATGATGCGGAGGTGCATCTCGTGTGGAAGGACACGTCCCCCATCGTATCGGCAACGAAGCTGGCGTTGCAGCCAACAACGACGTTTGCCGAATGCCCGCCGCTTGACGTCATCTGCGTGCCCGGCGGCGTCGGCGTCAATGCATTGCTGGAGGATGCGGACGTTCTAAGCTTTGTCCGGAAACAGGCGGCCAAAGCCCGCTTCGTAACATCGGTGTGCACCGGTTCTCTCGTCCTTGGAGCGGCCGGCCTGCTCAAGGGCAAGAAGGCCACGACCCATTGGAATGCGCTTGATTTCCTCGAGAGTTTTGGAGCCGTAGTCACGCCGGGCCGCGTCGTGCGGGACGGTAATCTCTTCACAGCGGGCGGCGTGACCGCCGGCATCGATTTCGGGCTGACGATTGCTGCCGCCTTGCGCGGTCGAGAGGAAGCCGAAGCGATCCAACTGTCGCTGGAATACGCGCCGGAGCCGCCATTTCATTCCGGATTGCCCGAGAAGGCTAGTGCTGAGGTATTGGCCAGAACCAGGCAACGCCTTGCCGGCTCGAGAATGGCGCGGCAGGAGATCATCGCCCGCCTTACGGCGGTCAGACATGAGCCTGAATGAACATCGACTTGTCCACCGGCGCTGTCACCTCAATGAAACGGAGCACCGATAGGCAAGCGATCATCGGTCGATCGTGTCGAGGCAATGATGGGCAGCGGATGAATGGAAATTCCAGTCTCACGTCGCCTATCATACTTGACACAAATAGCTTTTCTGCGACCGTGGCATCACAATAGCGTCCACGGCCTTACGGGAAAAAGGCTTATTTGATGAACGAGTTCCGATCATTGCGCCGCATATTCCGTTTCGTCATGGCAGTGACCGTTCTGATATGTGCAGGCCTGGGGTCGATATCGCAAGCTGCAGCCGCCGAGACATCCGAGATCGCTCCGCAAACAAAGACTTCGAGCGAGCAGATCGAGAAGCTGATCGGCACCTTGCGCGACAGCGGCGCGGTGTCCGGAGCCGACCTGTTGCAACGCCGCTCCGATTTCGAAAAGCTCATGTCATCGACCCCAGGCCCGGCGCGTGTCCAGATACGTCATGTCGACGCCAACGGGGTGGATGGCGATCTGATCTGGCCGGCACGGTTGCATCATCCGATCGGGCGGCGTGCCATCCTTTATTTGCATGGCGGCGGCTTCTATAGCGGCTCCCTTCGCACGCACGCCAACATAGCGGGTTCGCTCGCCAAGGCCGCCTCAGCCGATGTGCTGTTGATCGACTATCGCCTCACGCCCGAAAATCGCTTTCCCGCGCAAAGGGACGATGCCATTGCGGCCTATCGCTGGCTTCTGACATCAGGATACAAGGCCGGCAACGTCGTTATCGTCGGCGAGTCGGTTGGCGCAACTCTGGCCATCGAGGTCGTTTTGAACCAGCTTAGGCTGAGTGGTCCGCTTCCCGCTGCCGTGGTCGCGATGAGCCCGATTACCGATTTCGCCGCAACGGGCGCGTCCCTGGCCGCCAACGCCGCCAGCGATCCCTTCATGAACAAGGCCGAGTTGACCCTTATCCACGATGCGTTCGCGCGCGACCGTCCTCTTGCCGATCCCGATATATCGCCGCTCTATGGCAATGTCTCCGGGTTTCCTCCGCTGCTGATCCAGGTCGGCGCTCGCGAGGTGCTACTTGATGACGCCTCGCGGTTTGCAGACAAAGTACGCCAGGCGGGCGGTAACGTGAGCCTGGAAGTCTGGCCGGGGATGATCCATCAATGGCAGATTTTCCCGTTCTGGCTCGACGATGCGAGGAAATCGAACGAGCGCGTTGCGCAATTCGCGATTGCGCATTTTGTCGATAAGCCAGTGCAATAGCTCGCACACCTGGTCGAGCTCAATCTGATTGCGAAAATGTCTGCTCTTCTGCGGTGCCTCATCAAGCGCGCGCGGCCGATTGGACTATGCGCCTAATTATTTATCGCAATAAATAATCGTGGATCAAATTTTTATATGGACAGGGCAGGTGAAAGCCATTATGCATGTCCATGTCGCGATAATAAATCGCACGATAAATTTAAGTGGAGATTGAAATGAGCCAGTCTATCCCTCAAGCTACTCGTCGGGGCGTTATGACAGCCGGGCTTGGCCTTGCCGCTGCTGCAGCTGCCAGCCCCTTCGCTCAACCTGCGCAAGCCTCTACAAAGCAATCAACTTCGAAAGGTAAGGACACAATGAGCAGCAGCACGATCACCACCAAGGACGGAACCCAGATCTTCTACAAGGATTGGGGAACGGGCCAGCCGATCGTCTTCCATCACGGATGGCCCCTGAGCTCTGACGATTGGGATGCCCAGATGCTATTCTTCCTTCACCAGGGCTACCGCGTCATCGCCCACGACCGTCGCGGCCATGGCCGTTCCAGCCAGACCGCAACAGGCAACGAGATGGACACCTATGCCGCCGATGTCGCGGCGCTGGCAGAACATCTGGATCTCAAGGGCGCCATCCATGTCGGCCATTCGACAGGCGGCGGCGAAGTTGCCCGCTATGTCGCCCAGTATGGCGGCCATGGCCGCGTCTCGAAGGCCGTGCTGATCGGCGCCGTACCGCCGATCATGGTCAAGTCCGACAAGAACCCCGGCGGCCTGCCGCTGGAAGTCTTTGATGGCTTCCGTACAGCGCTTGCGGCCAACCGCGCTCAGTTCTTCCGCGATATTCCGGCGGGGCCCTTCTACGGTTTCAATCGTCCCGGCGCAGCTGTTTCGCAGGGCGTTATCGATAATTGGTGGCGCCAAGGCATGATGGGCGGCACCAAGGCCCATTATGATTGCATCAAAGCCTTTTCGGAAACAGACTTCACCGAAGACTTGAAGAAGATCGAAGTTCCGACCCTCGTCATGCATGGCGATGACGACCAGATTGTGCCGATCGCGGATTCGGCGCTTCTCTCCTCGAAGCTGCTAAAGAATGGCACGCTCAAGGTCTATAAGGGCTTCCCGCATGGTATGGCCACCACGCATGCGGACGTGATCAACGCGGACCTGCTCGCCTTCTTCAAGGCCTAAGCATTAAAAAGGTCATGCGCCCGCCAAAAAGGCGGGCGCTTCACAGCCTGCCGGGTGCTGGTTACAGCCCTTGCCTCTTCAGCTGTCGAGTTTCAACGAAAGCTGAACGGCGCGGGGCAAGGGCGGTAGCGGCCGGCTGATTTCAACGCGGCGCGTCCATGTGGCGCGCCGTTCCTGTTCGCGCTCCCGAAGGGCCTTCGAGACAGCGACAAAGGTCATTGCACGTTCGATGACTTGTTCTGCCTTGGTCATGGAAAACTCCATTTGTTCACTTTATGTTCTCATATGGAGTCGAGAAAGTCAAGCGATCCGGGCTTTCGGATCGGGCCGCACCTTGTATGTTCCGTTTGGCGCCCCTCGCTGCTCTCAAAGACCAACGCACGATTGCTTTGGCCCCCCGGAGACGGTTCCGTTGAACCCTATTGACGCCGAAGATTGATCTCGCTGGTTACGACCGATTTGCCTGAGCTCAGATCCTTGTCGATGGTCCGGAGCGTCAGCTGGTCGTTGCCCTGCCTGCGAATGGTCATATTGGCATCGCGATCGCCGTTGACGAGACGTGCCCAGCGCACTGCCAGATTGATGACATCGCCCTGCCTGCTGCCCGACAGCTGCGATGTCGCACCGGAAGGACCGGTGTAGGTGCCTGAGTATCTGTTTCCGCGCGCCGTAAGCTGGGCCGAGATCGCGCGACTGATGATGAGAAGGCCGCGGCAGTTTCCCCTCATCGAAATCGAGGGGACCGGAGCGCTGATGGTGAATCTGCAGGAGACATTGATCGGCGAGTCGCCGATCTTTCGAACCACCTTGCCGGTTCCCGTCCAGCTGCCGTTCAGCGGCTTCAGAAATCCGCTTTCATCGGCGGCGGCAGGTGTCGCCAGGCAGATCGCGGCAAGGACGGCGAGAAGGCGCGCTTGATGATGCATGATATCAATCCCTTCATCAGACTTGCTAGGAACGCCGCAGGCATATGCGCGGTTCCCAGGCGGTCAGAGCCAGTTGATGCGCTTCAGAATATAGAGGGTGACGATGGAGGTGACGGCGACCAGCACGACGATGATGACGAAGGCCCAGGTATCGTTGACGCCTGGAATGCCGCCGACATTCATGCCGAACAGGCCGGCGACGACGCTCGGCGGCAGCAACAATGCAGCAAGCGCTGCAAGCCGGTTGGAGTTGCGGGCGATGCGCTCGCTGATGACGGTGGAAAGGTCGTCATGCAGGATGCCCGTCCGGTCGCGGATCGCATCCAGATACTCGATGCAGCGCATCAGCTTGTCGATGACCTCGCGCATACGAAGCTTGTCGCGTTCGGCAAGCCAGGGAGCGTCGTCATGTTCGATGCGATTGAGGGCATCGCGTTGCGGCGAAAGATAGCGTCTTAGCTGCACGGCGCGCCTGCGAAGCAGCTTCAGGCGCTCACGGACTTCGGCGGCCTCGCCGTGGAAGATCAGCTCATCCAGCTCGTCAACTTCCTCATCCATCTGATCAAGAACGGGTTCCAGGTCCCTCACGAGCTTGTCGCTGACGAGGGCAAGCAGTTCGCCAGTGCGCTTCGGGCCTTTGCCCTTTTCGAGCGCTTGGCGGATGTCGCGAAGGGCGGTGATGTAATGGCCGCTGTCGCGAAGGGTCACGACGCGATTCTCGTCCACCCAGGCATGCAGGGGAACGAGATCGAGATCCTCGACCGCCACATCCGCGTCGTCGGGCGGTGCAGCGCAGACGCCGCGAAGAATGATTAGCAAGCCATCATCGACCGGCTCGACGCGCGGGCGCGATTCATCCTCCAGCAACGCGTCGGCGACAAGCGGATCGAAGCCGCCATTGTGTGTTACCCACGTTGCCGCGGCATCATGGTCGCGCTCGAGATGAACCCAGAGAATTCCGTCTGTCGGCTTCCAACTCTGTAGGCCGGCGGCACCGATCTCGCGACAGCTGCCGTTGCCGTCGAGAAGGACGGCGAAGCGTATGCCGGGCTCGGCGCCGTAGCTGAGTTGAACCTTCCGGCTCTCGATCTCCATCCGCTCCCATCCTCCCCCGAGTGTAAAAGGAAAGCGAAATCATGCAGCTATTTTCAATAGTTCTAGCACCGAGAACGTTAAGGTGAAACCGAAGTTTAACGCGAATGATCGGCTATGATGCCAGACCGCTCATTCTGCCGCCGCGGCAAGACAGCTATCGATGATCGTACGGATCTCGGCGCGGCAGGAGCCGCAATTGGTTCCGGCATTGAGCTCCCTGCCGACGGCTTCGACACTGTGACAGCCGCCGCGAATGGCCGCGACGATCTGGTTGATGCCGACGCCAAAGCAGGAGCAGACCGTCGCACCGGCGTCGATCGCATCGGCTCCCGGTCTGCCTGCGATCAGCGCAAACCGCTTGCTGAGATTGCCATGCGATGCCGAAAGCTGAGCGATCGCCCAGTTTCGGGCCACGGCTACAGGCTGCCGTGCGACGAAGAGAGCCGCCTGCAGCCGCTCCCCATCGAAGAAAGCAAGGCGCAGATCTCCGGAGGCCTGATCAGCATAGCCGAGCGGTTCGAGATCGTCATCTATATCGAATGTCGCGCGACACCACCCGATCCAGTCGTCCGGTGCCAGATCGAACGCAAGCTCTGTCCGCCAGCCGCCATCGGCCTTGGCGAGCGCCCAATAGGCACTGTCGAGATCGTGCGGCTTTGCTGCGGAAACCGCGAAGCAATAATGTGAGGCCTGGAAACGGCAGGCGCGGACTGCGACATTCTTCGACGCGGGCTGGCCGGAAATCGGGTCGGTTATGGGAGCGACCACGACATCGATGCGGGCTTTGGCGGCGAAGCTATCGTTCCAGTGTATCGGCACGAAGAGACTACCGCGCGCCTGCCGCTCCGTCACCAAGGCGCGGACGATCACCTTGCCATGGGGGCTCTCAATCTCTACCAGGCCGGCTTCGGCAACGCCGATCTCGATTGCGTCGCGTGGATGGATCTCGACGAAAGGCTCTGCGATGTGGCCCGACAGGCGGGCGCTCTTGCCGGTCCGTGTCATCGTATGCCAGTGATCGCGAATGCGTCCGGTATTGAGCGTCAGGGGGAAGCGGCTGTCGGTTCGATTGGTTGCCGGCGGTTCTATGGCGATGAAGCGCGCCTTGCGATCGGAATGATAAAATCCGCCATTTGAAAAGAAACGCGTCAGCGTCGGAGCCGTGCCCGCCGGCTGTGGCCACTGGAAGGGTGCAAGCGCCTCATAGTCCTCCGTCGCGATGGCTTGATAAGCGCCGATGTCGAAATCGCGGCTGCCCTCGTTTTCAAAGCCGGAAAGGCCTGCGTGCTCGGCGAAGATCTCCGCATGTGTGCGAAAGGAGAAGGCTTGGGAAAATCCGATGCGGCGGCCAACTTCGGCCATTTGCCACCAGTCGGGCCTAGCTTCGCCGGGGGTTGCAAGAAATTGGCGCTGCCTCGAAATCCGCCGTTCGGAATTGGTGACGGTGCCGTCCTTTTCGCCCCAGCCGAGCGAGGGCAGCAGCACATGCGCGTGCCGCGCCGTATCCGTCTCACGCAGGATGTCTGAGACGACGACGAAGGGACAGGCTTTGATTGCCGCCTCGACGGCATCGGCGTCCGGCATGGAGACCACGGGGTTGGTCGCCATGATCCACAATGCCTTGATGCGACCGTTGGCAACGGCGCGAAACATGTCGACCGCCTTCAATCCCGGCTTTCCGGCAATCCGCGGCGAGTGCCAGAAGCGCTGCACACGGTCGCGATCCTCCGCACTCTCGATCGCCATGTGAGCGGCGAGCATATTGGCGAGACCGCCGACCTCGCGCCCGCCCATGGCGTTCGGCTGGCCTGTCAGCGAGAATGGTCCCATGCCGGGCCGGCCGATGCGGCCGGTGGCGAGATGGCAATTGATGATGGCGTTGACCTTGTCGGTGCCGGATACGGATTGGTTGACACCCTGGCTGTAGCAGGTGACGACCTTCTCGGTCTGTGCAAACAGCCGGTAGAATTCGCGAAGCTGCATCGCGGGCAAGCCGGTCAGCTCGAGCACGCGGTTGAACGACAGGGCGCCGGCGGCGGCGAAAGCCTCGGCAAAGCCGCTGGTGTGCTCGGCAATGTAATTCTGGTCGATGGTGTTGTTTGTGATCAGATGCTCGAAAAGACCCAGGAAAAGGGCGACATCGCCATCCGGCCGGATCGTCAGATGCAGATCGGCGATATCGCAGGTCATGGTCCGGCGCGGATCGATGACGACCATCTTCATCGTCGGCCGTGCTGCCTTTGCCGCCGCCAGCCGCTGATAGATGACCGGATGGCACCAGGCGAGATTGGAGCCGGTGAGGATGATGAGGTCGGCCAGCTCGATATCCTCGTAAGTGCCCGGCACCGTATCCGAGCCGAAGGCGCGACGATGGCCGGCAACGGAGGACGACATGCACAGCCGCGAGTTCGTATCGATATTGCCCGAGCCGATGAAGCCCTTCATCAGCTTGTTGGCGACGTAATAATCCTCCGTCAGCAGCTGGCCGGAGACGTAGAAGGCAACGGCATCAGGGCCGTGTTCGGCAATCGCCTCACTGAGGCGTTTCGCGACCAGATCAAGCGCCTCGTCCCAGCTCGCTCTCTGGCCGGCAATTTCAGGATGGAGCAGGCGTCCGTCGAGATCGATCGTCTCGGCAAGGGCGGAGCCTTTCGAGCACAGACGCCCGAAGTTGGCAGGGTGGTCCGGGTCGCCTTTCACGGAGACCTTGCCGTCATCATCGACGCTGGCGATAACGCCGCAACCGACGCCGCAATAGGGGCAGGTGGTTTTGGTTTCAATGGACATGGGTTGCGTCCATGAAGTTTAGAGCGTGGGAGAATATCTCCCTCTGTCTCTGCGGGACATCTCCCCCACAAGGCAGGGGTATCGCATATGAGCGGAGATCGCCGCTGTCCCCCTTCTCCCCAGCGGGGAGAAGGTGCCGCCAGGCGGATGAGGGGGTGCCCGCCAAGGCCATAAAAATCCATGAATTCAAATAGATAACCCCCTCATCCGACCCTTCGGGCCACCTTCTCCCCAAGGGGAGAAGGAGCTTATGGTGCTCGTCCGCCTCCATATGCGATAGCCCTGCCCCTTGTGGGGGAGATGTCAGCAAAGCTGATAGAGTGGGGTAACTTCTTCCGAACATCTTCACTCCGCCGCCATCATCAGGCTTTCGAGCGCGATGGAGAGAGCGCCGTCCTCGTTGCGGACGGGAATGGTCCGCACCTCGCCCTGGTCTGCACCAAGCGCCTTGCCGGTTTCGAGCGAGATCACCCAGTTGTGCAGCGGGCAAGTCACGGCTTTCCCGTGAACGATGCCTTGGGAGAGCGGGCCGCCTTTGTGCGGGCAGTGATCCTCGATGGCGAAGACCTCGTTTTCGGCCGTGCGGAATACGGCAATCTTGCCCTGCGGGGTTTTCACGCACCGTGCGCCGCGCAGAGGAATGTCCGAGATGTCGCCGATTGGATGCCAGGTTGTCATGTTCATTTCCTTACTCGGCGGCCTGCGGGAAGCCGACTGTCGCCATCGGCTTGAACTCGTGCTTGTCCTTGCCGGAGACGCGCTCGGACCAGGGGTCGACCTGGGCGAATTTCTGGCTGAAAACGAAGCGCTCGTAATAGGCGTTGCGCTTTTCGGCATCGCCCATGATCTGGCGGCGGATCTCGTCGAGACCGATGCGCTTGGCCCATTTGTAGATACGTTCGAGATAGCGGGCCTGCTCGCGGTACATCTGCGTCAGCGCCACGATATGTTCGAGCGCCTCGTCCTCCGTCTTCACGAGGCCGAGCACTTCCGTGCCTTTGATGTCGAGACCGGCAGCGCCTGCGAAATGGATCTCGAAGCCGCTGTCGACGCAGATGACGCCGATGTCCTTGCAGGTTGCCTCGGCGCAATTTCGCGGACAGCCGGAGACGGCCATCTTGAGCTTTGCCGGCGTCCAGGAACCCCACATGAATTTCTCGATGCGGATGCCGAGGCCGGTCGAATCCTGCGTACCGAAGCGGCACCAGTCGGAACCGACGCAGGTCTTCACCGTACGCAGGCCCTTGGCATAGGCCTGGCCGGAGATGAAACCGGCCTTGCCGAGATCGGCCCAGACGGCCGGCAGATCCTCCTTCTGCACGCCGAGAAGGTCGATACGCTGACCGCCGGTCACCTTCACCATCGGGATCTCGAACTTGTCGACGACGTCGGCAATCGCCCGCAGCTCGTTCGAACTGGTGACGCCGCCCCACATGCGCGGCACCACGGAATAGGTGCCATCCTTCTGGATGTTGGCGTGCACGCGCTCATTGATGAAGCGCGACTGGTAGTCATCGGCATATTCATCCGGCCAGTCGCAGACGAGGTAGTAATTCAGAGCCGGGCGGCATTTCGCGCAGCCGCAGGAAGTCTTCCATTCAAGCTCCTGCATAACGGCAGGAATGGTCTTCAACCCCTTGGCTTTTATCAGTCTTCTGACGTCGTCATGCCCGAGCTCGGTGCAGGTGCACATCGGCTGGACGGCGGCAGGGTTGTAGCTGTCGCCAAGGGTGATCGACATCAGCTGTTCGACGAGGCCGGTGCAGGAGCCGCAGGAGGCCGATGCTTTCGTGTGGGCGCGCACGTCGTCGAGTGAGGTTAGGCCTCTGGCCGTGATCGTCGAAGTGATCTTGCCCTTGCAGACGCCGTTGCAGCCGCAGATTTCCGCATCATCCGGCAAGGCTGCAACGGCCGCCATAGGGTCCAGCGGCGACCCTCCCTGATAGGCCTGGCCGAAGATCAGGGTTTCGCGCATCTCAGAGATATCGGTCGCCTTCTTCTTCAGGTCGTTGAACCAGGCGCCGTCACCCGTCTCGCCGTAAAGCACGGTGCCGATGATCCTGTTATCCTTCAGCACGAGGCGCTTGTAGACGCCGGCAGCCGCATCGCGCAGGACGATCTCTTCGCGATCGTCGCCATCGGCGAAGTCGCCGAGCGAGAATAGGTCGATGCCGGTCACTTTCAGTTTCGTCGGCGTGTCCGAGTGCACGAAGGCGGCGCTCGTGTCGCCGGCCAGATGTGAGGCGGCCACACGCGCCATCTCGTAGAGGGGGGCGACGAGGCCATAGACCATGCCGCCGACCTCGGCACATTCGCCGAGCGCCATGATGCTTCCGTCCGAAGTCTGCATGCCGTCATCGACGACGATGCCGCGGTTGACGGCGATGCCTGCCTCCTTGGCAAGGCCAACATTGGGGCGGATGCCGACGGCCATGACGACGAGCGTGGCGGGGATCACGCGTCCGTCGTCGAGTTCGATCCCCTCGACCTTGCCGTCGCCGATAATCGCCTTGGTGTTGGCCTTGGTGATGACCTTGATGCCGCGCTCCTCGACGGCCTTTTGCAGCAGATAGCCGGCGGCCGGATCGAGCTGGCGTTCCATCAGCGTCGGCTGCACATGGAGAACGGTGACATCCATTCCACGCAGGCTGAGGCCGGCGGCGGCTTCCAGACCGAGCAGACCGCCGCCGATGACAACGGCCTTCTCGCGCGATTGAGCCGCAAGCAGCATCGCCTGTACGTCGTCGAGGTCGCGATAGGTGATGACCCCGCGCAGTTCCTTGCCCGGAACCGGAATGATGAAGGGCACTGAGCCGGTCGCGATGACAAGCTTGTCGTAGCTCTCCGTCACACCGTGATCCGAGGTGACCGTCTTTGCCACCCGGTCGATGGCGACGATCTTGTGCCCCTTGTAGAGCGTGATGCCGTGCTTGATGTACCAGCCGTCGCCGTGGATGATGATCTGCTCAAAGTCTTTCTCCCCCGAGAGAACCGGCGACAGCATGATGCGGTCGTAATTGACGCGCGGCTCGGCGTTGAAGATCGTGACCTGATAGAGATCCGGCGCCTTTTCCAGCAGGTGCTCCAGCATGCGCCCTGGCGCCATGCCATTGCCGATGATGACGAGTTTCTGGGTCATGATATCACTCCGCGGCTTCGACGAAGCGGTGGCGTTCGTAAAGGAACTTCAGCACGGCCTCGCGGCATTTGAGGTAGGTTCTGTCGGAGGCAAGCTCGATGCGGTTGCGTGGCCGCGCGATCGGCACTTCCAGGATATCGCCGATATGGGCGGCCGGACCATTGGTCATCATGACGATGCGGTCGGAGAGCAACACGGCCTCGTCGACATCATGGGTGATCATCACCATCGTGCTGCCGAGGCGGGTATGGATTTCCATGACGGCATCCTGAAGGTGGGCGCGGGTGAGGGCGTCCAGCGCTCCGAAGGGCTCGTCGAGCAGCAGGATCTTGGGCTGCATGGCGAGCGCCCGGGCAATGCCGACGCGTTGCTTCATGCCGCCGGAGATTTCCGAGGGACGCTTGTCCTTGGCATGGGCCATCTGCACGAGATCGAGGTTGCGCATCACCCACTCGTGGCGTTCGGCCTTGCTCTTCGTGCCGCGAAATACCTTCGAGACGGCGAGATTGACGTTCTCGTAAACGCTGAGCCAAGGCAGCAGGCTGTGGTTCTGGAAGACCACGGCCCGATCCGGACCGGGTGCGTTGACCTCGCGGTTCTCAAGTAGCACCGCGCCGGCAGAGACCGGCGTCAGGCCGGCAATGAGGTTCAAAAGGGTCGACTTGCCACAGCCGGAATGGCCGATGATCGAGACGAATTCGCCCTTGTCGATGACGAGTTCGATGCCGGCAAGCACTTCGGCGCGCTGGCCACCCCGATCGAAATATTTGTCGATATGATCGAGCTTCAGATAGGCGCTCATCAGGTTCTCCTCAATTGCTCGTCATGCCGCGGGTCACGACAGCACCGAGGCCTGCGACTAGGCGGTCGAGGACAAAGCCGGTGATGCCGATATAGGCGAGTGCGACGATGATGTCGGGCAGGCGCGACGAGTTCCACGCATCCCAGATGAAGAAGCCGATGCCGACACCGCCGGTCAGCATCTCGGCAGCAACGATCGCAAGCCAGGAAAGTCCGGCGCCGATGCGAAGACCTGTGAAGATGTAAGGAGCGGCCGCCGGCACCATGATGCGGAAGAAGAATTCGATCTGGTTCAGCCGCAGCACCTTGGCGACGTTGCGATAATCCTGCGGAATGTTGCGAACGCCGACCGCCGTGTTGATGATGACGGGCCAGATCGAGGTGATGAAGATCACGAAGATCGCCGAGGGGTTGGAATTCTGGAAGGCCGCGAGCGACAGCGGCAGCCATGCCAGTGGCGGCACGGTGCGCAGCACCTGGAAGATCGGATCGAGTCCACGCATCGCCCAGACCGATTGCCCGATCACCGCGCCGACGAGCACGCCGGCAACGGCGGCAAGGCCGAAGCCATAGGCGACGCGCTGCAAGGAGACGAGCACGCGCCAGGCAAGCCCGATATCCTGGGGCCCGTTGTAGAAGAAGGGATAGACGATGAGGTCGTAGCTGTCCTGCCAGACTTGCGAGGGCGGCGGCAGGCTGGCGCCCGGCTGCTCACAGAGCAGCTGCCAGATAGCGAGCAGAAGCACGAGCACTACGAGGGGCGGCAAGACGTTGCGCAGGACTGCGAGCCCGATATGACGGATGTCGATGCGGCGAACAGGGCGGACCGCCAATGTCACGACATGGCTCTTTGCGGGAGCAGGCGTTTGCGCAACGGAGGCTTGCTGTTTGCGGGCGGTTACGGACATTGAACGAATCCTTTTTGGAGGAGAGTGCCGACCATCACGACGCCACCTTGATCGAGAGACTTTCGAGGTAGGCAGTCGGGTTTTCGGGATCGAAAACCTTGCCGTCGAAGAAGGTTTCCTTGCCGCGCGAGGTCGATGCCGGAATGTCCGATGCGGCGACACCGAGTTCCTTGGCGGCGTCGCGCCAGATGTCCTGGCGGTTGACCTGGCCGACCAGCGTCTTGATATCGGTATTGGGCGCGAACTTGCCCCAGCGAATGTTCTCGGCAAGGAACCAGGCGTCATGGCTCTGATAGGGATAGGAAACGCCGCCCTTCCAGAACTTCATGTAGAGATCGGTGCTTTTGGCGATCCGGCCGTTGCCGTAGTTGATGTCGCCCTTGAGGCGGCCGAGCACATCTTTTGGCGGCACGTTGAACCATTGCCGCTTGCCGAGGATGGTTGCCATTTCCTCCTTGTTGTCCATGCTGTCGCACCATTGCTGGGCTTCCATGACGGCCATCAGCAAGGCCTTGGCTGCATTCGGATTCTTCTCGATCCAGTCGGCGCGCATGCCGAGCGCTTTTTCCGGATGGCCTTTCCAGATCTCGCCGGTCGTACAGGCGGTGAAGCCGATGCCTTGGTTGACGAGCTGCTCGTTCCAGGGCTCGCCGACACAAAAGACGTCCATGTTGCCGACCTTCATGTTCGCCACCATCTGCGGCGGCGGCACGACGATGGTCGAAACGTCCTTGTCGGGGTGGATGCCGCCGGCGGCTAGCCAATAGCGGATCCACAGATCATGTGTGCCGCCCGGGAAGGTCATCGCCGCCTTGATCTCCTTGCCTGCAGCTCTTTTTGCGTCAAAGGCCGCTTTCAGCTTGGATGCGTCAAGCTGGACGCCTGTCTCTGCATATTCTTTGGCGACGGAGATGCCCTGGCTGTCGTAGTTGAGGCGGGCGAGGATCGCCATCGGCACCGGCTGGTTGTTCTGCGTCACCTTGCCTGTGTGCATGAGGTAGGGGAGCGGCGAGAGGATGTGGGCGCCATCGATGCCGTTTGCTGCGCCGCCGAGCACCAGATTGTCGCGCGTCGCGCCCCAGGAGGCCTGTTTGGCGACATCGGCGTCTGGTAGGCCGTGCTTTTCGAACAGGCCCTTTTCCTTGGCGATGACCAGCGGAGCCGCATCCGTCAGTGCGATGTAGCCAAGCTTGACCCCCGACACTTCCGGTCCCGACGTTGCTGCGAAGGCGCCGGAAGGGAAGGCTGTCCTGACGGCGCCGATCAGGGCTGCCGTGGCGGATGTCTTCAAAAGGTTTCGGCGCGTAACACCACCGGACAGGATCTTCTTCACTTGCAGTTTCCCCTTGTTTTGCTCGTGACGCGTGGATTTCGGACATAAAAAAACGCCGCTCGGTCGATGCAGCCCGGGACAAGAAGGAAATCCTCGGGGCAAGAACCTTGCGACGTCGATGTCTTTGCGAGCGCGTTATCAGCGCATTGCGTGCCTCGATCGCCATTGATCGAAGCGAATCTAAATAAGCAAGCCGCGTGCCAGTTTTCCACGCCAATGCCATGGCATTGTAATTGCTTGATTATTCAGGAGCGTGGTCCGACGGCTCGCTTTGCGGGCAGTTGCGATTTCTGCAAATATTTTGAGCGTATGCGCTCACTCGGCTTTCGATCCTGCGCTTATTCTGTGCAACGCAGCATAACTGAAGGCTAGATGTCGTCGCTCGAAGACCGCGTCCCGCATGTCGTTTTCACGGCAAATCCGGCAACATAGGCGGCGATCTCCGCTGGATCGAAAATATGGCCGTCCATAAAGCGGTCGCCATCTTTGTCGCCCTCGATACGGATATCGGCATCGTCGGACGACGCCTCGTTGCCGAGCGCCAGCCTATAGAGGTCGGAACGGTAGGCCGAGGCTGCCATCTTCATGTTCTGCTCGGAAAATGCGGTTTGCCCCCAGCGTATCATCTGGCTGAAGATCCAAAGCGCCTGGCTCGGGCGCGGATAGTTGGCAAACCCGCCATGGAAACTGAAATATCTGTCGATGACGCGGCGATGGCCCCTGGCATCAAGGTTGAATTCGCCCGCCAGCACATGGCGGATGATGTGCACAGGTGCCGCGATATAGCGCTGGTCGGCAAGCGCTTCAGCAAGGGCATCATGATTTTTCGCTCGGTCGCACCAGCGCGCTGCCGCGTCCAGCGCCACGATAAGGCGCGATACGGTTTCCGGATGGCTTTCGGCCCATTCCGGGCGCATGCCGATCACCTTTTCGGGTGCGGAGGGCCAGATATCCTGCTTGGCCGCGACGATGCGGCCGACGCCGCGCTCCGAGGCGACCATGTTCCAGGGCGCCCCGACGCAGAAGCCGTCGATGGCGCCGGCCGCAAGCGCATCGGATGTGAGAGGCGGCGGCACGACGACAAGCTTCACGTCGCGGTCGGGATCGATGCCGCCGGCGGCCAGCCAATAGCGGAATTCGTAATTATGCGACGAGAAGGGATAGGTCATGCCAAGCGTCGGCGGCTGCTCTCCGCGCGCCTTCATGGTTTCGACCACCTTCGCAAGCGCCTGCGAATTTTCCAGTGCGCTTGCCTGATCGGAAAGACCCGTTTCTTCGCACATGCGGTCGAACAACCGCGTCGACAGAGTGATGGCGTTGCCGCCGCAGCCGAGAGAGAATGGGGTAATCGTGGGCGAGGGGTTCGAGCCAAGCCCGAGCATCGCCGCGACCGGCATCGGCGAGAGCATATGGGCGATGTCGAACTGGCGAAAGGCAAGCCGATCGCGGACATTGGCCCAGGAAACGTCCTTGACGAGATCGAGAGCGATCCCCTCCTTGCGGGCGAAGCCGAATTCCGCGGCCGCAATCAGGACCGACGCATCGACAAGCGGAATGAAGCCGGCGCGCAATGTGCGCGGGCCTTCGCTGGTAATCTGGGCAGGCGCCGAAGGATTGCTGTCGCCCGCCTGTCGGCTTTTGGCGGAACGGGCTGCTTGCACTCTCATATTCACTCCGGTGCCTCCCCTCTCAGGGCGGCGGACAAGATGGGGCCTAGTACGCTCACATCAGTAACCCCGCTGCCGTCACGACGCTTTGCGCGATCTCGGACATCTTCTTCTTTTCGTTCATGGCCGTCTGTCGCAGCAGCGCGAAGGCTTCGTCTTCCGAAAGGCCGCGCATCTTCATCAGGATTCCCTTGGCGCGCTCGACGATCTTGCGTTCTTCAAGCGCCGACTTGGCATCCGCCAGCTCCCGCTGTAGCCGGCTGAAGGCATTGAAGCGGCTGACGGCCATGTCGAGGATTGGCTTGACCCGTTCCTTCTTGAGGCCGTCGACGATATAGGCTGATACCCCGGCCTCGACGGCCGCCTCGATGGAAGCCGTATCGGAGCGATCGACGAACATGGCGATCGGTCGTCCTACCGTCCGCGTCAGCTGAAACAGATGCTCCATCATGTCGCGATTCGGATTTTCGAGATCGATAATGATGACGTCGGGGCGAAGCGTCTCGATCGTCCGTGCGACGCCCTGCACTTCATGGATGACCGTCACTCGCGCATGACCAGCCTCCCGCAACCCCTCCTCGATGATCGAGGCGCGGATCGCATTTTCATCGATCACAAGAATGGTCAGATCGAGACGGCTCATGCCGTCTTTATGGCGCAATGCAGCAAAGCGGGCAAGTGTCGTTCGATGAAATATTAGGCGAATTGTAATTCGGCCTAAATTTTGATCACATTAGTTGCTTTCTGGCTAATTCTTTAGCAGTTCCGCCAATAGGCCGCGCTGCTGAAGGTGCCGTTATCCCTGGCGAGCTCGCTCTTGAGGAAGGTGCGGATGGCGCGGGCCTGTTTCTGCTCGCACGCGGCCCAGACAAAGGTATCGGGCTCGGCAGCGGGCACGACGTCGCGCAGGATGCGTTCAAGCGTATCCGTCGTCCCGGCAGCGGCACCATTGCGATGCAGCCAGGTGATATCCATCGATGCGCTTGAGGTCAGCGCCTGCTCTTCTTGTGTGTCGGCGACCTCGAGAAAGATGCGCAACTCGGCATCGGCAGGCACGGAGGCTGCGATGCGGGCGATGGCCGGCAGCGCGGTTTCGTCGCCGGCGAGAATGAGCTTGCGCGCTGTCGGCACATCGCCGCCCCCCGGACCGATCAGGCCGGCGCGATCGCCGGGGCGGGCAGTCATCGCCCAAGTCGTTCCCGGCACATCGTCGCCTGCATGCACAACGAAATCGATGTTCATCTCGCCGCGGTCAAGATCGATGCTGCGGATCGTATAGGCGCGGATGGTCAGCGCATCATCGTCTTTCGGCCAATGGATGCGACCGTCCGGCTCCGTATGCGGCCAGACCGGCTCGCGGCCTTTCGGCGGGATGAGTAGGCGGACATGCAAGCCGCCGTCGACGAAGTGCCTGGCGTTATCGGTTGTCACCACGACACGGCGCATATGCGGGGTGATGTCGTAGGCATCGACGACGCTGATTTCGCGGAAGTCCGGTATGGATGACGGTTGCGGGCCGTCGGCCCAATTGAGGGCGAGCGTGTGGCTGGTGGAGAGTTCGAACAGGCTTTCGGCGACCATGCTACGGATCGTGAAGAGCATGGCTGCCGTCGGGCAACGCAGCTCGATGTCTAGACGATTGTTGCTGACGGCGATGTCGGCGCTGCCGATGACGGTATCGAGGCGGGCTCCGGCCTCACTTCGCGTGATGGTGACATGTTCGGCAAAACGCGCGCAGAACTGATCCAGCAATTGACCAGCATCCTTATGGGTCGCCACGCCGGAAGCGGTGAAATCCCTTGCATGCATCATTTCTTTGCCTCCTTGCGGGTCAGGAACCAGATGAGATAAGGGCCGCCGATCAGGGCCGCGAACAGGCCGACGGGAACCTCGTAGGGAAAGATCACCATTCGCGACAGCCAGTCGGCCAGCACCAGCAGCGTGGCGCCAAGGAGCAGGCTAGCCATCAATTGCTTGACTGTCTCGCGGAAGCCGATGAGGCGCCCGAGATGCGGTGCGATCAGCCCGGTCAGGCTGAGCGGACCGACGAGGAAAGAGGGGATCGCAGTCAGGAGAGCCGCAAGAACCGCCAGAGTGAGGCGGCTTGCCGCAACCGAGAGGCCGACGGAGCGCGAAACGTCGCCGCCGAGCGGCAGCACATCGAACCATCGCCTCAGGATCGGCAGGATCGGAACGAGAAGCACAAGCGAAATGACGCCGGTCCAGGCTTCGAAGGAACCGGCCCGATTGGTGGAGCCCGACAGCCAGGTCAAGAGGAGATAGGCGCGCAGATCGCCGCGTGAGAGAACGACAGTGACGATTGCCATGCAGAGAGCGCCGATGGCGACGCCCGAAAGCAGCAGTCGCTCGGGGTCGAAGCCGCCGCGTGCGCTGAATGCCATCATGGCAAGGAATGCAATCAGCGCGCCGATCGTCATTGCGGTGATCGTGACGACGGGCGAGGGGAATACGAAGAGAAAGAGTGCGATCGTCAGGCCCGCACCGCCGCCGGCGCTCACTCCCAGAACCTCGGGGCTTGCGAGCGGATTGGCGGTGAGGCGCTGCATGATGAAGCCGGCTGCGGCGAGCATCGCGCCGGCAGTTGCCGCAACGACGGTGCGCGGCAGGCGGAAAGGCAGAAGTTCCCGAAACTGGCTGCCGATCGCCACGTGCCAGCCGTCGAAGCTGCGCCCGACCGAGAGAACAATGAGGATCAGAAGAACGAAGCCGAGCGCAAGCAAAGCAAGCGCTCGTCCCGGTGCTGCAATAGCCAGCCGCGCCCGAGGACCGCCATTGGTGCGGAGCGCATTGCCGGAATGCAAGCGCGGCAGAAGCAGCAATAGGAGCGGTCCGCCAAGGAGCGCGGTTGCTGCTCCCGTTGGAGCGAGATCAGTGAACCCCGGAGAGAGGAGTTGCACCAGGCAATCCGTCAGGAACAGCAGGCCGGCTCCGACCATGGGTGCGGCGATCAGCAGCTGTCTGGTGCGGCGCGCGCCGCAGAATCTGGCAATGTGAGGCGCTGCAAGCCCCAGAAAGCCGATGATGCCGACCTGCGCCGTCACCGAAGCCGCAAGCCAGACGGCAAGCGCCAGAATGGCAAAACGCATGCTGTGCAATGCAAGGCCGAGGTTTTTGGCGCTGCTGTCATCCAGGCTCATGACAGTCAGAGGACGGATCAATACCAATGCGGCTGCAAAGCCTATGATCAGGCGCGGCGCGAGCGTGATGACGCCGTCCCAGTTTTGCTGGTTCAGAGCGCCCGCGCCCCAGATGAAGACGGACATGGCATATTCGCCGCGTGCGAGAATGATCGTGACGCTAAGTGCGGTTGCTACCAGCGTCACCATCATGCCGCATAGCGCCACCGTCACCGGGTCGAGACCACGTCGCCAACTCAATGCCAGAACGATCAGGACCGCCGAAAGGCCGCCGACAAAGGCAGAGATTTCCCTTGGCAGGCCGATCAGCAACGGAAACAGCCCGACAGCGATCGTCATCGCCAGCTGCGACCCGGCGGCGATCCCGAGCGTCGAGGCGTCGGCGATCGGATTGCGCAAGACTCTTTGCAGCAAGGCGCCGGAAAGGCCGAGAGCCGCGCCGGCTATGATTGCGATCGCCGATCGCGGCAGCAGGCTATCGATCAGCAGGATATGGTTGAGGGTGGTTGCCTCCCGCACATCGGCGGTAAGCTGTGGCCGCAGGAAGACGAGGGCCGCAAAAGCAAGGATGCAGATAGCACCGAGCAGAGCACCGTTGCGTGCCAGCGATTTGCCTTGGGCAATCACAGGCCGATCAACCATTCCATGCACGGTTGAGCCCTCCTGCAAGGAGATCGGCAAAGCGTTCTGCTGCCGGCAGCGCACCATAGGGATTGATCGAGCCGAGCATGAGAACACGACCTTGCCGTACCGGCGGAAGCGCATTCCAGAATGCGCTTTGCTGGAGTTCCGCCAGAGCTTCGGCCGGATGCGGCGGGATGAGAACGATCCATGCATCCGGCATGGCGGCGAGCCGCTCAATGCCGACGGGTGCGGTTGCCGAATAACTCGTCAAATCCGGCCAGGCATTGGTCAGGCCGGCGCGGGTCAGAACTTCCCCGAACATGCTGTCGGAACCGAAAACGCGAAAGTGCCTGGAGTCACCCAGATTGATCGGCAGGATCGGCCGGTGATCGCCCTTGCTGAAACTGGCGCGATAGGCTTCGAGTTTTTCGCGCGTCTTATCGACGAGGGCGCGACCGGTCGTAAGTCCGAGCCGCTCGCCGATCGCAAGGGTTGCCTGCTCCGCAAGCTGGTAGGGGCTGGTTCCGGGTTGATAAATAGCGTGGCTCTCGACCGGTGCGATCAGTCGCATGCGATCGTCGGCCCAGCTATAGAAATTGGAATTGAAGATCAGATTTGGCCTGGATGCATAAAGGACTTCGAAGTTCGGCGTGCCGCGTAGCCCGAGATCGGCAACACCCGCGGGAATGGCCGGTGTGACGGCGACCTCTCGAAATTGCAGCAATTCGGTACCGGCAACCACATTTGCGCCGATCGCTAGCAGGGTTTCCAGAATGGCCCAATCGAGCGTCGCCACACGCGGGCTCGCCGCCGCGCGAGCCGGCGTCAGGCCGGCGATCCCGCCTGCGCCCGCCATCGCAAGGAATTGTCTTCGTGACAGCTTATGAGCGTTTCCTGCGGTCATGGGAAATAGCTGACCATGCTGCAGCACTGTGACTGGGCAAGCATCCCCGCGCCGACGCGGTAAATTCGCAGCCACTGCGTCGTCATGCGTAAGCGTTGCCTTCGGTTTGAAACGAGTTCGAGGATTGCCTTGCGGCAATCCCCGGTTCCTTGCCATGATCGAAAATGAAAGTATACTATAATTCTCAACTTACCACTTCTTGCTGAGCTTGAAAGTGATGGTTCTCGCTTCGCCGTAGCCGCACACATTTTCGCCGGCGCAACCCGAGACATATTCCTTGTCGAACAGGTTCGAGACGTTGAGTGCAGCACCCCAGCCCTTCTTCTCGTAGCGGATGCCCGCATCGAAGAGCGTTGCCGAAGGTACGCGCAGCGTATTGGCCTGGTCTGCCCAGGACTTGCCCTGGTAGCGCACGCCGGCACCGATGCTGAGCCCGTCAAGCGCATCGCTCGTGAAGGCGTAGTCGAGCCAGAGGGACGCGGTGGAATTCGGCACCAGATAGGGCGAATTGCCGATGATGGAGGAATCTAGATCCTTGGTGACTTCGAGATCGGTATAGGAGTAGGAGCCAAGCACCTTCCAATTGTCATCCAGATTGACCTTGCCTTCGAATTCGACACCGCGCGAGCGGACCTCGCCGACCTGGCGCTGCAGGAAGGTGACCGGATCAGTCAGCGCCATGTTCTTGCGGTTGATCTGGAAGATGGACGCCGTGAACAGGCCGTCGATGAAGTCGGGCTCGTACTTGATGCCGGCCTCGTACTGCTCGCCCTTTTCCGGAGTGAGGCCGCCGCCGCTGACGCTGGTGCCGATCAGCGGATTGAAGAAGGTGCCGGCGCTGATATAGGGCGTGATGCCGTTGGAAAACTCGTAGGCAAGGCCGGCTCGTCCGCTCGGCGCTGATGCGTTCGACTTGTAGCTCGTGCCGACCTTCGAGTCGGAATTGGTATCGACGAAGTCGTAACGGCCGTTGAGCGTCACCAGCCAGCCGTCGCCGAAGCGCATCTGGTCCTGCGTATAGATACCGAGTTGCTGCTGCGTCATGACCTGATTGAGGTAGACGAAGTTGGTCCCCTGCGGCGTGCCATAGACCGGGTTGGTGGCGCTGATCGGATTGGAGCCGCAGCACGCCTGGATCTGGTCGAGGCGGTAGATCGAATAGTCCGTGCCGATCAGGAAATCATGGCTGATCGGGCCGGTGTCGAACTTGTTTTCCGCGCGTGTGTCGACGGAGAAGGTATCGACCTTTGAGCGCTCGAAAAAGCCGATGCGGTTCAGCATGTAGTTGGGATCGTCATAACCAGGGCTGAGCGGATTGCCGTCGACATAGCCGTTCAGATACGGGCCTTCCTCGCGCTTATAAAGGTGACCGTAGCGCGCGTTCTGCGACACGGTCCAGCCGCCGTCGAAATCGTGCGAGAATTCGTAACCCAGCATCTGCTGGGCATATTTAAGATTATCGATGCTTCGCTCGCCATAGAAGGCATCGCGCTTGATCTTGCCGAAGGGCGCATCGACGACGGTGCCGACATAGGGGAAGAAGCCGTTGCCGCTATGGATTTCATCCAGGCCGCTCAGCATGCCGAAGACGGTCAGCTTGGTGGACTCATCGGGCGAGATGGTGACCTGCGGCATGATGAAGCCGCGCAGGTCGTGGGTGCCGTCGCTATAGGTGTCGCCGCCGGCGATCTTGCCGGTCAGGCGGTAGCGATAGACGCCGTCGGCCGAAAGCTTGTCGGAGAAGTCGAAGCCGACGAAGGCATTGCCGAGATTGTTGATGCCGATCTCGGTCGAATATTGAGGAGTGTCCGTCGGCTCCTTGCGGACCATATTGACGAGGCCGCCCGGATTGGCGCCGCCGTAAAGCACGGAGGAAGGCCCCTTCAGCACTTCGACGCGCTCGAGCATGTACGGATCGATCTGGAAGCCGCCGAAGCCGTAGCTGTAGAGCGTCAGGCCGTTCATGAAGACGCCGCTCTGCGTCGCATCGAAGCCGCGAATGTAGAACCAGTCGGTATCGCCATCATTGCCGAAGGGCTGTGCGGTGACGCCGGGCGTATAACGCAGCGCCTCGTCGACCTTGTTGGTAATGCCGCGATCCTGCATCTCCTGCTGGCCGATGACGGAGACCGACTGCGGTACCTCGGTGATTGGCGTGTCGGATTTTGAGCCTGCCGTGGTCTTCCTGGCGACATAGCCCTTGACCGGCGCGGTGCCGCTGTCTTCACTCTTCTGTTGCGAACCCTGAATAACCAAAGGCTGCAGCTCCGTCGGCGTTTCCTGCGCCATGATCTTGGAGCCCGCCAGCAGCGCGATAATGGCTGCGCCCGTCGCCATGAGCCGCGCTCGCGATACGTCCTGCTTCAATTCCTGCATTTCCGTCATTCGTCCCGAATTCTTGCGCCCGTTCGGCCGGTTGGCCGATCCCTCGATAAGATGAGTAGTTAACTCATATTTATGGGTGCGGCTTGTCTGTCACGGGGGAAATTGAATGTTCTTGGGCAATTCTCCGCAAAACGTACAATTGCTCGCGGAGTGTGGTTTTCAGGCAAGCCTGCTCCGCTTCCAACTGGCGGGCGCGGTGCCGACATTCTTGCGGAAGACACGGGTGAAATGCGCCTGATCGGCAAAGCCGGTTTCGACGGCGACGGTCGTCAACGGCATCTCGCTGTTCAGAAGAAGATGCTTCGCCCGTTCGAGCCTGGCCTGCGTTTGCCATTGATGCGGCGGCAGACCCGTCGACGCCTTGAAGGCGTGGCTGAAATGCGACTGCGAGAGGCCGGTCAGCGCCGCCAGTTCTTCCAGCCGGATGGCGCGCGTGCAGTTCTCTTCGATATAATCGACCGCGCGCCGCAGCTGCCAGGTAGCAAGGCCGCTGCGTTTGCGTGGCTGGGTTCCGCGTAACTGCAGCACGTCGATCAAAAGCGAAAGCGTCAGACCATCGCCGTAGAGATCGTGCAGCGGCTCGGGGTTTTCACATTCGGCGGCGATAAGCTCGGCGAGCGCCATCACCCGCGGGTCGTTGAAATGCAGCTGCGGCCGGTCGAGCTGTGCCGGATCGATATTTTCCATCAGGCGTTGGCTGACAACCCCAGCATCGAAATGAATATCGAGGTGGCGTACGAATTCGACGCCTGCCATGTCGACCCAGAGCTCCATGCCGGCGGGGATATAGGAGATGCGACCGCTACTATAATCCTGCAGCTGGGCCTGCGCGCGAGGCGAGGGGCGGACATTGGTCTTGCCTGCACCACGCTGTTCCAGAAGGATGAACAGGCGCGGATCGCGTGCCACATAATATCCGCCGGCCTGTGCGGCGCAATTGACGTTCCAGATATCGGCAACCATGCCGTTCCAGTAGCGGCGATGCATACCGCCGATGACGGAAAAGCCTCCGATCTTGTTCTGCATTCTCGGCTGAAACGTCATTTGCTGCTTCCGGCGTCGCCTTTGTGCAATAATCCTTCAAATTAAACTCAAGTTATTATAGCAACACTGCCCGGATAGCAATCCGCATGGTCGCGAGGGCGATTGCCATGCAAAAATATCTCCACCCGCGTCTCCAAATACAAACGGGATGCCCTTTCGAGCATCCCGCCTTTGAGATCGATACTGCCGACTTGGGGTCTGTATCCTAGAACAGACCTGCCAATCTCACCGTTTTTGCATCGGGCTGAAACGAAGCCTGGATCACGTTGGACGGCTGATGGTTGGGAGATGGCTGAGGCGCAATGGCATGTGCCGGCCGGGTAGCCAGGCTCTGAGCCGGGCCGCAGCTTCCGGAGCTCGTTTTCTCGACCCGAGGTTTGCCGCTGCCGGAGCTGAAATACTCCACGGTTCGAGTGCAGGTGCCCTTGGCCGATGTGGTGGAGATGACCGTATATCCTTTCACGCCTGTGGGGAGCTTCGACAGATCGATCTTCATGAGATTATCCGAGCCATCCGGCCACGGCGCGAAAAGATGGGGATCATTCATCAGGGCTGCAGCCTCGCGATCCATGGCAGCCGAGATACGTTCTATGTCGGCGAAGGGCGAGATGTCGTCGAATGGAGCAAAGCCCGCCATCGACGCCGGACCGTCCCGGAAGGTAATCGTCGGTTGCTGAGCGCCGCTGTAGCGGATCAATTCCAGCGAGCCGTCCGGCAGGCGAACTGTCATTTGGTGCGTATTGGCGGATTGCTCAATCTTCTGCTGAGCGACGGCCTGGCTCGCCAATCCTGTGGCTGTGATAAGGCCGGCGCCGATGAGAAATGCATTGCGGAGGGTTAGCACGATGATCTCCTTTGCGTTGAGAGCATGTCGGATCCGCTCCCGCTTGAATGGCTTGGAGCGCCGATCGATGCGACCCTTTCGATCTTGGTCTCGCCTCTGCCAAATTTATGGCAGTGACTGCGGCACCGTGCCGCAGTCGGGCCGCACTGATGTCAATCCTGCGTGAAAAGCCCGTGACAGAAGCGTCGTGTGAACGCTTCCGCACGCGAAAGCGGGCCTATTTGCTCGTTTTGAGCTCCGTGAGACAACGCAAGCTTGAAATTTCCCTCGTCTTCCGCCACCTGTGCGGCGCGACTTTTTTATTCCCAGGAGACTAGACGCTTATGACGACCACCACCGCAGAAAATACCGCCGAGAGCCACGTTTTCGAGGCCGACGTTGCCCGCCTTCTGCATATGATGGTTCACTCGGTTTATTCGGACAAGGATGTCTTCCTGCGCGAGCTGATCTCGAACGCGGCCGATGCCTGCGAGAAGCTGCGCTACGAAGCGATTGCCCATCCCGGCCTGCTTGCCAACGATCCCGACAGCCGCATCCTGCTGACGCTCGATGCCGATGGCGGCAAGCTCGTTGTCGAGGATAACGGCATCGGCATGAGCCGCGACGAGATGATCGAGGCGCTTGGCACGATCGCCCGTTCTGGCACGCGCGCCTTCATGGAGCGTATCGAAGCCAACAAGCAGGGCGAGGGTGCGCAGCTCATCGGCCAGTTCGGCGTCGGCTTCTATTCCTGTTTCATGGTTGCCGACCGCGTCGACGTCATCTCGCGCCGCGCCGGTGCCGAGGATGCCTGGCTCTGGTCTTCCGACGGCAAGGGCGGCTACAGCGTTGCGCCTGTTGACGTCAGCGAAGCGCCGGTGCGCGGCACCCGCATCACGCTGCATCTGATGGAAGATGCCAAGAGCTATGCTTCGCGCTGGAGCGTCGAGCGTATCGTCAAGGAGCAGTCCGGCCATGTCCCGGTGCCGATCAAGATCGCGGAGAAGCCCGGCGAGGAAGCGACGCAGCTGACCGACGGCACCGCGCTCTGGACGAAATCGAAGAACGACATCACGTCCGAGGAATATACCGATTTCTATCGCGGCGTTTCCGGCCAGTATGACGAGCCGGCGCTGACGGTGCATTTCCGCGCCGAGGGCCGCCATGAATATTCCGCGCTTGCCTTCGTGCCCGGTTCGCAGCCGTTCGATCTCTTCGATCCCGATCGCAAGGGCCGCATGAAGCTCTATGTGAAGCGCGTCTTCATCACCGATGAAGCCGAATTGCTGCCGCGCTATCTCCGCTTTGTGCGCGGTCTCGTCGATACGTCCGACCTGCCGCTCAACGTCTCGCGCGAGATGATCCAGGAAAGCCCGATCCTGACTGCGATCCGCAAAGGCGTGACCAATCGCATCATCACGGCGATCGAGAAGCAGGCCGAGAGCGATCACGACGCCTTCCTGAATATCTGGGGGAATTTCGGCAGCCTCATCAAGGAAGGCCTCTACGAGGACTTCGAGCGTCGCTCACAGCTTCTGGCGCTCTCGCGCTTCCGCACGACTACCTCGGGAGATGGCTATCGTTCGCTTGCCGATTACGTCAGGGATGCGAAGGAAGGTCAGCAGTCGATCTATTATCTGGTCGGCGGCAGCCTGGAGCAGCTGAAGGCGTCGCCGCAGCTTGAAGGTTTCCGTGCCCGCGGCATAGAAGTTCTGTTGTTGACCGATTCCGTCGACAGCTTCTGGGTGACCAATGCACCGGAATTCGAAGGCAAGAGCTTCAAGTCGATCACGCAAGGCTCGGCGGATCTCGCCCAGTTCAAGAAGCAGGATGAAGACAAGCCGGAAAGCGAAAGCGCACCCGCGGACGTGCAGGCTTTCCTTGACTATGCCAAGCAGAAGCTTGCCGACGAGGTATCCGATGTCCGCGCCTCCGACCGCCTGATCGAAAGCGCTGTCTGCCTCGTTGCCTCCGAGCAGGGCTATGATCGCCAGCTAGAAAAGATCCTGCAGGGGGCCGGCCGCCTGCAGTCCGGCGCCAAGCCGATCCTTGAGATCAATATGGATCACCCGGTCGTCAAGGCGATTGCCGCCAAGGCGGATGCGCCGTCCCTGCGCGACGATGCTGCCTTCCTGCTGCTCGATCAGGCTCGTGTTCTGGACGGCGACAAGCCTGCCGATCCGCGTGCCTTTGCCGAGCGGCTGGCGCGTTTGATGGAGAAAGCGCTGCAGTAATCCCATGGAGATCGGCACGGTTCGAAGCAGCCGTGCCGATCTGCTCCGCAGAGGCCTGCGATGGCGCTCGATTTTCTATGGCTCAGAAAACTTGTCTAGAAAAATCATCTTTTTGTTGCGGTGTAAGAATTCTTCTTCTATAGGTGACGCAGATTGGCTTGATATCGTCCAGCCACGTAAGCGTTAACGTCACTCAACGCGTATGATCGAACGGCTCTGCGGCTTCGGTCTGCGCGACTGTGTCCTGCGGATCGAGATCGAAGCGCCTCGAAAGGACACTCATGGATACCCCCCATAATTCCAACACGGCCATCTCCGTTCCGAAGATCGAGCGCGTGCGCCATGAACTGAAGCGGCGCTCCCTGACGGTAACGGCCATCGACAGGATCACCCCCGGCATGCTGCGCATCCGGCTGGCCGGCGAAGATCTCGCCGATTTCGTCAGCCTGGCGCCCGACGACCACATCAAGGTTCTGGTGCCGGGAGCGGGCGAGGAGATGGAGCGGCGCGACTATACACCTCGCCAATACGATACCGATGCACGCACACTCGTCATCGATTTTGCCGTCCACGAGGCAGGACCGGCCACGCAATGGGCGCTCGACGCTTCCGTCGGCGACAGGCTGGAGATCGGCGGCCCTCGCGGCTCGGCCGTTGTGTCCACAGAGATCGAGAATTGGCTGCTGATCGGCGACGAGACGGCGCTGCCGGCCATCGGCCGCCGGATTGAAGAGGCTCGTGCAGGGGCGCGCATAACGGCGATCGGGGCAGTTGCCGATGCGCGCGAACATCAGGCGTTTCAAACCGATGCGCAGCTGGATATGCGCTGGGTATATCGGCCTCTCTCGGAGGCAACGGATCCGTCCTCGCTTCTGAAGATACTTCAGTCGATCGATGTGGCTTCCGGCACGTTCGTCTGGATTGCCGCTGAGGCTTCCGTCACGCGCGCCTTGCGCTCCTACCTCGTCGAAGAACGCGGCTACCCGCTGAGCTGGATCAAGGCATCCGGCTATTGGGTTAAGGGCAAGGCGGATACGACGGAGAAATTCGATTGAACGCGGGAGGCAGGCGGCAAGACGCCGCCTGCTCATCCCAATATGATGGGTCAGGCATCTTGCCGGAACAGGCTGCCGCCCCATTTCATGGCACAATTGTCCCGCAAGTGGACAAGGCGTTCCGCGATAAGGTTAGGTTCACCGAAACTCCGTTCTGGATAGATTTCGACTTCCTAAATTGCATGGGATCGCCGAAGGTTAGGCGTAAAGCGGGAATTATGGCGAAGGCCATAGCCGATCGCTTTGCAGGTCCATCGCACCGAGCGGGAGGCGGTGTTTTGGGCGTCATGTAAATCCTGCCGTGCGCGACGGCCAATGTTGAGGATCGACGCAAGGTGCTTGCCGTCCCGAAAGACCCGCCGCAAACATTCGTTGCGCTGATGCTGTCGGCGCTTCGCAAGGCTTTCATCGGTATCGCCCTGGCGAGCGCCGCCATCAACGTGCTGGCGCTGACCGGCTCCTTCTTCATGCTGCAGGTCTATGATCGGGTCATTCCGAGCCATAGCCTGCCGACGCTGTCCGGTCTCGTCATCATCGTCGTGACCCTCTATCTTTTTCAGGGCGTGATCGAATTCCTGCGATCCATGCTGCTTGTGCGCATCGGAATGTCGCTAGACGAGCGTTTAAACAGGAAGGTCTTTGGCGCGCTTCTGTTCCTGCCGAGCAAAAAACAGACGTCGGACGATGGGCTGCAATCGGTGCGTGATCTGGAGCAGATCCGCTCCTTCCTCTCCGGCAGCGGCTCGACCGCGCTTTTCGACCTGCCGTGGGTGCCGTTCTATCTGATCCTTTGTTTTCTGTTCCATTTCTGGATCGGCTTCACTGCTTTGTGCGGCGCCTTGCTGCTCGTCGTCATTACCGTGGCTGCCGAAATACTGTCGCGCAGACCGGCCCTGGAGGCGGCCAAGTCTTCGGCGGCGCGTCTCGGCTTCGCCCAGGCGGCGCGGCGGAATTGGGAAGTCGCAATTGCCATGGGATTTTCCGGCCGCCTAACCGAGAAGTGGGCCGCGATGAATGAGGGTTATCTCAAGCATCAGGCGATAGCGAGTACCCGCGTCGGAGCGCTGACCATTGCCGCGAAGATCGCGCGCATGATGCTTCAGTCCGGCGTTCTCGCCGTCGGCGCGATCCTCGTCATTCGTCAGGAAGCGACGGGAGGCATTATCATCGCCAGCTCGATCCTGCTGACGCGAGCGCTGGCGCCCGTCGAGCTCGCAATTGCCCAGTGGAAGGGCTTTGTTGCCGCTCGCCAGGGCTGGACGCGGCTTGCCAAACTTCTTGATGCCGCGCCGCCTGAGCCACAGGCATTCGCCTTGCCATCGCCATCGCGGGAGCTCAGCGTCGAGAATATTAGCGTGACCTCTCCGGGTGGCCGCGACCTTATCCTGCGCAACATCTCGTTCAAGATAGCAGCCGGGACGGTGCTCGGTATCATCGGCCCGAGCGCATCGGGCAAGTCTTCGCTGGCCCGCGCGATTTGCGGCCTTTGGCCGGTCGCCATCGGCACGGTGAGGCTGGATCGTGCCGCGCTGTCGCAATGGGATAGCGACGAGCTTGGGCAGCATATCGGCTATCTGCCGCAGGATGTGGATCTCTTCGATGGCTCGATCGCCGAGAACATTTCACGTTTCGCCGAAGGCATGCGAACCGAGCCGATCATCGCCGCGGCGAAGGCGGCAGGTGTCTACGACATGATCGTCAAGCTTCCGGATGGCTTCGATACGAAGATCGGTGAAGGCGGATCGCGCCTTTCGGCCGGGCAAAGGCAGCGTATCGCTCTGGCAAGGGCGCTTTACGGCGATCCGTTTCTGGTGGTTCTCGACGAACCGAATTCCAATCTGGATGCTGAAGGCGAGGCGGCACTGACGGCGGCGCTTGCAGGCGTGAAGGAGAGAGGCGGCATTGCGATCGTCATCGCCCATCGGCCGAGCGCTCTTGCCGCCGCCGATACGGTCATGATCGTTGCCGGCGGCCAGGTCCAGGCATTCGGGCCGAAGAAGGACATCCTCGGTCCGTCGCCCAAGCAGCTCGGAACGGCTCATCTGGCCATTGCCGGCGGGGAGACGCACGGATGATCGACAAGGCCGCGCCATCGACCGAACGGACGATTCGCCGCTTGTCGCTGCTGGTGATAGTTGCCATTCTACTGTTATTCGGCGTCATGGGCGGCCTTGCCGCCGCAACGAAGATCGCCGGTGCGGTCGTCGCCTCCGGCACGCTCGTCGTCGACAGCTATGTAAAACCAGTGAAGCACCTGAAGGGCGGGATCGCCCGTGCGATCCTGGTGAAAAACGGCGATCATGTCGCTGCCGGCCAGGTGCTCGTCCGGCTTGACGACACCCAGACCCGAGCCAATCTCTCCATCATCCGCAAGCGAATCAACGAGCTTTCCGCCCGCACGGCGCGCCTGACGGCGGAGCGCGATGGCGAGCAAGAGATCGCCTTTCCGGCCGATCTCCTCTCGTCCGCCGGAAACGAGGATGTCGCTGCCATTCTAGCCGGCGAGCGTCGGCTCTTTTTCGATCGACAGGCATCGCGCGACGGGCAGAAATCACAGCTGCACGAGCGCATTCAACAACTCAATCGGGAGATCGAGGGACTTGTTGCGCAGGAAGAGGGCAAGCGGCGGGAAATCACGCTCATCGCCAAGGAGCTGGGAAGCCTCGAAGGCCTGCTCAATCGGGGCATCATTTCGGCGACGAAGGTCTACTCGTTGCAGCGTGAAAGCGCTTCGCTGAACGGCGATCTCGGAAACCTCGTGTCGTCCATCGCCCAGACCCGCGGCAAGATCGCGGAGACCGAGCTGCAGATCCTGCAGATCGATGCCGATCGCAGTTCGGAAGTGTCCGAGCAATTGCGCCAGGCGGAAAGCGATAGCGGTCAGTTTTCCGAGCGTCTGATCGCGGCAGAAGATGATCTGAAGCGGATCGACATCAAGGCACCGCAGGCTGGCATCGTCGACCAGCTAAGCATCCATGCCGAGGGAGCGGTGATCTCGCCGGCAGAAGCGATCCTGCAGATCGTTCCGGATAAGGACGCGTTGGTCGCAGAGTTGAAACTTGCTCCGCAGGATATCGACCAGATTACCGCGTGGCAGGCGGTTTCTCTGCGTTTTCCTGCCTTCAATCAGCGGATCACCCCGGAATTGAACGGGCATGTCGATACGATCTCGGCGGATCTGACGACGGATCAGCGTTCGGGGCAAAGCTACTATGTCGTACGGGTCAAGGTGGCAAAGCCTGAATGGGAAAGGCTCGGAGCCCTGACGCCATTGCCCGGCATGCCGGTGGAGGCCTTTCTGCAGACGGGCGAGAGAAGCGTTCTTGCCTATCTGACAAAGCCGATGACCGATCAGATCAGGCGGGCATTCAGGGAGGATTAGGGTGGTCTCGACTGAGCTGCGTTATTTCCCCGGTGGCCGCCCGATTTGCGTCGAACGGCCGCCCTGGAAAATATCGAGTTTTGGGCCGGTCAGATATGCCAATCCGTCGTATGCGCGGATTGGGATGAGGCGGCAAGCTGGGTGGCATGATCGTCCAGGGAATAGGCCTTGATGTAGTCGATCTTCATCTCGGACCCGTTCGGGAGGCCATCCGAAGGCGTGCCCGCCACACCGCCGACGGCGAGGTCGACCAACATGTACATCGGGCCGTGCATATCGGCCGGCGTATCGGCATGGGCAACGGCAACGTCATCGAAATACCAGACGATCTGATCCTTGTCCCAGAGCACGCCGTAATTGTGAAAGCCATCGGTGCTCGGCACTTCCACCGGAATAGACGTCTTCGTGTGCTCGCCGGTGGCATTCGAATGTACCGTTACATTGACGGTGGTCGGATTCTGCCCGCGCATTTCCACCACGTCGAGTTCCGGCGGCCAGGAGCCATCCTCCGGCAGCAGCCAGAAGGCAGGCCAGACGCCCTGATTGTGCGGCATCTCTGCCCGCATTTCGAAATATCCGTAGGTCTGCGAGAAGGTGGAATGAGTGGTCAGAATGCCTGACGTATAATCGTGGTTCTCGACGATCGATTTCAAGGCATCCGGCGTCTGCTTCGCCGTGATCGTCAGAACGCCGTCGGAGACGGAAAAGGGGTTTGCAGATGCGGTCGGGGCATAAGACGGATTGATGTACCATTGCAGCTCGTCATTCAGGCTGCTGCCTTTGTCCGGCGCCCAGGAATATTTCGCATCCCAGGTGCCCTGCGTTCCCTCGTGCAGCGAGAGCGTGTTGAAATCATCCGAAAAGGTCTGCGTCAGCGACGATCTGTCGAGCCCGAGCTGAAACTGGTCTTCATGCAGGTCGGAGATGGTCTTGTTGGCGAAGACCAGGCTTTCGCCATTGCCGAGATCGAGCCGGACATTGGCGCCTTCCTGCGTGGAATGGCTGACAACCTGATCGAACGATGTCAGGCCATATTGATTGAGCCTGACCTTGTCGTCATCGCTGAAATCAGTGATGAGGTCACTGCCGTTGCCCTTGCTGACGATGAAGGTGTCGGTCCCGCCGCCGCCTGTCAGCACGTCGTTGCCGGCACCGCCATCGATGGTCTGGCTGCCGCTGCCGCCGGTGATGATGTTGTCGGCGTCATTGCCATAGGCATGACGGTTGTTGCCGGTGACGGTGAGATTTTCGAAATTTTCGGGCAGCGTATAATCCATCCAGGTATTAATGGTATCGATGCCGGCATTGGGCGCCTCATAGGCGTGATTGATGCTGGAATAGAGATAGTAGATATCGTCGCCGGTGCCGCCCATCATCGTCACGTTGACGGAGGCGTCACCCCACATGGAGTCATTGCCGGCGGTGCCGTTAAGCACCGGGCCGGAGCCGGTGGCGGAAAAGAAGCCTGTCGACGTGTCGCTATAGTAAAGTGGCTGTCCAAGGGCATTCAAAACTGAATTGGGCATGAGAATCCTCTTCCTTCGTGCCGGACGACCTCCTCCACCGAGCTAATATTTCTCCCCGCTCATATGCATCAAATAGCGTGCATTGTTTTTCTGCCCACCCCCGCGGCCAAGTTTTTTCGCCAAGCTGTCCAAAAGCGTTGATTGAGGCATTCACGCACATGGGGCTGAGGCAGGAGACGCGGTTGCTCACCGCGTCCCCAAATTCAGATTTTAGAGGGCGGCCTTCACCTTGGCGGCGACATCCGGGCTTGTTCGACCATTTCCGCTTCTTCAGATAGTCCATCGCAATCCCGGCTTGATCGGCGAACTTCTTGGTGACGACGGTGTATGGCATCTGCATCGCTTTGAGCTGCCTCATAGCTTGCTCGAGAGCATTCCAACGCCAAAGAACGAGCCACGGGCGAGCTTGCTGCCGACGTCCTCAGCGATCTTGAAACGGATTTCCGCCTGTCTTTGCATAAACGCATCACAATGCCTTTAGTCTAGTATTTTTATAGACAAATATGATGCCGTTCAGTTTGAGCGATATCGAGTGGCCTCTTGGCCGAATGATCGATGTCGTGGCAGCCAAAATAGGGACGGGATATGAGAAAAACGCATTCAAGCGCGAAGACTATCGGGCGAAGCAAGATCCGCATTGCCCTTGCATTTTCTTTTCTGACGATGATGGGCACTATTGCAAATGCCGCATCCGATACGACAAAGCCGATCGATGGTGGTGTTCTCAACGTCGGGCTGGCAACGGATGCCTCCATTATCGACCCGTCGATCACGGGCAATTCCGTCACGGCATTGATTACCCGTAATATCGTCGACTCGCTTGTCGGGCAGGCCGAAGACAACAAGTTCACGCCGTGGCTGGCAGAAAGCTGGGACATCAGCGGCGACAATACCGTCTATACCTTCCATCTGCGTCAGGGCGTGACGTTCAGCGACGGCACTCCGCTCGACGCAGCCGCCGTCAAATTCAATTTCGATCGCATTCTCGATCCGAAGACGACATCGAGCTATGCCAAGTCGCTGCTCGGACCGATCGACAAGATCGAGGCGCCGGATAGCCATACGGTCGTGATCCGTTATCGCCAATCCTTTGCTCCCTTGCTGCAGGGATTGAGCCTTCCCTATCTCGGTATCCAGTCTCCGACCTATCTTCAAAAGGCCCAGGGCACGACGAATACCGTCATCGGATCGGGTCCTTACGTGCTCGACAATTTTACCAAAGGCAGCGGAAGCAAGCTGAGCCGCCGTGCGGATTACAATTGGGGTCCCGGCTATGCCGCGCATAAGGGGCCGGCTCATTTCGATCAGATCGTCTTCAAATATCTGCCGGAGGCTTCCGTGCGTCTCGGTGCGCTGGCAAGCGGTCAGCTGCAGGCGATCGACGCGGTGCCGCCGGCAAATTATCGCTCCGTTCAGGGTAACGGCAAGCTGCAGGTGGTGACGCGGGAAAACCCAGGCGTCAACAGCGCCTATTTCCTGAACACCTCGAAGGGACCATTTCAGGACTTGAAGGTGCGGCAGGCTTTCCAGAGCGCCGTCAATGGACCCGCAGCGGTCAAGGCCGCCTTCTTCGGAACCTTGAAGCCGGCCGACAATATCCTCGGCCCGTCGACGCTCTATTATGACCATGACATCTCCCGCTCATGGGGCTTCGATTTGACAAAAGCCAACCGGCTGCTTGATGAGGCAGGATGGTCGCAGAAGGACGCCGATGGTGTCCGCAAGAAGGACGGCGGCCGGCTGACCCTGCATTATGTCTATGACAGCACCTCGCTTGCCGCGACGGAAGTGACCTTGGCGCAGGCCGTTCAATATCAGGTGCGGCAGGCGGGCTTTGACCTTCAGCTCGATCCGGTCGATTCCGGCGGCTTGACCGCGCGCACCAATGCCAATGATTACGATCTGACCTCGTTCTACTATGTGCGTGCGGAGCCCGATATCCTGCGCACGGTATTCCATTCGGCCTATATTCCTCCAGCCGGTCAGAATGTGACTCGTGTCAAAAGCCTCGACGAAAAGCTGACGAAAGCGGTCGGGGCTTCCGATGCCGAACGCAAGAAGCTTTATGCGGAGGTGCAGAAGGAAGTGATCGAGCAGGCCTATGCCGTACCGCTTTTCGTGGCCGCCTATCAGCTCGGGGCCTCGAAGAGCCTGAATGGCATTTCCTGGGCCACCAATGCGAAGCCGAATTTCTATGATGCCTGGTTGGATCGCTAAGCTCTTCCAAACCGCTGTGCGGCGGACCGGGGTGATCGTTGCCGTGCTTTGGGGCGCGGCGACGATTGCCTTTATCGCCGTGAAGCTCATTCCCGGCGATCCAGTCGCAATATTGGCTGGCGGGGAGAATGTCGTCGATGAGGCGGAACGGGCCGCATTGGTGCATCAGTATGGTCTCGACCAGCCGCTCGCGCTGCAATATGCGCATTATATCGGCAAGGCTATGAGCGGCGATTTCGGGCAAAGCTATCAATATCGTCAGCCCGTTTCCGAGGTGATCTATGAAGCCGCCGGACCGACATTGCAGCTTGCCGGAAGCGCGATCGCGCTTGCTCTTCTTCTGGCGATCAGCGTGGCTCTCGCGACAGCCGGCCGTCGTAGAAGCCTGACATTGCTGTCCTCGGGAATAGAATTGATCCTTCTGAGCACGCCCGTCTATTGGATCGGCATCGTCCTGCTGACGGTCTTCAGCTTCAGGCTGGAATGGTTTCCGGTCACAGGCAATGATGGACCATCGGCGCTTGTGCTGCCCGCCATTGCCTTGAGCCTGCCGCTCGCCGCACTCTTGAGCCAGGTATTGCGCGACGGCCTGGAGGAGGCACTGTCCCAGCCGTTTTCTCTGACCGTTCGGACACGCGGCGTCGGCGAGACGGTCTTGCGTGTTAGGCATGGTTTGCGGCACGCCGCACTGGCGGCCTCGACCCTTACCGGCACATTGCTCGCCAGTACCCTCGGGGGTTCGATCCTGACCGAGACGGTATTCGGCCGTTCGGGAATCGGGCAGATCACGCTTCAGGCGATCAAGACCCGCGACATGCCGTTGATCCTCGGTCTGGTGATGTTGTCCGCCCTTGTCTTCGTCATCGTCAATCTGCTGGTCGATGCTTTCTACCTTGTGATCGATCCACGTCTAAGGAGGATAGGCCTTTGAGCGATGTCGTGCTGGCAGAACGCGGGCAGCAGCGCCGCATCACGCGCAGACGCCCCGTCTGGCTGTCTTTCGGACTGCTTGTTCCCTTCACCTTTGTCGTCCTTCTTTGTGTTGCGGTCTGGGCGCCACAATGGCTCTCTACGCTCGATCCTGAGGCAGTCGATCCGAATGTGATCCTGCTGCCGCCTGATGGGCAACATTGGTTTGGAACGGACGAACTGGGGCGGGATCTGTTTTCACGCGTCGTTTACGGAACCTCGCAGTCCCTCACCATCGGCATCGGGGCGACCCTGATTGCCAGCCTCGGCGGTATCGTATTGGGAACGACGGCTGCGCTGGCTCCGAGGCCGATCGGCCGGCTTCTCTTGCGCATCATCGATATCCTGCTTGCCTTTCCGGAAATGCTGCTTGCGCTGCTGGTGATCGCAGTTCTCGGCCGCGGGCCTGGCAACACGCTGTTGGCAGTTGGGCTTGCCAGCATCGCCGGCTATGCCCGGCTGATCCGCTCGCAGGTGCTTCACATCAGGCTGTCGGGCTATGTCGAACATGCTGTGGCACTTGGCGAGCATCCGTGGACGATCATCAGCCGGCATATCGTCCCCAATGCTATCCGGCCGCTTCTCATCCTTGCGACGGTTGGTGTAGGGAGTTCGGTACTGTCCGCTTCGGCCTTGAGCTTCCTTGGCCTGGGCGTCGTACCCCCGGCGGCGGAATGGGGTGCGCTCCTCGCCAATGGCCGCAATTTTCTCGATATCGCGCCCTGGACCAGCCTGTTGCCGGCAACGGTGGTCGCGCTTTCCGTCATTTCGATCACGCTCCTTGGCCGTCGATTGCAGACCCTTCTCGCAACGGGAGATCTGCGATGAATATTCAGTCCGGCCTGCGAAACTTTCAGACCGCCACTTCCGAGCCGTCCCAGCTGCTTGCGATCAAAGGGTTGAATGTGGCCTTTCAGACCCCGCAGGGCCGAGTGGACGCGGTTCGCGACCTGTCGCTGCAAATCGCACCCGGCGAGATCTTCGCATTGGTTGGCGAATCCGGATCTGGAAAATCTGTGACCGCGCGCGCGATTGTCGGTCTTGCCGGGCCACGTTCGACGATAAAGGCCGAGACGATGGAGCTGGCCGCCCATGATGGTGGCCCGTTGAACCTCCTCGGCCTGTCGGAAAAAGCCTGGCGCCATGTGCGTGGGCGGGAAATCGGTTTCATTCTCCAGGATGCGCTCGTATCGCTCGATCCCTTGAGGACCATCGGTCGCGAAATTGCCGAGCCTATCCTCACGCATCGACTGGCACCACGCTCGCTCGTATCGCAACATGTCGTGCAATTGCTGGAACGCGTCGGTGTTCCCGACCCGGATTTGCGGATGGGGCAATATGCGCATCAATTGTCCGGCGGATTGCGGCAAAGGGCATTGATTGCCTCAGCCCTTGCCGGCCAGCCGCGCTTGCTCGTCGCCGACGAACCGACGACGGCGCTGGATGTCAGCGTCCAGAAAAGAGTGCTCGCCATCTTCAAGGAACTGGCCGCTGCCGGCCACGGCATCCTCCTGATCACGCATGATCTCTCCGTTGCGGCGCAGCTCGCCGATCGGGTCGCCGTGATGCAAAAGGGCCGGCTGGTGGAAACAGGCCCGGCGCACAGCGTCCTGTCAGATCCACAACATGACTACACCCGGCAGCTCCTGGCAGCCGTACCGACAGCGGCCAATCGCGGCCGTCGCCTCAGCGCCCCGGATACGCCCTTGCCTCTCCGGAAGCCTGTTCGCTCGGGCGAGCGTCTGCTGGAGATACGCAACGTATCGATGAGCTTCAGGCACGCGGATGGCAGCCTTCTGCGCGCCGTCAGCGACGTATCGCTTCATATCGATAGTGGCGAAACGCTGGGTGTCGTCGGTGAATCCGGTTCGGGCAAGACGACGCTCGGCAAGATCGCGCTGGCGCTGCAGCAGCCGAATGCGGGGGAGGTGTTCTATGAGGGACGACCGTGGAGCGCGCTTTCCGAACGCATGCGCCGCCCCCTCAGAGCGGGAATACAAACGATCAGCCAGGACCCGCTGAGCTCGTTCAATCCACGCTTCACCGTCGAGCGCATCATCGAGCAGCCCCTGCTGCTTCATGGCGGTCTCGGCAGATCGGAGCGCCGCGAGAAGATTATCGGTCTAATGGATCTGGTCGGGTTGCCGCCGGATTTGCTCGCCCGGAGGCCGACTGCGCTTTCCGGCGGCCAGCGCCAGCGCGTATCGATCGCCCAGGCTCTTGCGGCCGCGCCGAAGCTTTTGATTTGTGACGAGCCCGTTTCGGCACTCGACGTCACGACGCAAGCCCAGGTTCTGGATCTATTGGTCGATCTGCAGGCAAGGCTCGGCCTGTCTATGATGTTCATTTCGCATGATCTGGGGGTAATCCAGCATATCAGCCACCGGATCGTCGTCATGAAGCAGGGAGCGGTCGTCGAGGCTGGATCTGTGGAGGAGGTCTTCGAACGGCCTCGCCATGCCTATACGCGCGAACTTATTGCATCCGTGCCGAGGTTTTCGCGCCAATAAAGATCTGGCCGCAATGTGGTCCGTCTCATTCTTTACGTCTCCTTGCCGCCGGCAAAATAGCCGGTTCCGGCCTAACTGCCGTCGGCGCATTACCCTTGAGAAGCTCACGCTATCAACCTGCTCGACATTAGGTTCATAATATCTGCCAGAACGGACTGGAGCTGCGGCTGCCGACATTGCCGCCGGGATCGTTGGCGGCCAGTGTTTTGCCGGAAAGCGATCGTGCTGATCTTGCCGACACGAGGGTGGCAAGAGAGGTCGTCGATGTGCCTTTCTGGGAGCCGTCATTCAAATGACCTCCGGCCAGCCTCGCTCCAGGCCTTCGTTTCCAGTGCGAGATTGCATCGTCTGCCTATTTGATAATCCGAGCTTGTGCATTGCTCGCTCCATTCGTGAGCGACTTTTGCAATATCATGCACACCTATTTTGTCTGTCATTGTTGTTTTTAATATAAGTAAAATTGAAGTAACAATTAATAATACAAATTAAATGACATATTTTTAGGTCATATGTTCTATGTATAATCTGCAAAAATAGCTTGTTAAGGCCGATGGAGGTTATATCAATTGAACATGATGAAAGTGTAATTCTTGTCGCTACATAAAATCTATGATGCGTTGACGTGAAATTTACGCTATTGTTATCGAGATAACCTTAGGTTGTGAGGAGCGAGAGGTAAGGTGGGGCGCATAATGGTGCGGGGAGCGGAGATGAATGGGAGGGCGTTGTTCGCCCTCATAAGGCGAGCCGATAGACGCTTGCCCATATTGGCAAATCGACCGCGCGGAGGATTGTGATGGTTGGCCGGACTACCATCGCCGCCGGTTCGGGTACATTGCAGGAGCGTTACGGCGACTGGACACTGACCATCGTCAATCAGGGAACTGCCGAGCATGCGCGGCCATATTATGCGATTTCTTATACGCTGTATGATCTGCAGACAAACGCGCCAGTGCTTTCGATCGAGCTTACTCCCGACGGCGGGAGTCTGAGGGGCATCCTGGCCTTGCCGCTGGGGCTGCATCTGCGAAGCGGGCGGCTGCCGCGGGGTGACGAAGCTGCTTTGGGTCTGGCTCAGCCGTTCGGTGCGGCTTCTTCGCGCGGCTGTCCGGTCGAGCTGAAGCTCGATGCAGCCATGATTACCAGCCTAAAGCGGCGGCGTAGCCTCCGCGTGATGCTGGCGGCGACCGACACGGGTCGTGATGTAAGCTACGTCATTTCGCTTAATGGGTTTGCCGAGGCTCTCAGCCGGGCGCTTTCCATTGTCGATCCTTATGCCGCAAGAGCCGGCATCAGATCGGGATCGACCCTTCAGTAGCAGGTCGTTGCGTGTGGTAGATGGCGTCTTTTCTCCGAGCTACAACGGCATAGAAGCGGAATCCAATGGCCGCCCCTTTCCATTGCTTTCGCCGTGGTATCGAATATCGCGAACCCGGTTTCGGTCGTGTTGCCGATGGTTGCCGGAGATCGTCTGCCGACAGCTATTCGAGTGGACTTTTTTCAGGTTTCCCGGGTGATGCTTGCAAGCAATGTCCGGCGCGCCTCGCTCAAATGTGCCGTGCAGGTCTGGCTAATTTTCCTCTGGTCTCTTGAGAGAATCGCATCGATATAAGCCAGATGCTGATAGACAGCCGCTTCGTTGCGAATGCGCTCGTCTTTCTTGTTCCATTGATAATGGTAGAAGAAAATCAGCGAGATGACGTGGTAGAACTCGGTGACGAAGCGATTGCTGGAAGCGCTGTTGATCAAGCGATGCAGTTGCTCGTCGAGAAGCGAGAACCGGTGATAGTCGGTCTCGATCGTCTCCAGCAGCTCAAGATGCTCGGTGCGCAGCCTGCGTAGCTCGTTCCAGCTCGGGTCGCTGTCATCGAGCTCCGCAAAGCGCATGACGGACCGCATTTCGAAAATTTCGCGGATATCGGAAAGCTCGTTGGCGAATTCCAACGTCATGCCGCGGAAGACCCATTTGCCGCCGGCTTCGCGCTCCATCAGGCCAAAATGCCGGAAGCTCTGCAGAAACTCGCGAATCGTCGTCGTCGACACGCCGAACTGCCGCGCGAGCTGAAGCGCGTTGATTGCCTGGCCCGGACCGCTGTCGGATTGGAGTATCCATGTCAGGAAAGCGCGTTCGACAATCAATGTCGGCGGGATGGTCTCTGCTTCATCATAGAGCTCGGAAGGTTCCGTCTGCCGCAGCACTATCCTATCCTTGGAAAGAAGGCCGCTCTCCGTCGCAGCCGCCAGGCACTTGCGAACCGTCGTTCTGCTGGTGCCGAGGGTTCGGCCGATCTCGCGTTCCGAGCCAAGAGGGTGGCCGTGACCGACCGATTGTACGTGGCGCAGGAACTCGTTGAACTGCCGTTTGAAGAGGTTTTCAGAACGCATGCAGATTTGGATTCTCTGGTTTTTTAAACAAAAAATACCACTTTAAATCGATCGCCTCAACCGTGTAGATTCCGTCTCAAGCTAGGGAGGATAGCTCGGGAATGAGACCAGCACATCTCGTTGCTCATTGGCGCTGCCGGGAAGATGGCGTCGCATGAGCTACACGTTTGATTTCGAGGGCCTGCTTCCCTATTGGGATCAGTTTGCCGAAGGCGTCTGGTTGACGATTCAGCTTTCGGTGGCGGCAACTATCGCGGGGTTTGTGCTGGGCACGTTCTGTGCGATCGCACGGACCAGCGGCTCGGCGATGCTGAAGACGGTCGTCGGCGCCTATGTCGACGTCATCCGCAATACGCCGCTGCTGGTGCAGCTGTTCATCATCTATTTCGGCATCGCCACGCTTGGCCTGCGCATTCCGGCCAATGTCGCTGCCACCATCGCGCTCGTCATCAACATCGGCGCCTATGTCTGCGAGATCATGCGTGCAGGCATTGAAGCGGTGCCTAAGGCTCAGATCGAAGCAGCCGAATGTCTTGGGCTTTCGCCGGCGCAAACCTACTGGCATGTCATTCTCCAGCCGGCGGTCGAGCGGGTCTATCCGGCGCTCGTCAGCCAGTTCGTGCTGCTCATGCTCGCGTCGTCGATCACGTCACAGATTTCAGCGGAGGAGTTGACGGCAGTCGCCAACCGCATCCAGTCCGACACCTTCCTGTCCTTCGAGACCTACATCGTCGTCGGTGCTCTCTACCTGGCACTGTCCTTCCTCATGCGAGGGGCGCTTCTTGGAGTAGGTTTCGTGGTTTTCAAGCGCCAGCGCAAGCTCGGCACGGCCTTGTGAGGAAGACCCCATGCCCACCTTCGGCCTGACACAGTTCATCTTCCTCCTCGAGGCAGCCGTCTGGACGCTCGCATTGTCGGCGCTCGGTTTCATCGGCGGCGGTTTGGTCGGCTTCGTCTTGGCTCTGGCACGGATCTCGCCGAGCCGCATCATTCGCTGGACTGCGACGATCTATGTGCAACTGATCCAGGGAACGCCTCTGCTGGTATTGCTTTTCATCGTCTATTTCGGGCTCAGCATTGCCGGGTTCAACAATCTTCCGGCCTTGCTGGCGGCCGGTGTCGCGATCACGCTCTACACTTCGGCCTTTCTTGCCGAGATCTGGCGCGGTTCGATCCGGTCGATTGCCAAGACACAATGGGAGGCCGCGGAATGTCTTGGTCTCTCGCGCTGGCAACGCATGGCGCGGGTCATTCTTCCTCAGTCGCTGCGCATTGCGACGCCACCCACGGTGGGCTTCCTCGTTCAGGTGATAAAGAACACATCGCTTGCCTCGGCGATCGGTTTTGTCGAGCTCGCGCAGGCCGGCAAACTGATCAACAATTCCACCTTCCAGCCCTTCAGCATCTTCATGGTGGTCGCCGCAATCTATTTCGCCATCTGCTTCCCGCTCACGCTCGCCAGCCGGAAGCTGGAAAGGAAACTGAATGTCTCCAATCGTTAGATTATCCGATGTCCGCAAGAGCTTTGGCGCGCTGCAGGTCCTGAACGGTGTTTCCTTCTCGGTCGATGCAGGCGAAGTGGTTGCCATCATCGGACAGTCCGGTTCGGGCAAGTCGACCGCTTTGCGATGCATCGATGCGCTGGAGACCATTCAAAGCGGCGAGATCGAGGTTTGCGGGCACAAGATCCACTCGCCGGATCTCGACAAACGCGCACTTCGCCGCGACGTCGGCATTGTCTTCCAAAGCTATAACCTGTTTCCGCATCTGACCGTCCTGGAGAATGCTTCGCTGGCGCTGACCTGCGTCAAGAGGCTGAGCAAGGCCGAAGCGCGGGATATATCGCTCGACTGTCTCGGTCGGGTCGGACTTGCCGAGAAAGCCTCTTTCTACCCCGAGCAATTGTCCGGCGGCCAGCAACAGCGCGCTGCAATCGCCCGGTCGCTGGCCATGCAGCCGCAAGTCATGCTGTTTGACGAGGTGACGTCCGCGCTTGATCCGCAGCTGACCGGCGAGGTGCTGAAGGTCATCGAAAACCTAGCGCGGGGCGGCATGACGATGATCCTCGTCACCCATGAAATGGCTTTTGCCCGGAAGGTGGCGAGCAACGTCCTTTACATGCATCTCGGCCGGGTTTGGGAGCATGGCCCGGCGGCCCTGCTCGATGCCCCTCAGACCGAGGAACTGCGCAGTTTCGTCGGCAACGGGCTTTGAGGACCACGGGCAGCGAAACGCAATCAAAATTAAATCGGAGGAGAACCATGAAGCGCCGTCATATTCTAGCAGCCACCGCACTTGCGATCCTGGGCACATTCGCCAGCCATGCGCAGGCAGACGCCCTTGCGGATATCCAGGCCCGGAAAAAGGTCCTTATCGCCCTCGATCTCGGCTCGCCGCCGTTCGGCATGATCGATGCCAACATGCAACCCTATGGCTCCGATGTTGAAGTTGCCAAGCTTCTTGCCGAACAGCTCGGTCAGCCGCTTGATATCGTCCAGGTGACCAGCCCCAACCGCATTCCCTATCTGCAGACGGGCAAGGCGGATATGGTCATCGCGTCGCTCAGCGTGACGGACGAGCGCAAGCGGGTCATCGACTATTCAAAGCCCTATGGTGTGATCCAATCGGTCGTCGCGGCACCTGCCGGCCAGACCATCAAGACCATGGCCGACCTGAAGGGCAAGCGCATCGGCACCACGCGCGGCAGCGTCAACGACAAGGAAGTCACGAAGGTCAACGACGGATCGGAAATCGTGCGTTATGATGACGACGCCACTCTGGTCACGGCACTCGTCAGCGGCCAGGTCGATGTGATGGCGACGTCGCCGCAAATCATGAAGGCGGCGAACGAGCGCAATCCAGCGTCGAAATTCGAGGTGAAGATGGTGCTCAAGGTATTCCCCTATGCCATAGGCATCCGCAAGGGAGAGGCTGCCTTGAAGCAGCGGCTCGACAAGTTCGTCGACGAGAACCTTGCGACCGGCAAACTCAACGAGATCTACAAGAAATACAACGGCGTCGACCTGCCGGCCGACATCGCTACCCTGAACTGAACTGTTTCCAGCGAACCGGGCGCAAGCGTCCGGTTCACGCCCCCAAACCGGAAAGGTATCGTCCCGTGAAAGCCCTGTTGATCGAAAGTGAAGGTGTCAGCCGTTTCACCGATGTCACTCGCCCGCAGCTCGGGGAAGGCGATGTCCGTATTTCCGTGCGCCATGTCGGCATCTGCGGGAGTGATCTCAACACGTTTCGAGGTCTCAACCCGCTGGTGGAGCTGCCGCGCATTCCCGGGCACGAGATCGGTGGCGAGATCCTCGAGACGGGCTCGGGCGTTTCGTCCGCCTATCAACCGGGAGGGCGCGTCATCGTTCTTCCCTATACCAGTTGCGGCACCTGCTCTTCCTGCCGCAAGGGTCGCGTGAATGCCTGCCGCTACAATCGGACGCTCGGTGTTCAGCAGGATGGCGGGCTTGCCGAAGAGATCGTTCTTCCCGCGGAAAAGGTGATTCTGAATGACACGCTCGATCCTCGTTTTCTTGCCTTGGTCGAGCCGCTATCGGTAGGCTTCCATGCGGTGGCGCGGGGCAGCGTTTCGTCGAGTGATCGCATCGTCGTGCTGGGCTGCGGCATGATCGGCATGGGCGTGGTCATCGGAGCCGTTGCTCGCGGAGCCGAAGTGATCGCCGTCGATCTCAGCTCGGAAAAGACCGCGCTGGCAAAACAGTTCGGAGCCCGTCACACAATCGATGCCGGTACGGAAGATGTCGCCGCGCGCATTGTCGAACTGACTGATGATCAGGGCGTCGATGTGGCCTTCGAGGCGGTCGGCCTCCCGGAAACCTTTCGCCAGGCGATCGATCTGGCCGGCTTTTGCGGGCGCGTCGTCTATGTCGGCTATGCCAAGGCGCCCGTCACCTATCAGACGCAAATGTTCAATCTCAAGGAGTTGGATATCATGGGGTCGCGCAACGCGACCAGGTCCGATTTCGATGCGGTGATCGCTTACCTCGAGACGATCGGCGATCGTGCCGCCTCGCTCATTTCCAAGGTCATACCTTTCGCCGAGGCCGAAGGTGCATTGCCCTTTTGGGACAAGAACCGCGACGTTTTGAAGGTCATTGTCGAAAGATGAATATGCAAGCAAGTATGAAATCTCCAACCGCGCTTCCCGACTGGCATGGCGCGTTCCGACTGGACGGGCAGCGCGCGCTGATAACCGGCGGAGGTAGCGGACTGGGCCTCGCGATCGCGCGTTGCCTCGCGGCCTCGGGTGCTGAGGTGGTGCTGGCAGGCCGCAGGTCGGATCTCCTCGAGGAAGCAGCGACGTCGATTGGCCCCCTGGCAAAAGCCGCACAGCTCGACCTTCGCGATCTTGCCTCGATCAAGGCTTTCGCGGCCGGAGTGGAGGAGGCGCACGGCCCTGTCGATATCGTCGTCAACAATGCCGGGAATACGGTGAAGAAGCCGTTCGAGGAATCCGATATTGCCGACTTCGACGAAGTCATGGATGTCCATGTTCGCGGCGCGCTGGAACTGACCCGGCAATTTCTGCCTGGTCAGATCGCAAGAGGAAGCGGCTGCGTGCTCTTCACCGCGTCCATGACATCCTTCATCGGCCAGCCATTGGTGATGGGCTATACGACGGCGAAGACGGCGCTGACGGGTGCCGTGCGCGGGCTTTCGGCCGAATTCGCCGGCCGAGGAATCCGTGTCAATGCCGTGGCGCCCGGCTGGATCGATACGGATCTCTTTCAGAAGGCTACGGCCAACGATCCGGCTCGCCGCGCCAAAATCATGGGCCGCATCCAGATGAACCGCCTCGGCTCGGCTGAGGAAATCGGCTGGACATGCGCTTTTCTCGCATCGCCTGCCGCCGGCTATATCACCGGCCAGACCATCATCGTAGACGGCGGCGCCGTCGTCGGTTTCTAAAAATTGCAATGAAGGGAGGTTTCCCGATGGATACCATAGCGACCTATTCAACCGATGCCGATCTGTTCCGCGTGTTGAAAGCCGAGCTCTTTACCGCTGTCGTCGGCGATATCCTTGATACGCTTGGCCATCGTCGACAGTTCCTGCCCGCCGGTATCAAGCCTCTGCGCGACGACATGAAGATCGCCGGCCGCGCAATGCCGGTGCTTGAGGCCGATGTCTTCTCGGATGGGAAGGGCTCCTTCGGCCCGCTCGCTGACAAGCCGTTCGGCATCATGTTCGAAGCGCTGGATTCGCTGAAGCCGGGCGACGTCTATATTGCCACGGGTTCGTCGCCTCGTTACGCACTTTGGGGCGGTCTGATGTCGACGAGAGCCGCTCATCTGCAGGCCGCGGGTGCCATTCTCGACGGTTATGTGCGCGATGCCGGCGAAATCGAGCGGCTCGGCTTCCCGGCCTTTTCCCGCGGGATCTATGCGCAGGATCAGGGGCCGCGCGGCAAGGTCATCGACTACAATACGCCGATCGAAATCGAAGGTGTCCGCATCGAACCCGGAGATCTGCTCTATGGCGACCGCGAAGGCATTCTCGTTATCCCGAAGGCGGTCGAAAAGGAAGCGATTTCGCTTGCCCTGGAGAAGGTGCGTACCGAAAACAAGGTGGCGGAGGCAATCCGCAACGGCATGAGCACAGTCGAAGCCTTCGCGACGTTTGGGGTGATGTGAGGTCATGGGCTCTGGCGCGCCGCTAACACATGCCGATGACCCGCGGCTGTTGCTGCTTTCGGAAAAAGACAATGTTTTCGTCTGCCGTGAGGATATTCCCGCAGGGGAACGTGTTCGCGTCGGGGAACGGGAGGTGACGCTCGCAAAGACGATTTCGCGAGGTCACAAGATCGCCCGGCATGAAGTCGCACCGGGCGCCAAAGTCTACAAATACGGCGCTCCGATCGGCTCTGCCATCGCGCCGATCGCGCCCGGTGACCACGTCCACGTGCACAACGTCAAGAGCGACTACACACCGAGCCACTTCTTCGACATCCAGGAGGTTATCAAAAAATGACCTTGCAAGGCTATCTGCGGCCGGATGGCCGCAAAGGCATCCGCAATATCGTCGCCGTCGCCTATCTGGTGGAATGTGCCCACCACGTCGGACGTCAGATCATCTCGGCTTTCGATGGGCAGGAGGTTCATCTCATCGGCTTCCCCGGCTGTTTTCCCAATGCCTACGCGCAAAGGATGATGGAGCGGCTCTGTACCCATCCGAATATCGGTGCGGTTCTGCTGCTGTCGCTCGGCTGTGAAAGCTTCAACAAATACTCGCTATCCAAGATCATCGAGGAGAGCGGCAGGCCGGTGAAGACCCTGACCATCCAGAACGATGGCGGCACGCGCAGCACGATTGCGGCCGGTCGTGTCTGGGTAAGCAAGCAGCTTGAGGCGCTTGCCCAAGATGAGCGCGTCCCGATGGACATCAGCGAGCTGATCGTCGGAACGGTTTGCGGAGGGTCGGACGGAACGAGCGGGATTACCGGCAATCCGGCGGCGGGCCGGGCTTTCGATTCTCTGGTGGCGGCCGGTGCTACCTGCATTTTCGAGGAAACCGGCGAGCTCATCGGCTGCGAGGAGATCATGGCCGATCGCGCGGTCACGCCCGAACTCGCCAATGAGCTTCGTGCGGCGGTTGCCAAGGCGGCACGTTACTATGCCACGCTCGGCTACGGCAGCTTTGCACCGGGCAATGCCGATGGTGGGCTGACGACGATCGAAGAGAAGTCGATGGGCGCTTACGCCAAGTCGGGGGCATCGCCGATCGCCGGCCTGATCAAGCCCGGTGATATTCCGCCGCGTGGCGGTCTTTACCTGATGGACGTGGTGCCTGATGGCGAGGTGCGGTTCGGCTTCCCGAATATTTCCGACAATGCCGAAATTGTCGAGATGATCGCATCCGGCTGTCACATGGTGTTCTTTGTTACCGGTCGCGGCTCGGTCTCAGGCTCGGCCATCTCGCCGGTGATCAAGATCTGCGCCAATCCGGATACCTACCGCCGGCTGGAGGAAGACATGGATGTCGATGCTGGCCGTATCCTCGAGGGACGAGCAAGCCTTGATGAGGTCGGCCAGGAGATCGTCACGCTTCTGCAGGACGTTGCCGGTGGCAAACCGACGAAGTCGGAAAGCCTTGGCCATCAGGAGTTCATCCTGACCTACAAGTCCTTTGAGCCGATCGGGCCGGCATGCCTGCCGGCCTAGAATCTGCCGGATTTAAGCTGAAGCATATGCGGCGCAATGATGTAGCTCGAAGGCCTCAGGAACTTCGTCGACACGGTGCCATTTTGCATTGCGATCCAGCTAAAAGCTGACGGACTCTGGTAGAGGACAGCCGCAGTCTTCAGTGTGCCACGTCCCGCCATGTCGCGGGCTTCTTACCCATGACATAGCCCGAGCTAAGGCTTTTGGCCCGCGCACCGACATTGTCGCGCCCCGTCCAGCTGGTTGCAACGTAGAAAGAGATTTTCCAATTCCCGTGCCTTCAGAGATCGCTGTTTCTTTTAATCTACTATTTTTATGGACAATATTTGCATTATCGAAAATGCATGCGATCTCCGGAAGGGATGAGAATGAGTGTGCCCAAACTCGTCGGCATTGCCGGCAGCTTCAACAGGCCGTCGAAGACCTACGCGCTGGTCCAGACCGTCGCGGATTTGGCAATTGAGCGATATGGCTTCTCAGCCAAGGTCTATGATCTGCACGATGTTGGTCCATCCCTCGGCGCCGCTCAGTGGCGCAAGGATCTCGATGACCAGGCGAAAGGCGTGATCGACGATATCGTCTCATCGGATGCGCTGATTATCGGTTCGCCGACGTTCAAGGGATCCTACCCCGGGCTGTTCAAGCATCTGATCGACCTTATCGATCCACACGAGCTGCGCGCCAAGCCGATCATCATCACCGCGACCGGCGGCGGAGACAGGCACGCGCTGATGGTGGAACATCAGCTGCGGCCGCTCTTCGGCTTCTTCATGGCACACACCCTGCCAACCGCTGTCTATGCGTCGGATCGTGATTTTGCCGACTACAAGGTCTCATCGGAGCCACTGGCCAACCGGATCAATGAGGTCGTCGGTGAGCTCGCGGCTTTCTTCCCGCATTCGATAAGGGTGCTCGCTGCGGCCGAATGACGGGCTGACGGACAACTTGCCTTCAACCGCCTCGGATCTATCAACCAAATGGAGGGTTACATGAAATGGAATGTCATTAGCCGCCTGAAGTCGATTTTCGCTGGGCGTGCGTTGCGGGATGCGGATGGACGCATCCAGTCCGCCGTTGATCGGCCCGAGCCCGGCGAGCGAGAGCTCTCCGCGCGCGACTACGAGATCTACTATTGGTGTACATCCCCCGCGCCTTGGCATTGAAGGGATGCATTTTTGATTTCCTGTCGCAGGTTTGCATTCGATCGCTTTTCCTCGTGAGGCTTCCATGACCAGAGTACTGATCGTGCCCGGCCTTTTCGGCTCCGCCGAGGGGCATTGGCAGCGCTATTGGCTGCAGGATCATTCCGACGTTCGGCTCGTCGAGCAGGATGACTGGGACTTTCCCAATCTCGGCAGCTGGATGGAGAAATTGGAAGCCGCGCTGGAAGAGGCCGGAGAAGCCTATGTCGTCGCCCATAGCCTTGGCTGTGTGTTGACAGCGAAATTGGCTGGCCGCCAGGCCGCACGAAGGGTCAAAGGCGCTCTACTCGTAGCGCCCTGCGATATTCCGGTGACTGAAACCCTGCATGCCGGACATCTGTCCTTCGGCACCATGCCGACGGAAGCGCTGCCTTTCCCAAGCATGACGATCGGGAGCCTGAATGACATCTATATGAGCCTCGACCGGCTCGGCATGTTCGGACGGCTCTGGAATTCGGATGTTCGCAATATCGGCCTTGCCGGACATATCAACATAGCGAGCGGTTACGGACGCTGGGCGAGCGGCTATCGCTTTCTGGATATGCTTAAGATGCGCAGCCGGCATCGCAGGCCGCAAGGGATTTCAGCGGCAATCGCGGCGTCCATTTGAAACAAGGGCTTTTCATATCCGACATTCGACGCCATTGTGCGACGAATTTTTTTCTCGTTCCCTGGCTGTCACAAATGCACGCCGGGCAGGTTTGGAGGTAAGACAATGAGTTTGCGCATCAACGATATCGCGCCGGATTTTACGGCAGAGACGACGCAGGGCGAGATTCAGTTCCATGATTGGATCGGTAATGGCTGGGCAGTGCTCTTCTCGCATCCGAAGAACTTCACGCCGGTCTGCACGACGGAACTCGGTGCGATGGCCGGCCTCGAAGGCGAATTCCGCAAGCGTGGCGTCAAGATCATCGGCATCTCCGTCGATCCTGTGGAGAGCCATGGTCGCTGGAAGAACGATATCAAGACGGCAACCGGTTTCGATGTCGACTACCCGCTGATCGGCGACAAGGAGCTGAAGGTCGCCAAGCTCTATGACATGCTGCCGGCAGGCGCCGGTGAAAGCTCGGAAGGCCGCACGCCCGCCGACAACGCCACGGTTCGCTCCGTCTTCGTCATCGGCCCCGACAAGAAGATCAAGCTGATCCTCACCTATCCGATGACGACAGGCCGCAACTTCGGCGAAATCCTGCGTGCGATCGACTCGATCCAGCTGACATCCAAGCATCAGGTCGCGACGCCGGCAAACTGGCAGCAGGGCGAAGACGTCATCATTACCGCCGCGGTCTCCAACGAAGATGCCATTACCCGCTTCGGCTCGTTCGACACGGTATTGCCCTATCTGCGCAAGACTCGGCAGCCATCGGCCTGATCGGCGTGGTGATTAAGAGTCTTAGCTGACACGATGCGGCCCTGACGGCCGCGTCGCTTTTACAGGTGAACGTTTTCGCGCAAAAAATCCAGCAAGGCGCGCACGCGCGCTGGCAGCGGCCCCCCCTGGCCGATATAGACGGCGTGGAATTCTTCGCTGTCGCCTGGATTGATCTCTTCCAGCACAGGCTGCAGCCGCCCGGCTGCGATATCCGATTTGACGGTGAAGGCGGCAAGCCGCGCCAGGCCGGCACCGGCAAGCGCAAGATGCCGCATGGCTTCGCCGTCGCCCACTTGCAGGCTGCGTGCGGCGGGGATCGTCGCAACCTCGCCATTATCTAGCAAAGGCCAGCCTTCGATCGCCCGGGAATAGGTAAAGCTGATGCGGCAATGTTTTGCCAATTCGGCGGCGGAGTGAGGCGTTCCGTGTGTGCGTAGATAGTCCGGCGAGGCGACAATGATAATTCGCGTCGCTCCAAGCTTGCGAGCCGTGAGGCTTGAGCTCTTCAGCGGCCCAGCGCGGATGGCAACATCGGCACGCTCCTCCATCAGGTCGACGATACGATCGGTATGGAAGATCTCAAGCGAGACATTCGGGTGCAACGCCATGAAGCTTGGAACGAGCGGAGCCAGCACATGATTGCCGAAGGAGCCGCTGGTGTTGATGCGGATATGGCCGGCCACCTGCTCTCCCGCCGATGCATGGCGTTCGGCTTCGGCAATATCGGCAAGAATGGCGACGCTGCGCTCGAAGAAGGCGCATCCCTCTGGGGTGAGCTGCAATCGCCGCGTTGAGCGGTGGATAAGCCGCGCGCCGAGGCGCTTTTCAAGTCTCGTGACGAGTTTGCTGACGGCTGAAGGCGTCATCCGGCAGGCTATGGCTGCAGCGGTGAAGCCGCCGAGTTCCACGGCGCGCACGAAGACTTCCATTTCACCGGAACGGTTGATCTCTTGGCGGCTCATGATGAATTGAAGTCATAAATGAGTTTCTCTCCGGCAATCTATATCATCTCTATCGCCGCGTCTATCTATCTGAAGAACCAACAGGAGACAGACAATGGAATATAGAAATCTCGGTGCCTCGGGCTTACGCGTTCCGGTTCTCAGTTTCGGTGCAGGCACCTTTGCCGGCAGCGGGCCTCTCTTCAGCGCCTGGGGCTCGACGGATGCGGCGGAAGCGCGGCGCTTGGTCGACATCTGCCTGGAGGCGGGCGTCAATCTCTTCGACACGGCTGATGTCTATTCGGCAGGCGCATCGGAGCAGGTGCTTGGTCAGGCGATCCGTGGCAGGCGCGATGCCGTGCTGATCTCGACAAAGACAGCTTTGCCGATGGGCGATGGCCCGGCCGATTGGGGCAGCTCGCGTTCGCGCCTGATCAGATCGGTCGACGCCGTCTTGCAGCGGCTCGGGACCGATTACATCGACCTCTTGCAACTGCATGCTTTCGACGCTTCGACGCCGATCGAAGAAGTGCTTTCCACTCTCGATAACCTCGTGAAGGCGGGAAAGATCCGTTACATCGGTGCCTCAAATTTCGCCGGCTGGGAGTTGATGAAATCGCTCGCCGTCTCCGAGAAGCATGCCTACGTCCGTCATGTCGCCCATCAGGTCTATTATTCGCTCGCCGGTCGCGATTACGAATGGGAACTGATGCCGTTGGGCCACGATCAGAATGTCGGTGCCCTCGTCTGGAGCCCGCTGGCATGGGGCAGGCTGACAGGCAAGATCCGCCGCGGTCAGCCATTGCCCGAAAAGAGCCGGCTTCATGAGACGGCGTCATTCGGTCCTCCTGTCGATGACGAGACGCTGTTCGATATCGTCGATGTACTGGATGAGATCGCCGGCGAGACCGGGAAGAGCGTGCCGCAAATCGCCCTCAACTGGCTGCTCAGTCGGCCGACGGTCGCAAGCGTCATCATCGGCGCGCGCAATGAAGAGCAGCTGCGGCAGAATCTCGGCGCGGTCGGCTGGACTCTTTCGAAAGAGCAGATCGAGAGGCTGGATAAGGTTAGTGAGACGACGGCGCCCTATCCCTATTTTCCCTATCGGCGTCAGGAGGGCTTCGCCAGACTCAACCCGCCCCTGGTCTGACACGGCAGGCGATCTTAACGACGGCGGCGAAGCAGGCAAATGCTCCGCCGCCGCATGAAACTTAACGGCCACCCTCGATCTTGCGATGGCGCTGGTTCCGGCCGCTTTCGCCATAAGGATAGGCGGCGGGTTGGGGTGCGCTCACCTCGTTCAGCCGATCCATCTCCGCCTCCGTAAGTTTCAGCTTGGCGGCGCCGAGATTGTCGGCAAGCTGCTCACGCGTGCGGGCGCCGAGGATGACTGAAGTCACCGCCGGTCGTGCTGCCGTCCAGGCAAGCGCCACCTGCGCCATGGTCACATCTCGTGCCCTAGCAATTTCCTCGACGGTGGCAATGATTGCCCAGGTCCGCTCCTGCGCATTGCGCGGCGCAAAGGATTCGCTGCCACGATTGGGGTTTTCGCCAAGTCTTGTGGCGCCGGTCGGCATTTCGTCACGCTTGTATTTGCCGGTCAGCCAGCCGCCGCCGAGCGGCGACCAGGGAAGCAGGCCCATGCCGGCATCGAGGCAGGCATCGACGATCTCAAGCTCTATGTCGCGAACGAGCAGATTATATTGCGGCTGCAGCGTCACTGGCCGCGTATAGCCCTGCGCCTTGGCAATCTCGGCTGCCTTGGCGATATGCCAGCCGACATAGTTGGAAAAGCCGTAATAGCCGATCTTACCGGCGCGCACGGCGTCGTCGAGAAACCGCAACGTCTCCTCGATCGGGGTCAGGGCATCCCAGGCATGCATCTGGTAAAGATCGATATGCTCGACGCCGAGACGTCGCAGCGAATCATCCAGGGCTTGACCCAGATGCCGGCGTGAAAGACCGATATCATTCGGACCATTGCCCATTGGAAAGCGGCCCTTGGTGGCGATCACGGCCTGGCGTGCTTCTGTCGGACGCGCCTTCAGCCAGCGGCCGATGATCTCTTCCGACTTGCCGGCGCTGTAGACATCGGCGGTGTCGATGAAGTTGCCGCCCCATGCGAAGTAATCGTCGAGAAGCCCGTGCGACGCGGCTTCGTCTGCCTCCGCGCCGAAAGTCATGGTGCCAAGGCAATAGGCCGTGACGACGGCCCCGCTTGGGCCGAGCTTGCGATAATCCATTCCTGCCTCCTCTGAACGGAGTGCCGGTGCCCGATCGGCAAAGCTGTCGGGAAAGCCGCAGGCTCCGTGATCCATAGCAATTTGGTGCTTGAGACGGCCTCCACCGTCGATGGGGTTCGACGCTCGGCGTTTGACCGTCTTGGCCGCGAGAGGAGCATAACCAATCATCCCATGATTACCAAGCGCATTCATTGCCTGAGTGGCCCGGCTTGCGTAAAATTCTCCGTGATGATTCTTCTCTCGCCGAATGCTTCCCTTCATGGATGAAACGCCGACAAGCCGCATGCTTTCCTGGGCACGCAACTCCACCATCTATCGTCTCGAGCGCCGGATGATGACGGAGAAGCAGCTGTTCGATGCGATTTCCAAGAAAGCGAAGCAGAAATTCGAGGATATCAGCGGCGCACAGATCAAGGCGCTTGCCGATTTCGCGGTGAAATTTGCCTATGAACTGAAGGTGCTTGATGACGTCGCCTTCGCCGAGATCAGCACACGCTCGGCTGTTCGTTCCGGCAAATCGAAGAAAGCCATTGCCTTCAAGCTCGCGTCCAAGGGCATAGATGGTGAAACGGTCGTTGCGGCGGTGGAAGAGGTCGATGATCTCCATTCCGCCGTCATCTTTGCCAGGAAACGCGGTTTCGGGCCTTTCCGGCGCGGTGATCTCGACGAGAAGCGCAAGGCAAAGGAATTGTCTGCCTTCGCCCGCAACGGTTTCAGCTTCGCGATTGGAAAAAGGGTCTTCGAGATGGAGCGGGAGGATGCCGAGGAAGTGCTTGAGGAGAACTCGGCATTTTGAAGCACGCTATCCCCGTTGAAATAGCCGGGGCCAACGGATAGCGTCGCGGCGCCCGAGGCCGTGAATATGAGGATGTTGGTGACAGTGAATTTTCGATTGCTCGCAGTGGCGATGTGCATCGCTTCCTTGCCGATGACGGCCCGCGCCGAGTGGCAGGCGGTCGAGAAGGTCAAGACCTATGCGATTACCGGAACCTCGGGACGCGAGCTTTACGACTCCATCGGGGAGCGCGGCCCCTTGCTCGGACCCAAGGTGAGGGCGATCGCCCATACGGACTTCAAGCTGACTTGGACGCGGAAATATGAGCCGCAGCCGGATGGTGCCTGCATGATCACGGCCAACGTACCGAAACTGATCATCACCTACACATTGCCGAAACCTTCGGCGCAATTGCCGCCATCGACCCGCAAAAGCTGGCAGAAGTTCATCGCCGGGGTCGAGGCGCATGAGCGTGTGCACGGTGGGTTCATCAAGGATATGGTCAAAGAGATCGAAGCTGTGAGCGTTGGCTTCTCCATCCCGGACGACCCGAAATGCAGCAAAATTCGCGTGGAGCTGACGAAGCGGCTCGGTGAGATTTCCAACAAGGAACGGCGGCGCAATAGTGACTTCGACAAGGTCGAATTCAGCGATGGCGGTAATCTCCAGCAGCTCGTTTTGAAGCTGGTCAAGGAAGAATAGCCTTGAGAAACGCAGCCAGCCGCGCGTGACCGGCTGCGTCTATTTAATCAAGCCTTAGCGGCCCTTCTGTTTCCGCCATTCCGCGAACTTCTGTTTCGGCGCGTCGCTGGTCGCCGGATAGAGGCCGATGATGGTCGCGCCATTCATGACTTCTTCGGTGACGAAATCCTCATAGGCCGTCATTTCCACGGTCTCTGTGGCGATCTCGTCGGCGAGATGCGCCGGGATGACGATGACGCCCTCATTGTCGCCGACGAGAACGTCACCGGGAAACACCGCGACATCGCCACAGCCGATCGGACCGTTGATTTCGATGGCCTGGTGCAGCGTCAGGTTCGTCGGCGCCGATGGGCGGTGATGATAGGAGGGAATATCGAGGGCGGCGATTTCCGGGCTGTCGCGGAAGCCGCCATCGGTGACGACGCCGGCCACGCCACGCACCTGCAGCCGCGAGACAAGAATGGAGCCGGCCGAAGCGGCGCGCGCATCCTTGCGGCTATCCATGACCAGTACGAAACCGGGAGGGCATTGCTCGACGGCGGCGCGTTGCGGATGCTCGGGGTTGCGGAAGACTTCCAACGTGTTCAGGTCCTCGCGCGCCGGAATGTAGCGTAGCGTGAAAGCCTGGCCGACCATGTTTGCCTTCTTCGACGAAAGAGGGCGCACATCCTGAATGAACTGGTTGCGCAAGCCGCGCCGGAAAAGCGCGGTGGCGATCGTCGGTGTTGCGACGCCCATCAGCTTGTCGCGCGTCTCTTTGCTCAGCACATAGTTGCTCATGCGATATATTCCTCGTGATTAGTAGATGTCGGGTTCGCCCGGCGTCGGGCCGAAGCTGTTTTCCAGGAAATCGAAATCGCAGCCGGTATCGGCCTGCGCCACATGGCGCGAGAACATCCAGCCATAGCCGCGGCCGAATTTTTCCGCCGGCTTGACCCATGCGTCGCGGCGCCGCTGCAATTCGTCCTCGTCGACCAGCATGTCGATGCGCCGCGCCTCGAGATCGAGGCGGACGATATCGCCATTGCGCAATAGCGCCAGCGGTCCACCCACATGCGATTCCGGCGAGACGTGCAGAATGCAGGCGCCGTAGCTCGTGCCGCTCATGCGGGCATCGGAGAGGCGCAGCATATCCCTGTGGCCCTTTTTCAGAAGCGCCTTCGGGATCGGCAGCATGCCCCATTCCGGCATGCCTGGGCCACCCTGCGGGCCGGCGCCGCGCAGCACCATGACGTGGTCGGGCGTGATATCGAGATTTTCATCGTCGACCGCCGCCTTCATCTCCGGATAGCTATCGAAGACGAGCGCCGGTCCCTGGTGCTTGTGAAAGCGCGGATCGCAGGCGGCGGGCTTGATGACGGCGCCGGTCGGCGCAAGATTGCCCTTCAGCACCGCAAGCGACCCCTCGTGATAGACCGGATTGTCGAGCGAACGGATCACGTCGTCATTGTAGCATTTCGCACCTTCCAGCGTTTCGCCGAGGGTGATGCCGGATACGGTGAGCGCCGAGAGGTCGAGCTTGGAAGATAGCTTCGCCATCAGCGCCCGCAGGCCGCCGGCATAATAGAAATCCTCCATCAGATAGGCCTTGCCGGTTGGCCTGATATTGGCGAGCACCGGCGTCGTGCGTCCGGCCTTGTCGAGATCGTCGAGCGAGAGATTGGTGCCGGCGCGGCGTGCCATGGCAATCAGATGGACGACGGCATTGGTGGAACAGCCCGTCGCCATCGCCACCGCCACGGCATTGTTGACGGCGGCTTGCGTGACGATTTTAGAGGGAACGAGATCTTCCCACACCATCTCGACGATACGCCGGCCGACGGCCGACGACATGCGGATATGATTGGCGTCCGGCGCGGGAATCGAGCTTGCGCCGGGCAGCGTTAGCCCCAGTGCCTCCGCGATCGCCGTCATCGTGCTTGCCGTACCCATGGTCATGCAATGACCATAGGAACGCGCGATGCCGGCCTCGACATCGACCCATTCCTTCTCGGAGATGGTGCCGGCGCGGCGTTCATCCCAGAATTTCCAGGCATCGGACCCCGAGCCCAGATATTCGCCGCGATAATTGCCGCGCAGCATCGGGCCGGCCGGCAGATAGATCATCGGCAGCCCCATGGAGAGCGCGCCCATGACGAGGCCAGGTGTGGTCTTGTCGCAGCCGCCCATCAACACGGCGCCATCGACCGGATGCGAACGCAAAAGCTCTTCGGCCTCCATCGCGAGCATGTTGCGATAGAGCATGGTCGTCGGCTTCACGTAGCTTTCCGACAGCGACAGCGCCGGCAACTCCAGCGGAAAGCCGCCGGCCTGCAAGATGCCGCGCTTCACGTCCTCGACGCGATGCTTGAAATGTGCGTGGCACGGATTGGCGTCGGACCAGGTGTTGAGGATCGCGATGACGGGCTTATCTGTCCATTCTTCGGGCGCATAGCCCATCTGCATGGTGCGTGAGCGGTGTCCCGAACTTCTGAGGTCATCGGGCGCGAACCATCGGGCACTGCGCAAGTCCTGGGGCTTCTTCCTGCTGTTCATCGTAGTTGCGCCTTGTATTCGAATGTTGGTCGAAGGGATAAAAGCATGCGCCGCATCATTCCTTCATGCCCCATTTTAGCAGGGTGCGGCGTTCGATCGTCTGGAAAACCAGGTTTTCGACAATAAGCCCGATGACGATCACAGTCAGCAGGCCGGCAAAGACCGAGGGGATGTCGAGAAGATTGCGGTTTTCGAAGATGAACCAGCCGAGGCCGCCCTGACCGGAGGAGACGCCGAAGACGAGTTCGGCGGCAATCAGCGTGCGCCAGGAAAAGGCCCAGCCGATTTTCAGGCCGGTCAGGATCGACGGAAAGGCGGCGGGGATCAGAATACGGAAGACATAGGAAAGACCCGTCAGCCCGTAATTGGCGCCGACCATGCGCAAGGTACGCGAGACGCCGAGAAAGCCGGCATGTGTGTTCAGCGCGACTGCCCACAGGACGGAATGTATGAGCACGAAGACGAGACTTGCCGGTCCCAGGCCGAACCAGATGAGGGCGAGCGGCAAGAGCGATATGGCCGGCAGCGGATTGAACATCGCCGTCATGGTCTCGAGGAAATCGGTGCCGATGCGGGTATTGATCGCAACGACCGTCAGGACGGCAGCAAGGACTGTCCCTGAGATGTAACCCGTCACCAGTATCTTCAGCGTGGTCCAGATGCGAGCCGGCAGCACACCGTCGGCGAAGCGATCATAAAGCGCGGTCAGCGTGTCGCTGAGCGTCGGAAACAGCAGCGGATTGTCGAGATGCCGGGCATAGGTCTCCCATATGACGGCGAGGATAACGATCAGCAATGATTTGCGAAAAAGGCCCGACTGCCAGAGGAGCTCCATCGCGCCGAGCTTCTGCTCGACGGCTGCGATGTGGCCGGCGGCTTCCGTTGTCTGTGGAGCAAGGATGATCTGTGGCGCGCTCATGGTTACTCCCTGTGTCCCTGCTCGGCAAACAACATGTGATGGATCTCCTGTTCCAATTTGGCGGCGGCTGTGGGGTCGTCGCGGACGGCCTCCACATCGCGTACCTCGGCCTTGACCCGACCGGGATGCGGCGACAGCAGCAGGATGCGATTGGAGATCTTGATCGCCTCGGCGATCGAGTGCGTCACGAAGATGACGGTGAAGCGGGTGTCTTCCCAGAGCTGCAGGAGTTCGTCCTGCATCTGCCGGCGGGTGAGGGCATCGAGCGCTGCGAAGGGCTCGTCCATCAGCAGAATATCAGGCTGCATCGCCATGCCGCGGGCAATCGCGACACGCTGCTTCATGCCGCCGGACAGCATGTGCGGATAGGTATCGACCGCGCGGGTGAGCTTGACCTTGTCGATGTAATCGCGGGCGATCGCCTCCGCTTCGGCGCGGGGCAGGCGGCGGGCCGTCGTCAGCGGAAACATGACGTTTTCCAGCACTGTCTTCCAGGGCAGCAACTGGTCGAATTCCTGAAAGACCATCATGCGGTCGGCGCCGGGTTTCCTGACCGGTTGCCCCTTGATTTCGATGCGGCCCGTCGTCGGTGTCATATAGCCGCCGATAGCCTTCAGCAGCGTCGATTTTCCGCAGCCTGAGGGGCCGAGGAGGACGAAGCGATCGGACTGGGCAACGGAGAAGCTGACATTTTCCGTCGCGGTGATCAGCAGGTTCGGCGTCTTGTAGCGAAGCGTTACCCTGTCGACATTCAAGAGCGGTTTTGCGGTCATTGTTTCCGTCATCGGCATGTCAGTACACGTTTTTGCCTGAAGCATGGACCTTCTCCGTGAGGTGGCTTGAAGGCGGCATTCGCGCCGCCCGCAGGCCTCAGTTGCCATTGAGATCGGCGGCTTCCGGCAGGTAATAGTCGGTCCAGGCCTTGGGCATGGTCTTCAGCGTACCGATCTTGTGGAGGTGCGCCGCGAACTTCATGGTTCCCTGTGGATCCATGCGGAACTCCATCATGTGCGGCTCGTTCAGGATCGCCAAAAGATCCTCGACGCTGGTCTTGTCGCCGCTGACGGTCTTGTAGGCTTCCACGGCCGATTTCGGATCCTTCTTGATGAAGTCGATTGCTTCAGCCGTCGCCTCGCGCACGGCCTTGATGATCGTCGGGTTGGCGCTTGCGAACTGCGTCGTGGTGAAGAAGGTGCCTTGCGTCAGCTCACCGCCGATGATGTCGCGAGAATCGATGACTTTGTGAACGCCCGGCTGCTTCAGCTCCAAATATTGGAAGGGCGGGGCGGAGAAGTGGTTTTTGACTTCATGGGTCTGGTTGGCGAGCGCTGCCATCGCATCGGGGTGACCGAGCTGCACCGTATTGGCGTCGAACTTATGCACCTGGTCGTCGCCATACATTTGCGCGGCAGCCATCTGCAGCAGGATTGCCTGCGTGGAGACGCCGACCGTCGGCACGGCGATCTTGTCGCTTGGCTGAATATCCTTCAACGATTGGATGCGCGGGTCGCGCGAGACCATGATGACCGGCTGGGCCGAATTGGTGACGATGCCCTTGACCTTGCCTCTGGTGCGGTCCCAAAGCAGCAGCAGATTGCCCGTGCCGGTATTGACGATGTCGACATTGCCGGACAGCAGCGCGTCGGTCTGCGCGCCGCCACCGCTGAAGGTCCGCCATTCCACTTTGACGCCCTGAAGGCCATCGGCGGCGGCATGTTTCTCGATCAGCTTCTGCGTCTCCATCACATGGCTGGCGAGATAAAGAATGCCCGGCTGACGCGTTATCGAAATATCGGTCTTTTCGGCCGCACCGGCCGAAAAGGTGCCTGCGACCACCATGCCGACCGCGGTCAGACAGCGAAGAAATCCTCTCATTTGCTCCTCCCGATTGGTCCAACTTTGAAAAACGAAGTTGGCTTGGATCGACTAAAGCACTAATGTATCAGTGCATCAAGTCCCGAATTATGTTTAATGGGCAGACGTTCCTGATCAGAAAGGCCGCCAGTGAAGCTCAATCCGAAAGAATTCGCACTTGATCGCTCCCGCCAGGTGGGGCCTCAGATCCTGGAGATCCTGCGATCGCGCATTCTTTCTATGAGCCTGCCGCCAACGACGGTCTTGTCGCGCATCTCGCTGCAAAGCGAATTCAATGTCAGCCAGACTCCCGTGCGCGACGCCCTGATCCGGCTTGAGGAGGAGGGGCTGGTGGAGGTCTATCCGCAATATGCGACCGTCGTGGCGAGAATCGACATCCGCAACGCGACCGAGGCGCATTTTCTGCGATTGTCGATCGAACTGGAGGCGGTTCGCAGGCTGGCCGTAGAATCACCTGCAGAAACCGCAGCAATCCTCGAAGGCATCCTGGCTCGCCAGAAGCATGTGGTGTCACAGGAAACCTATGATCTCTTCGATATGCTCGACAAGGATTTCCATCGCGTTCTCTATGAACGGGCCGGCATTCTCGGCCTATGGTCGACGGTCCGGCGCCAGAGCGTGCATCTTGACCGGCTGCGTATGCTCAACCTGCCGATGCCCGGCAAGTTGGAACAGATCATCATCGATCATCAGGCGGTCGTCGATGCTGTCCGCTCGGCCGATGCGGAGGCCGCCGTCGCTGCTTTGCGCCGGCATTTGTCAGGCACCTTGTCGATCGTCGATCTCATTTGCGAACAGTATCCAGACTATGTGAGCCGCTAGCTTACTGGCTTTCGCACCGACGTGAGATGTGTGGAGCGCGCCAGCACCCGCATTGGCTTGTGCCTCGCTTCATGCGACAAAGTCCCGGGGAAACAATTCATGGAGTTCGCTTGACCATCGGGCTTGCGCATGCGGAGCTGATCGCGGTTCTGACGGCCGTTACGGGTAGTGATCCCCGGGTGATGACGGTACGGTCGGGCGATGCCTTGCCTTCCGGCCCGTTTGAGCTCGGACATCGCACGCTACAAAGCGGATTGCGCGAATGGGTCCAGGAGCAGACGGCCCATCCCGTCGGCTATCTGGAGCAGCTTTATACCTTTGCCGATCGGGACCGGAACAACGAAATTCTTGGCGGCCGCACGATTTCGATCAGCTATCTCGGGCTCGTGCGCGAACAGGCTGCCCCCGGCGGCGGGGTGCCGGGCTGGCACGGCTGGTACGAGTATCTTCCCTGGGAGGATCATCGAGATGGCCGGCCGCCGATCCTCGACGATATCGCCGCTCGGCTTGAATCCTGGGTCGAGGAGGACGCGATGCGCAGCAGCCAGCGCCGCCGGCGGGCCGACTTCGATTTCGGGCTCAATGGTGCGGCGTGGAACGAGGATCTCGTCCTGCAGCGTTATGAATTGCTCTACGAGGCGCGTCTCGTCGCCGAGGCGGGTTGTGACCTCAAGCACAATTTCGGCCGATCGATGTTTGCCGATCATCGTCGCATCCTTGCGACCGGCATGGCGAGGCTCAGGGCCAAGATCAAGTATCGCCCCGTCGTCTTCGAACTCATGCCCGAAAATTTTACGCTGCTGCAATTGCAGAAAACCGTCGAGGCGTTGGCAGGGCTGACATTGCACAAGCAGAATTTCCGCCGGCTGATCGAGCAGCAGGAACTGGTCGAGGAAACCGGCGGCACTGAAAGCGAGACCGGCGGCCGTCCGGCCAAGCTCTTCCGCTTCCGCCGCGCAGTCCTCGAAGAACGCGAATTCGCCGGAACGAAATTACCACTCTCCCGCAATTGACATATGCTCACAACGAGAATATCTATTTGCTCACGATATACTCAAAATGAGTATAATAAGGAGCCGGCCATGAATCTTCCCGTATCCGCATCCTCTCTTTACGACCGTGTCAGCCGCGTCATCCCGAAAGCCGAATGGCTGACGTTTCAAGATGACGTTGAGGCGATCCTCGACTTGAAGCGGCGGCACAATGCCGTCATTCTCGCGCACAACTATCAGACGCCGGAAATCTTCCATGGCGTTGCCGATATCGTCGGCGACAGCCTCGCGCTCGCCCGCAAGGCCGTGGAGGTCGATGCCGATATCATCGTGCTGGCCGGCGTGCATTTCATGGCCGAGACGGCGAAGCTGTTGAACCCGGAAAAGACGGTGTTGATCCCCGACATGGAAGCCGGATGCTCCCTCGCGGAATCGATCACGCCGGAGGATATCGCTTTGCTACGTCAGGCCCATCCCGGTGTTCCCGTCGTCACCTACGTCAATACGTCGGCAGCCGTGAAGGCTGCCTCCGACATCTGCTGCACGTCGGGCAATGCCCGGCAGGTGGTAGAATCGCTCGGCGTGCCGAAGGTATTGATGCTTCCGGACGAATATCTGGCGCGCAATGTCGCGCGTGAAACCAATGTCGAGCTCATCGCCTGGCATGGGCACTGCGAGGTTCACGAGCTCTTCACGGCAGACGATATCCGCCAGCTTCGCGAGAATTATCCCGGCGTAACTGTGCTGGCCCATCCGGAATGCCCGCCCGATGTCGTCGAGGCAGCGGACTTTGCCGGCTCGACGGCCGTCATGTCCGATTATGTCGGCAAAAGGCATCCATCGCGCGTCGTTCTCCTGACCGAATGTTCGATGAGCGACAATGTCGCCGTGCATCATCCGGATGTCGAATTCATCCGGCCCTGCAATCTCTGCCCGCACATGAAACGCATCACGCTTGGCAATATCCGCAAGGCCCTGGAACAGGGGCAGCATGAGGTGACGGTCGACCCGGCAATTGCCGCAGATGCCCGTCGGGCGGTTGAAAGGATGCTGGCGATATGAGCGAGATTCGTGAAGACTTGAGCGGCCGCATCGTCGTCGTTGGCAGCGGCCTCGCCGGATTGATGACGGCGCTGACGCTGGCGCCTCAGCCGACCGTGATCGTCACCCGTGCTTTGATCGGCGCGGAAACGTCGAGCGCCTGGGCGCAGGGTGGCATCGCTGCCGGTATAGGCGAGGGCGACAGTGCGGCCCTGCATCTTGCCGATACGCTTGCGGCTGGCGATGGACTTTGCGATGCAAAGGTCGCGGCAAGGATCGTCGCCGAAGCGCCCGCGGCCATCGCGGCGCTGGAGCGCTTCGGTGTTGAGTTCGACCGCAACGATGCCGGCGAATTGTCCCTCGGCCTTGAAGCTGCCCATTCGCTTCGGCGCATCGTACATTCCAAGGGTGATGGTTCGGGGGCTGCCATCGTCCGCGCGCTTGCCGAGGCGGTCGTCCGCACGCCGTCGATCACGGTGCTCGAGGGCTATCAGGTGCAGAGGCTGCTGCTGGATGGGGATCGCGTCGCCGGCCTTTTGTGCTTGACTGACAAGGGCAATGTCGTCTTGCCGTCCTCCCGTGTCGTCCTTGCCACGGGCGGCATCGGCGGCCTCTTCGATGCCACCACCAATCCAGTCGGCAATTTCGGGCAGGGGATTGCGCTTGCAGCACGGGCAGGGGCGCGGCTTGCCGATATGGAGTTCGTGCAATTCCATCCAACGGCGCTCGATAGCCGCAGGCGTCCGCTGGCGCTTGTCAGCGAGGCGGTTCGCGGCGAGGGCGCGCTCCTCATCAATGAAAGCGGCGAGCGCTTCATGGCCGATGTCGAAGGCGCCGAGCTTGCGCCGCGCGATGTGGTCGCCCGTGCCATCAGCGCGGAAATCGCGCGCGGCGGACGGGTTTTTCTCGATGCGCGAGCTGCGCTCGGCAATCGCTTTGGCAGCCGCTTTCCGGTGATTGAAGCCCTTTGCAACGAGGCAGGCGTCGATCCAGCGAGCGATCTCATCCCGGTGCGTCCGGCCGTTCACTACCACATGGGCGGCGTTGCGACCGACGAGAGCGGCCGCAGTTCGGTTCCCGGCCTATGGGTGGTGGGCGAGGCGGCTTCCACCGGCCTGCACGGCGCCAACCGTCTCGCCAGCAATTCTCTGCTTGAGGCTGCGGTTATGGGCATGCGGGCAGCGCGCGATATCGCCGGCACGGATGGAGGTGCCACAAGGTTGCCGAAGCATCTTCCCGAGACATTCGCGCCAGACCTGACGCTTGTCCGGCCGATCGTGTCGCGCCATCTCGGTGTGCTGCGTAACGCAGGCGCCATCCATGGCTCGATCGCTGCTCTTCTGCCGCTTTGCGAGAGTGAAGGTCCAGCGACAGATCCCGCGGTGGTGGCTTTGCTGATCGCCGTCTTTGCAAGCCTCAGGACGGAGTCGCGCGGCGCCCATGCCCGCACGGATTTTCCGCTGAAACTGCAACATGCGCAGCGCCGCATGATGAACCTTTCCGACGCCTTGGATATTGCCAGGTCCGTCACCCCCTATTCGCTCGCAAGGAGTGCCTGACATGACGCTTGCTCCCCTCCAGCGCCTGACCGTCGAGCCACTGGTGCGCAATGCGTTGGTCGAAGATCTCGGCCTCGCCGGCGACATCACATCTACGGCCGTCATCCCGGCGGAACATCGGTCCCGCGTTGCTATGGTCACCCGCCAGCCGGGCGTGGTCGCCGGTCTCGATGCCTCCGAACTTGCCTTCGAGCTGGTCGATCCCACTATCGTCATGACCCGGCACGTGCCCGATGGTGCGAAGGTTGATGTCGGCGAGGTCATCGCGACGATCGAAGGGCCATCCCGCGGCCTGCTGACGGCGGAACGCACCGCGCTTAATTTCCTCGGCCATCTCTCCGGTATTGCCTCTGTGACCGGCAGCCTCGTCGAGGCGATCGCCGGTACGAAGGCCTCGATCGTCTGCACCCGCAAGACGACACCGGGACTCAGGGCGCTTGAGAAATATGCAGTTCGCGCCGGCGGCGGCATGAACCATCGCTTCGCGCTCTATGACGCGGTGTTGATCAAGGACAATCACGTCGCGATTGCCGGAGGCATCACTGAAGCCATTCGCCGAGCCAAGGCGGGCGTCGGTCATATGGTCAAGATCGAGGTCGAGGTGGATACGCTGGAGCAGCTTCGCGAAGCGATGCAGGAAGGCGTCGATGCCGTGCTGCTCGACAACATGACGCCGGATCAACTGCGCGAGGCGGTCCATATTGTCGGCGGCCGGGCGATCACCGAAGCATCCGGCCGCATCACGCCGGCGACGGCCGCCGCAATCGCCGCTACCGGCGTCGATCTCATCTCCGTCGGCTGGCTGACGCATAGCGCGCCGACGCTCGATATCGGGCTGGACTGGAAGGCTGCGGCCTAGAGCCGCCGATCGCCGGTCAAACGACGACCGGCACCTGCGCGCCGTCCATGCTGATCACGACGCCGGTGACGTAGCCGGCCTTGGCCGAACTCAGGAAAGCAACGACATTGGCGATGTCGCCCGGATCGGCCATACGGCCGATCGGGATGCGCTTCAGGGCATCGGCTAGCGCTTCCTTCTCGGTCGAGCCGGAAGCCTTCGCGGCCGCCTTCAGGCCCTCGGCGACGCGGTTCGTCTCAGTGAGGCCGGGATTGAGGCCGACGACACGCACACCTTTGCCGGCATAGGCGTTGGCAAGGCCAACGCTTGCGAGCATCAGGGCGGCATTGGCCGATCCACCGGCCAGGTGGACGGGCGAGGCGATCTTGCCGCCATTACCGATGATATTGATGACGGCACCTGAGCCGCGCGCGCCCATGTGTTTGATGACGGGATCGATCACGTTGATGTAGGAAAAATACTTCGCATCCATCGCAGCCCGCCAGATGGCAGGCGTCAGCTCATCCGCCGGCGTGCGGGCCGCGGCACCTGCGCTGTTGACGAGGATATCGATCGGGCCGACATCGGACTCGACCTTGTTCACCACGGCAAGTGCCTGCTCGTCGGAGATCAGGTCAGCGGCGTAGCCGCGCGCACCAGGAAGACGCGAAAGTGCAGTATCGATATTCGACTGTGAGCGCGAGCAGATCGCAACGCGCGCGCCTTCCTGCAGGAAGAGTTCAGCGCAGGCAAAACCGATGCCCTTCGAGCCGCCCGTGATCAGAACGACTTTATCCTTGAGGCCGAGGTCCATGGAATATCTCCGGAATGATTTGCTTGGATCACCAAGCTACGTCCCGAAATCACCACCGTACAGGGTCGCGGTCGTCACAGCTTGGTTACCCGATCGCGATCTTATGAAAGACGCTTGGCCTTCAGCACGGAAACGGCCGTCTCGCTATTATGGACATAGTCGTTGGCATCGGGCTGACGCTGCACCAGGAGAATGAACAGCAGATCGGTCAGCATCAGCTGCGCGTCACGGGCGGTGATCGCCGACGAGCGGACGCGATCCTCATCGCCGACGGTATGAAGGCAGATATCGGCGACGCGCGCGAGCGGATTGTCCTGCAGCCCGGTGACGGCAATGACGGTTGCCTGGCGCTGGCTTGCCAATTCCGCAATCCGCAGCGTCTCGATGCTGGCGCCGGAATAGGAAAGCGCAAAGAGCAGGTCGTCCGGCCCGAGCGTCGACGCGTTTGCCATCTGCACGTGGCTGTCGCTGTCATGCAGCACATTGCGACCGAGCTTCATCAGCTTGTAGGAAAAGTCGCGCGCCACTAGCGAAGAGGCGCCGACACCTGCCAGATGGATACGCCGGGCATCATGAAGCGCCTCGAGCGCCTTTTCGATATCGGCTTCGTTGTTGACCGAGATGGTCTGCTGCATGGCCTGCATCTTGCTGCCGAGCAGCTTCTGCAGGATCGTGAGATAGCCGTCGTCCACCTCGATCGTGCCGTGGATCATGCCGGCCGGCGCCTGCCATTCCTGCGCCTTGGCCTCGCTGACGGCCAGCTTCAGCTCTTGATAGCCAGCATAGCCAAGCTTCTGGCTGAATTTCACGACGCTCGACTGGCTGCGACCCGTTTCGACAGCAAGCGCGGCGGAAGAAAGGCGCAGCATCTGGTCGGGATTGTCGATGATGAACTGTCCGATCTGGCGATCGGCAGGGGCCATGGTTTCGAGCTGCGCGCTGATTTTCCTTAAGATCGACATTTGTCCCTTCTAACCATCCAGGCCGCTTTACCCATCGACACGAGCGAACCAAAAATAGCATCCGGTTCAAGCTCGGCAATCTCGCTTCGTGCGATCGGACATTATCACAGCAGCTTGGAATAAAAAATTCCAAATCTGGTTGACACTCTGGAATGGCCGATTAGTCTTTGGAGGAAACGCGTGAAGGACTCGTGGCGTCCTCACCTTTTCCTCGACGGATTTTCATCATGGACAGACTTCGCATCTCCGGCGGCAAAAGGTTGCAGGGCGCGGTGACCATCGCTGGCGCCAAGAACGCCGCCTTGCCGCAGATCGCAGCGGCGCTCTTGAGCCCGCATCCGCTGGAGCTCACGAACCTGCCGGCCGTCAGCGACGTCGAAAACATGCTCGGCGTTATTGCGCTGCACGGCGCCAAGATCGCACGCTGGCCGCATGGCACGACGATCGATGCGAGCGAGATCGTCTCGAAAGAGACGTCCTACGATACGGTCAGGCGCATGCGGGCGACCGTGCTGGTGCTGGCGCCGCTGCTCGCCCGCTTCGGCCATGCGCGTGTTTCCCTTCCTGGCGGCTGTGCCATCGGCGCCCGGCCCGTTGATATGCACATCAAGGCCCTGGCGACTCTGGGCGCCGATATCGCGATCGAAAGCGGTCTGATCGTCGCTTCAGCCTCGAAGGGGCTGAAGGGGGCGCGGATCGTGCTGAGCTCGCCATCCGTCGGTGCGACGGAAACGGCTGTCATGGCTGCCTGCGCGGCCAAGGGCGAAACCGAGATCCTGAATGCGGCACGCGAGCCGGAAGTGGCTGATCTGGCAGCCTGCCTTTGCGCCATGGGGGCGCGGATCGAAGGAGCCGGCACACATCGTATTCTCATCGACGGCGACACCAGCTGGCGCCCTGCCAAGCATCACGGTATTCCCGACCGCATAGAGGCGGGCACTTATGCCGTGGCGGCAGCGATCACCGGCGGGCAGCTCGAGCTCATTCATGCCAGGCTGGAAAATCTGGCCTCCGTCGTCCAGGCTTTGGAAGCCATGGGTGTGAGCGTCTGGCCGAGCGATCGCGGACTGGTCGTCTCCAGGGACGGCCCACTTAGGGGAGCCGATATCACCACCGAACCCTATCCCGGCTTCCCGACGGATCTGCAGGCACAGTTCATGGCTCTGACCTGCTGTGCGGAAGGCGCGTCGCTGATCCGTGAGACGGTATTCGAAAACCGTTTCATGCATGTACCGGAGCTGACGCGGCTTGGTGCAAACATCACCCTGCAGGGCACGACGGCACTGGTGCGCGGTGGTGCGCCGCTCAAGGGCGCGCAGGTGATGGCGACAGATCTCCGAGCCTCCGTGTCGCTGGTTCTCGCCGCCCTCGTGTCTAAGGGCGAAACTATCGTCAACCGCGTCTATCATCTCGACCGCGGCTACGAGCAACTGGATCGCAAGTTGCGCCTATGCGGCGCTGATATCGAACGGCTGACGTCATGACGGCCGCATCGGAAAACGCTCCCTATTTCCTCGGCATTGACGGCGGTGGCACCGGCTGCCGGGCTCGTATCGAGGATGCTGAAGGTACTGTTTTGGGGCATGGATTGTCCGGCCCGGCAACGACCAGGCTCGGGATAGCCGAAGCATGGGCGTCGATTTCGCGTGCCTTTGACGCAGCAATCGAGGAAGCGGGTTTGGCCGGCTCCGATCTTGGGCGCATCCATGTCGGCGTCGGGCTGGCGGGGATCGGCCGCAAGGGCGCGCTTGATGCGTTGAAGGCGATAAAACACCCATTTGCCAGTATCAATTTCATCAGCGACGGGGAGGGCGCCTGCCTCGGCGCGCATTCCGGTCGCGATGGTGCGATCGTCATCGCGGGGACGGGTTCGATCGGTCTCGGTCTCGTCGAAGGACGGCAATTGCGGGTCGGCGGCTACGGTTTTCCGATTTCGGATGAAGGCAGTGGCGCCTATCTCGGGCTGAAGGCAGTTCAGCTTGGGCTGCGTGCCCATGACGGTCGAGAACAGAAGACCGCATTGCTGGCCGAAATCATGCAGCGCTTCCAGAATGATCCGATGGAGGCGGTCGCCTGGATGGACCGGGCTTCGGCCACGGACTATGCCGCTCTTGCACCCATGGTCCTACGCCATGCCGATCAGGGAGATGCTGCCGCACGGCGGATCGTGCAAAGTGCGGCCGGCCATATCGATACGCTGGTGCGCACCTTGTTCGAGAAAGGTGCGCCGCGCGTCTGCCTGCTCGGCGGTCTTGCAAGTCCGCTTGAGCCGTGGCTCTCGCCCGGTGTGCGCCGTCGCTTGAAACCCGTCGACGGTGACGCCGTATCCGGTGCGATCATTCTGGCAAGACGGACTATTTGCGGTTCTCGAACCGAATGACCACGGGATGCAATAAACGTCTTTTCCTTTCCTCTTGATTCCATCAACGGCAACCCCTATTTTGACTACATATGGTCATTTTAGATTGAGGGCTTGATGTCGACAATCAGCGTAGCCGAGGCAAAGGCAGGCTTTGCCAATCTGGTCGATGAAGCCGCCAACGGTGATTTTGTCACCATCACGCGCCACGGGAAGCCCGCTGCCGTGCTTGTGTCCGTCGAAGCAGCTGAGGCCGCAAAGAAGGCTTTGGAGAAACCAAGGCCGAATTTCGGGGATTTCCTGCTCACCTTTCCCGGTGGTGTCGATCCGGATCGAAACTCCTCAAAAATGAGGGACGTTGATCTGTGACGGGGTACCTGCTCGATACGAATATTATCAGCAGGTTTGCGCCGGATAAGGTGTCGCCGTCCGATGCCATCCGGATCTGGTTCCACAGTCAGGGCGAAGCCGATGCGCTCTTTCTATCGGCAATGTCAGTCTCGGAGATCGAAAAGGGAATACGCTCCCTTCATCGTCGTGGCGGGACTGAGCGAGCCAAGCGCCTCTCGGACTGGCTCGATTTCATCACGGACAGTTTTAGTGATCGTATCCTACCGATGGATACGGTGGTCGCGCGGATTGCCGGTGCTCTGGAAGACGACGCCCTGAGCAAGGGCCACAATCCCGGGCTCGGCGACATTATCATTGCAGCGACGGCACGGGCTTATGACCTGACCGTCATCACCGAGAACTTGCGGCATTTCCAGCCGCTCGAAGTATCGGTTGATCTTCCGGCGGTTTTCAGATCGGAATGATCGCTATCTCCATATTGAATAGCAATCAGCACGATGATGCCATCTCTACGATTAAGCTGACCGATCTGGGCCCGCAGCGCTAGCAGGCGTGGTCGGCAAATCACACTTCCTGCCGTGCGCTGCCGTCGCATAATCGCGGTGGTGAAGTTGCGCGGCAGGAGTGGAATATTTTATTCCTTTTTAGATTGACGAAAGGAATAATCAGACATAGTGTTAACCAAGGTAAACAGGGAATGGGCAGGGAGCGAAGCCGAAAAAGGCCGCCTGAGCCTTGGCTGATTTTGATCGGCCGTCTGACTGAAAGCCGATCCTTGCTGCGGGGTGTTCGATATTGAAGTGATCGAACTTACCACTGCGACTTATTCATATCGAAGCGTTATTTCGCGAGCAGGCCCATGACAGAGCAGAAGTTGATATCCGAACTGGAGCAATTGGTTTCCGAGGGGCGCAATCCGAATACGATGCATATCGATCTGCTGCCGACCTTCGATATCCTGCGTGAAATGAACTATGAGGATCAGACGGTGCCGCTCGCCGTCGAGAAGGTGATCCCGGCCATCGCCGCCGCCGTCAATCAGATCGTCGCCGCCTTCCAGAAGGGCGGGCGGCTGATCTATATGGGTGCCGGCACGAGCGGCCGTCTCGGCGTTCTCGACGCATCCGAATGCCCGCCGACTTTCAGTGTGCCGCCGGACATGGTCGTCGGCCTTATTGCCGGCGGTCCGGATGCGCTGCGGCGCTCGATCGAGGGTGCGGAGGACGATCCCACGCAGGGCCGCCAGGCGCTGGAGGGAATCAAGCTGAGCAAGGATGATGTTGTCGTCGGTATCGCGGTCAGCGGCCGCACGCCTTATGTGATCGGTGGCCTGAATTACGCCAAGAGCATCGGTGCCTTTACGGTTGCGCTCTCCTGTAACCCGAACTCAATGATCGCCGGCATTGCCGATCTGGCGATCTCACCTGTTGTCGGTCCGGAAATCCTGACCGGCTCGACTAGGCTGAAGTCGGGTACGGCGCAAAAACTCATTCTCAATATGCTGACGACGGCAAGCATGATCCGCATCGGCAAGAGCTACCAAAACCTGATGGTCGATGTCAGCGCCAGCAACAAGAAGCTCGTGGCGCGCGCCTCGCGCATCGTCATGCAGGCGACCGGTTGTACTCAGCAGGAGGCACGCCGCGTGCTTGATCTCACCGGTAACGACGTCAAGCTTGCCATTCTCATGGAAATTACCGGGATGGGCATTGAAGAAGCCCGCGTGGCATTGCAAAACGCTGATGGATTCCTGCGCAAGGCCATCAACGCCAGAACAGCTTGAGACAATCAATAGGCTAAAATCGGCCGGGGACATTTAAAAAAATTTGGAGGACTGAAAGTGAAAGGGAATTTTGCAAAGACGCTGATTTCGGGAGTAGCGTTGGCCGTGGGGATTGGTCTGGCGACCGTCGCGATTCCGGCGCAGGCAGCGACGCTGCGTATGGCTTGGTCGCAGGACGCGACCGGGCTCGATCCGCATAAGCAGACGGCCTTCTCGTCCATTCGCCTGCTGGAACTGGTCTATGAGCCGCTCGTTCGCCTCGACAGTAATCTGCAGATAGCGCCCGGCGTGGCCGAGAGCTGGCAGTTCTCCTCCGACGGCAAGCAGCTGACCTTTAAGCTCAATGCCAAGGCCAAATTCCAGAACGGCGCAGCTGTCACCTCGGCCGACGTCAAGGCCTCCTTCCAGCGCATTCTCGACCAGGCGACCGGCGCGGTCGCTCGGGCCAACTTCCTGTCGATTGCAAGCATCGACACGCCCGATGCCAATACCGTTGTCTTCAATCTGTCGCAGCCCGACGTTCCCCTTCTGACGGCCATGACGAGCCTCAACGCGGCGATCGTTCCGGCAAGCGAGATCACCGCCGGCACTATCGGCACGAAGGCGATCGGCTCCGGCCCCTTCAAGCTTGACAGCTGGGTTCCGAATTCCAAGGAAGTCTTGAGCGCCAACAAGGATTGGGCCGGTGGCGCCACCGGCGTCGATGGCATCAATATCAGCGTGCTGCCGGACGAAACGGCGATCCTTGCCTCGCTGCGCACGGGCCAGATCGACTTCGCGCTGTTGAACGATCCGCTGGTGGCAACGCTGGTGCCGAAGGAACCGAAGCTGCAGCTCACCCGCACGCCAGTGCTCTCCTACAACGTTCTTCAGCTCAATCCATCGCGTAAGCCCATGGATCAGCTGGCCGTGCGCCAGGCGATTTCCTGTGCTATCGACCGCAAGGACGTGATGGATACGGCCGCCCTCGGCGAAGGCAAGGTGACCGGGCCGCTGACGATGCCGCTCTATGCGACGGATCCCAGCAAACTCTTCTGCTACACGCGCGATGTTGCCAAGGCGAAGAAGCTGATGGCCGATGCCGGCTTTGCCAACGGCTTCTCTGCGACTGTGATTGCCGCAACCGGCGAGCCGCCGACCGCCACGGCCGAAGCGCAGGTCATCCAGTCGCAACTTGCAGAAATCGGCATCAAGCTCGATATCAAGGTGATGGAACTGAACGTCTATGTCGACACCTGGCTCAAGGGCAATTTCGACATGGCCGTTGCGCTGAACGGCGGTAGTGCCGACCCCTATTCGATGTACAACCGTTATTGGACAAAGACCGGCAACCTGCAGAAGGTCGCCAACTATATCGACGACACGCTCGACAGCTTGATGCAGAAGGGCCGCGCGGAGACCGATCCGGGCAAGCGCAAGGAGATCTTCGCCGAATTCGAAAAGCATCTCGCCGAAGTCTCGCCCTGGATCTGGCTCTATACGGCTTATGGCTATACGGCCGAGCAAAAGAACGTCGAAGGTTTCGTCCCTACACCGACCGGCTCGCTGTTCGGCCTCAGCAAGGTTTCGATCAAGTAGCGATGACCGGAACATAGAGCATTTCCCTTCAATCTATGTCATGGAAATGCTCTATCTCTTTGTTTTTAAGCAATTTCAGCTGTCAGTTCACGTCTTGGTTTAGCTGAAGTTGTTCTAGAGGAATTGCAATGTCATATCTGACGCGCCGGCTGATGACATTCCCGCTGATCATGCTGGGCGTTTCCATCTTCGTCTTCGTCGCCATCCGGCTGGTGCCGGGCGATGCGATCACGGCGATGCTCGGAACCAATGCGGGCCTGCTGACGCCGGAGCAGCGAGAGGCTCTAGCCGCCTATTTCGGCATCGACCAGTCCTGGCCGATCCAGTACTGGCACTGGCTGCTCGGTGTATTTCAGGGCAATCTCGGCATATCGGTTACCTATGGCAAGCCGGTGCTCGACATCATCCTGGAACGCTTTCCGCTGACGCTCGAGCTTGCCTTGCTTTCCATGATGATTGCGCTTGCCATCGGCCTGCCGGCGGGAGTCTTCGCCGCTACGCGGAACGAGAAACTGTCCGACCTTGCCGTGCGCATCGTCGCCATGATCGGACAGTCCACGCCGAATTTCGTTCTCGGACTGCTGCTGATCTATGCCTTGTCGGCGGGATTTGGCGTGTTGCCGACCATGGGTGCATTCACACCCCTTTGGGAGAACCCGCTCGAAAATCTCGGCCAGATGATCCTGCCGGCGCTGACGCTCGGTTTTGCCTTTGCCGCTTCCGTGACACGCGTCGTGCGCTCCGCCATGCTCGATGTCCTGAGCGATGATTATGTCCGCACCGCCCGCAGCCGTGGCGTGCCGGCGCGCGGCGTCATCTGGCGGCATGCTTTGCCGAATGCATTGATCCCGGTGGTGACCTTGAGCGGCGTCGAATTTGGCTATCTGCTTGGCGGTGCCGTGTTGGTCGAGCAGATCTATGCCCTCCCCGGGCTGGGGCGCATGGTACTCGATGCCATCCTGCAGCGCGACTATGCGCTGGTGCAGGGCAGCGTGCTGTTCATTGCCTTCAACTTCATGATCGTCAATCTGCTCGTCGATCTCGCCTATGTCGCGCTTGATCCGCGCGTTCGGTTGGGAGAAGGCTGATGCGGATCGTCAAGGCTATTTTCGGGCATATGAGCGGCCGGATCGGCGGCATCATCGTCCTCTTCTATATCCTGCTCGCCATTCTCGGTACGCTCGGCGTCACGCCGCACAATCCCCTGACGCAGAACCGGATTGATCGGCTACATGCGCCGAGCCTCACCTATTGGATGGGCACGGACCTCTTCGGCCGCGACGTGGCGAGCCGTCTGATGCACGGCGTCGGCGAATCCTTCATCGTAGCCTTCTTCTCCGTTGCTTTTGCAACCTTGCTCGGTACGCTGCTTGGCTTGACGGCGGCCTGGTCTGGCAAGCGCTGGGATGGCGTCATCATGCGCGCGATGGATGTGCTTCTAGCCTTCCCGGCGATCCTGCTTGCATTGCTAATCATCGCCATCGTCGGCCCCGGCACCTGGACCAGCGTTGCCGCGATTGCGATCGTCTATACGCCGATTTTTACCCGCGTGGTGCGAGGCCCGGCCCTTTCGCTGAAGGCACGCGATTTCGTCGATGCCGCCCGCACCTTCGGCAGCAGCCGGTCCTACATCCTGACGCGGCATCTCCTGCTCAATCTCGTCGCACCCTTGACTGTGCAGGTAACGCTGGCGCTTGCCTGGTCGTTGCTGACGGAAGCGGGCCTGAGCTTCCTTGGCCTGGGAACGCAGCCGCCGGCCTCGTCATTGGGCTTGATGCTGAGCGACAGCCGCAATCTCATGGAGACGGCACCCTGGCTGCTGATCTTCCCTGGCGTAACCATCATGATCTCTATTCTCGGCTTCAACCTGCTCGGCGATGCCCTGCGCGATATTCTTGATCCGAAGATGCGGAGGGCGACGGTATGACACCGCTTCTTTCTGTCTCTGATCTCAGCGTCGGCTTTGGGCGCAATCCTGAGGCCAATCCCATCGTGCGCGGCGTCAGCTTCGAACTCGAAGCCGGCGAGACGCTGGCAATCGTCGGCGAGAGTGGTTCGGGCAAATCCGTCACGGCGCTTTCGATCAATCGTCTGGTCGATTTCGGCGGCGGTCGCATTACCGGCGGCTCGATCAAGCTTAAGCACGCCGATAACAGCGTTTTGGATCTGACAAAGGCCAGCGAAGCGGAGCTAACGAAGATCCGCGGTGCCGAGATCGGGATGATCTTCCAGGAGCCGATGACCTCCCTCAATCCGGTTCTGACGATTGGGACGCAGATCGAGGAATCCTTCCGGCTGCACCGCGGCCTGACCGGTAAGCAGGCAAAGGCAGCCGCCAAGGATGCCTTGGATCGCGTGCGCATTCCTGATGCCGCGCGCCGTCTGACCTATTGCCCGAACCAGCTTTCCGGCGGCATGTTGCAGCGCGTGATGATCGCAACGGCGCTTGCCTGCAATCCGCGTCTATTGATTGCCGATGAGCCGACGACGGCGCTCGATGTCACCGTGCAGGCGCAGATCATGGCACTTCTTGCCGAATTGAAGCGCGAGACCGGCATGTCGATGATCTTCATCACGCACGATATCGGCCTCGTCGCCGGCATTGCCGACAAGGTGATGGTGATGCAGGCAGGCCAGGCGGTCGAGCAGGGCGAGCTCAATCAGATTCTTGATCATCCCGCGCATCCATACACCCAGCATCTTTTGCACTCGGTGCCGCATTTCGCCTCCGGACAGGCCGCCCGCGCCGATTTCCAACGCGACGATGCTCATTCCGTGCCGGCGCTGAAAGTGGAAGACTTGACCGTCCGTTTTCCGGTCAAGGGCAGTTTCCTGCGTCGACCGACAGGCGCCGTTCATGCCGTAGAAGGCGTTGGTTTCGACCTGATGCCGGGCGAGACGCTGGCGATCGTCGGCGAGAGCGGGTCGGGCAAGTCCACCACTGCCCGCGCGATCCTCGGATTGGTGAAGTCGATCCGCGGCACGTTTACGACCAATGGCGGTAAGGCCGCAGATCGTACGAGCGCGGTGCAGATGGTCTTTCAGAATCCATATGCTTCGCTCAATCCGAGACTGCGCATCGATAGCATCCTTGCCGAACCGGTGATTGCATCGGGTGTGCGCGTTTCGGTGGAGATGCGCGAACGCATGCTGATGCTGCTGAAGCGGGTGGGGTTGCCGGAAAATGCGCTGGAGCGCTATCCGCACGAGTTTTCCGGCGGCCAGCGTCAGCGGCTTTGCATCGCGCGCGCGCTGATGCTGAACCCATCCGTACTCGTGCTCGACGAGGCGGTTTCGGCGCTCGACGTCTCCGTGCAGGCGCAAGTTCTGGAATTGCTGATCGAACTGCAGCGCGAATACGGTCTCGCCTATCTCTTCATCTCGCATGACATGGCTGTCGTGGAGCGGATCGCCCATCGCATCGCGGTGATCTATGCCGGCCAGATCGTCGAGATCGGCGATGCCGCCTCGGTCTTGTCGGAGCCCAAGCATTCCTATACCAGGCGGTTGATCGCGGCGGTTCCGACGGTTGCGCGGCGCAAGGAAAACTTCACGCTCGATACTCGCCAGGTTCCGTCCCTGGTGCGTCCTTTGGGCTTCGAGCCCGCCATTCCCGAGTGGCGTCGCTTTGCGCCGGATCACATCGCGCTGGCGGAAGCTTGAGCGAGGCCGAGGAGAGGCGAGATGGCAAGCAGGGGGATCATGCAGTTTCAAGAGCGTTTTGATCGAGCCTCCGCGCCGATCGAGCAATCGGTTTCGGCGGCGCGCATCCCCGGCGGCGTGCTTGGCATGGTCGATCTCGATGGTATCAGGCAGGTCCGTGCCGTCGGTTCGGCACAGAAGGTGCCTGATATCAGGCCGATGCTGGCCGATACTTGGTTCGATCTTGCCTCGCTCACCAAGGTTATTTTCACCACGCCGCGCATCCTCGCCCTGGCCGAGGCCGGCACGATCGACCTCGACGCACCGTTGACGACACTTCTGCCTGACCTGCGCCAATACAGCGCCGAGGCATGGGAGCGGAAGGTAACGTTCCGCCAATGCCTCGGTCATCAGACACCATTTCCGGCAGTCGAGCCGATCTATACCTATGGCCGCGATCCCGATCTTCTACGCACCTTCATCCTGCAGCGCGAATGGCGCGCCGGCCCGCCGGTCTATTCCGATATCAACTTCATCCTGCTCGGCTTCGCGCTGGAGCGGCTGAACAGAAAGACAATCCGCGCCATGGATCCGGGGCCGGGATTTGCCTTTTCCGCGCCGCCGGAATTGGCCGCCGCAACGGAAGACTGCACCTGGCGCCACCGTGTTCTGTCGGGTGAGGTTCATGACGACAATTGTTCGGCATTGCAGGGAGCCGGCCATGCCGGTCTCTTCGGAACGGCGGACGCGATTCTCGATTTTGCTAAGGGGTTGCTTGACGGTAGCGGCGCGTCGGCGCAGTCAATCGCGCTGATGCGGACACCGCTTTCCGCCACTCGCACCCATGGCTGGGAACGGCCCCATGACGGCTGGCATGGCGGCACTCTCTGCTCGCCCGGCACGATCGGCCATACGGGGTTTACAGGCGTGGCCCTCTGGGTCGATTTCGACCAAGGCAAAGCCTGGACCCTCCTTACGAACCGCATTCATCCGACACGCCACTTCGACAGCGGCATTCTGGCGCTCCGTCAGACCGTCAGCGATCTCGTCAACGCAGCATAGGAGCCTGACCATGGAACCAATCTGGGCAGTCGGTCTGATGACCGGGACCGTCCTCGACGGCAATATCGATGTCGCGATGCTGAAGACGGACGGCGAGCGGATCGAGGAATTTGGCCCCTATGTTCTGGCTCCTTATCCCAGCTGGATTCGGGAGTTGCTGGAAGAGACGCTGCGGCAGGCACGCGCATGGAATTTCGAGGGATCCGAACCGGCGATCTTCAAGGCGGCCGAGGAGGCTTTGACGCGAGCCCAGTCGGAGGCGGTGAGAGAACTGGTTGAAGGAAGCGGCATGACGATGGCCGATATCGGTGTTGTCGGCTTCCACGGCCAGACCGTGCTGCATCGCGCGCCACAGAAGGATCGGCTGGGGCAGACGCGCCAGCTTGGCGATGGCGAGCTGATGCGATCTATTCTCGGCACGAAGGTTGCCTATGACTTCCGCTCGGCCGACATGCGTGCCGGGGGGCAGGGCGCGCCGCTTGCTGCCGCCTACCATACCGCGCTGTTGCGCGGTGCAGGTGCTGCGGGCGAGGTGGCTATTCTCAATCTCGGTGGTGTCGCCAATGTCACCTGGTGGGATGGAGAGGGCAATTTCGTTGCTTTCGATACTGGCCCTGCCAATGCGCCGCTCAATGATTTCATCAAGTCGTGCGGGCTTGGCGAGATGGACCGCGACGGTGCGCTTGGGGCTGCCGGCAAGGTCGATGAGGCCCGGCTCGAGCGGCTGCTGCAGCATCCCTATCTCACGGCGCCCTATCCGAAGTCGCTGGATCGTTTCGATTTCGGTGCCGCCATGGCGGATGGCCTCAGCCCGGAGGATGGTGCCGCAACACTTTCAGCCTTCACCGCAAGCGCCGTCGGCAAGGCGCTGGATCTTTTGCCGCGCAGGCCGAGCAAGGTCGTGGTCAGCGGCGGCGGCCGGCACAATCCGACGATCATGTCGATGCTGAAGAGCCGGGCAGGCGTCGAGCCGATCTTTGCCGAAGACCTCGGCTGGCGCGGCGATGCGGTAGAGGCTGAATGCTTTGCGTTTCTCGCCGTACGCGTTCTGCGTGGCCTGCCGATCAGCTTCCCCGGCACGACGGGCGTGCCTGCACCGATGCGCGGCGGACGCCTCGCGGAGTAACAGCCTTAGCGCTGGCTGTCGCGCGAGAGGTTTTCGCTTTCGTCCATTGATGATATGAAGTGGCCGCGAATTTGCGATCGGTTGGTCTCGGACGGATATCGCTTATATGGCAGGCAGGCAGTATCGGGCAGGCTTCGTTGGCATCATCGTCGCTTTTGCGGTCGCATTTGCCATTAACGGTTCTGCTGTCAGTCCCGCGAGAGCTCAACCGGAATGGAGTGTCGCGCCACTTGTTTGCATTTCCGGACCGCTGACGACGGAGACGGGTCAGACGCTGTGCCTGCGCAAGGACAGCTACAATCGCGATCTCTGCACGGCCATCGAATATTTCGCACATGCCAACCATTTACCACCGGATTATCTGGCACGGTTGGTCTGGCGCGAAAGCCTGTTTCGCTCTGATGCAGTCAGCCCTAAAGGCGCTCGTGGCATCGCGCAATTCATGCCGGGAACAGCCAGGCTGCGTGGCGTGCGTGACAGCTATGATGCGCTCGAAGCGCTCGGCAAGGCGGCCACCTATCTTGATGAATTGCGGGACCGCTTCGGCAATTTGGGATTGGCGGCGGCTGCTTATAATGCCGGCGAGGCTGGGCTTGCCAATTTCCTCAATTCCGGCGGTCTTCCCTATGAGACGCGCAACTATGTGAGCGCGATCACCGCCCACAGCGTTGAGGAGTGGCGCGACGATCCGCCAGATACCGCAGCCCCCGTGCTGGATAAGAGCAAGCCGTTTGTCGATTCCTGCGTCGCGCTTGCGCAGAGCCGGCGGCTGAAGCCCATTCCCTTGGAGCAGGAGCGGCCCTGGGCGCCTTGGGGCGCACAATTGGCCGAGCATTTCCAGGTGGATGCCGCTCGCCGTCTGTTTACCGCAAACATAAGAAAACTGCCGTCACCGCTGAATACGGAGAAGCCGTTGATCGTGCGGCAGCGCAATGCCGACTTCGGCCGCCGTGTCCGTTATGCGGCGCGCATTCCGCGGCAAACGCGGGAGGAAGCGGATGCCGTTTGCACGCAGGTCCGGCAGCAGGGCGGCTCCTGCCTGGTCTTCAAGAACTAGTGCAAGCGCATAGCTCCAGCACGCTTGGTGATTGTTTGATTTTCTGTCGCTTGATTGTGCTTTACTCCCTGATCTCGCAAGCCTATTCCTTGTAGGCCCGACCTTTGGGAGGAAGCCGTTTGGGTAGCCAAAGGAGCGTATGATGGCGCAAAAGCGTGAAGTCCCCGGTATCCGTCCCTATAACAGCCCGGCCGGCGGTTGGGGCGCGCTAAAAGCCACTGCCAAGGCGGTTCGCGACCAGATGGATGTCACCGAGGCGCCCGGTCTTCTCCTGCGCACCAACAAGCCCACGGGCTTCGATTGCCCAGGCTGTGCCTGGCCAGACAAGGAGCATACCTCCACCTTCCAATTCTGCGAAAACGGCGCCAAGGCAGTCACCTGGGAAGCAACAAACAAGCGCGTGACGCCGGAATTCTTTGCCGAGCACACGGTCAGCGAACTTCTGACCTGGAGCGACTATGAGCTGGAAAATTCCGGACGGTTGACGCATCCGATGGTCTACGACCGGGCATCCGACACCTACCGGCCGATTGCCTGGGAAGACGCCTTTGCCCGCATCGGCGAGGTCATGCGCAGCCAGCCCGATCCGGATATGGTCGAGTTCTATACATCCGGCCGTGCTTCCAACGAAGCTGCCTTCCTATTCCAGATCTTCGCCCGTGAATACGGCACCAACAATTTCCCTGATTGCTCGAACATGTGCCACGAGGCGACCAGCGTCGGCCTGCCGCAATCGATCGGCATCGGCAAGGGCACCGTCTCGCTCGATGACTTCGACGAATGCGATCTGATCATCTCCATGGGGCACAATCCCGGCACCAATCACCCGCGCATGATGGGTACGCTGCATGAATGCTCGCGCCGCGGCGTGCCGATCATCGTCTTCAACCCGCTGAAGGAGCGGGCGCTGGAGCGTTTTGCCGATCCGCAGGATCCGATCGAGATGGGAACCTTCAGCTCGACCCGGATCGCCTCGTCCTATTATCAAGTGAAGATCGGCGGCGATGCCGCCGCGCTCAAGGGCATCATGAAAGCGGTTCTGGCGCTGGCTGAAACGTCACCTGATGTTCTCGATCATGCCTTCATCGCTGAACACACCACCGGCTTCGATGCCCTTGTTGCTGATATCAACCAGACGGAGTGGGCCGATATCGAGCGGGTCTCTGGTCTTGCCCGCGCTGATCTGGAGCGGGTAGCAGAGATCTATGCCAAGTCGAAGGCAACTATCGTGGCCTATGGCATGGGCATCACCCAGCATGCCAAGGGCACGGCGAATGTTCAGCAGATCGCCAATCTCTTGCTGCTGCGCGGCAATTTCGGCAAGCCCGGCGCCGGCATCTGCCCGCTGCGCGGTCATTCCAACGTGCAAGGCAATCGTACCGTCGGGATTACCGAAAAACCCACTCCTGCGCTGATCGAAGGCATCGAACGTGCCTTCGGTTTCACCTCGCCGGCTCATCATGGTCACGATGCCGTTGCCGCCATGCAGGCGATGGCGGAGGGACGCTCCAAGGTGCTGCTATGCCTCGGTGGCAATTTCTCGATCGCGCTTCCCGATCCGGAACTTTGCGCGCAGGCAATGCGTAAGCTCGATCTTGCGGTTCATATGAACACCAAGCTCAATCGCTCCAATCTGCTTATTGGCAAGGAATCCTTCTTGTTCCCCGTGCTCGGCCGCACCGAGCAGGACGTTCAGGCGACCGGCGCGCAATCGGTGACGATCGAGGATTCGATGTCGATGGTGCATGCGTCGCGCGGCAGGCTGAAACCGGCCTCCGACCAGCTGCGTTCGGAGCCGGCCATCGTTGCCGCTATGGCGCAGGCCACCCTGCCGACCAGCAAGGTCGCCTGGATGGAGCTCATCACCGACTACGATCTGATCCGCGACAAGATCGAAATCGTCTATCCGGATTTTGCCGATTACAATGAGCGCATCCGCGTGCCGGGCGGCTTTCGCCTACCGATCGGACCGACGGAGCGCGTCTGGAAGACGCCTTCCGGCAAGGCGGAGTTCAAGCTGTTTTCCGGCCTCAATGAGGACATCTCGCTTTCGGACGGGACCATCCTCAAGCTCGCCACCATCCGCAGCCATGATCAGTACAATACGACGATCTATGGCCTCGACGACCGTTATCGCGGCGTCTTCGGCCGCCGTGACGTGCTGTTCATGAACGATAGGGATTTGAAGGCAAAGGGGCTGGAACACGGCGATCTCGTCGAGATCGAGACCGCGCTGCCCTCAGGCGGCAAGCGACTTTTGAAGCTGACGGCGATTTCCTACGATATTTCCGAGGGCTCCGTCGCAGCCTACTATCCCGAGGCAAATTGCCTGATCCCGATCGACTACCAGGATAAGGAAAGCGGCACGCCGTCTTATAAATCCGTTCCGGTGCGGGTCAGCAAGGCGGCTTGATTTTCACACGATCATCCAGCCAACGTTTGTTGCCTTGTTGGCTGGGTAAAGCGTCTACCGCAGCCTTCCTCCCTGCTTGTCGAAATAGCGCCGCCGTTCGGGCGGGCAATACAGATGGAGCGTGTCGCCGCGCTCGATCTCCGGCCCGTCGCGATATTCGGCGATGATCGCCTGGCCGTCCTCTGTCTGGCAGTAGAGATAGCGGGTGCCGCCCAGATATTCGATGACGTCGACCGTGACCTGCAAGGCATCGTCCGCGCCAGACGTGACGATGAGATGTTCGGGGCGCATGCCAAGCAGGATCTTTTCGCCCGCTGATGGCTTAGTCTGTGAGAGGTCGACCTTGATGCTGCCGTTGCCGACGCTCGCTGTCTCATCACCGGACCATGTCACTTCGATCATGTTCATCCTCGGCGAGCCGATGAAGCCGGCGACGAAACTGTTGGCCGGATCTTCATAGACTTCTCGCGGGCTGCCCACCTGCTCGATCCGGCCGTCCCTCAGCACGACGATCCTGTCGGCGAGCGTCATGGCCTCGGTCTGGTCGTGCGTGACATAGATCATCGTATTGCCGAGTTCGCGGTGAAGCCGGGCAATTTCGATGCGCATGGAGACGCGCAGTTCCGCGTCGAGGTTGGAGAGCGGTTCGTCGAAGAGAAAGACATCCGGCTCGCGAACGATAGCGCGGCCGATCGCGACACGCTGGCGCTGGCCGCCGGAAAGCTGTCCCGGCCGGCGGTCGAATAGATGGTCGATCTTGAGGATCGCGGCGGCGGAGCGCACACGTCTTTCGATTTCGGAGGCATCGGTTCGGACCATTTTCAGCCCGAAGCCGAGATTGTCGCGAACGCTCATATGCGGATAGAGCGCATAGGACTGGAACACCATGGCAATGCCGCGCTCTGATGGGTCGAGATCAGTGACGTCTCGCCCCTTGATGGCAATCTCGCCGTCGGTGACTTCCTCCAGCCCGGCAATCATCCGCAGCAGCGTCGACTTGCCGCAGCCGGACGGGCCGACGAAGACGACAAAGGCGCCTTCGGGTATGTCAAGATCGATGCCATGGATGACCTCAAGCCCGCCGAAACTCTTGCGGACGCCGGTCAGGCGCATTCCCTTCTTCGTCATCTCAGGCTCCGCGCTGCAGCTGATCGGCGCGGATCCAGACCAGCATCTCGCCGGGATCGCGATTGTCCCAGAGATGATAGGGCACGAAACGCGCGGTGGAGGCAGCCCTTTTCGGGGGTGTCGTCCGGTAGAGGTCGGAACCCCAGTTCGCCTCATCGCGCGTGACCGAAACATCGAGCGCCACCGCACCCTCCAGTGCGGCAATTTCCGTCGTCTTGGCGGAGGCCGGATCGCTGGAAAGCGAAATGCCGTTGAGGTCATGACCATTGTCGGTGGTTTCGACGCAATAGACGAGCGGGCCGCGCATCAGGGCCGCGCGCCCGGCATCCTGGCGGACTTTCGGATTGGCAAACAGCGTGCGCGGGATCAGCGGAAGGGTCAGGTCGACGCTGTCGCCCGCCTGCCACTCGCGCTCGATGCGAGCATAGCCATCAACGGTGACCGTTGCGGGATCGACCGGTGCGCCATTGACTGCGAGCGTCGCGCCCTCGGCCCATTCGGGAATGCGCAATGAAATGGCAAATCTAGCCGAGCGATCCGGATCGACCTCGAAGTGAATCGCGCCGTCCCACGGATAGCGCGTCTCTTGGGAAAGCTGCACGGTCAGACCACCGGCGAGAGGGACGCGGGCTTTGCTCTCGCCGTAGAGATGAACGGCGATCTCGTTGTCGGCTGCGGCATACATATAGGAGCCGACGGAGGCGAGCAGACGCGCGATATTGGGCGGGCAGCAGGGGCAATGATGCCAGGTCCAGCGATGATGCTTGCCGGCGCTTTCCAGAGGGTTTTCGTAGAAGAAGGTTTTGCCGTCCTGTGACAGGCCTGCCATCGCGCCGTTATAGAGCGCCACTTCCATGATGTCGGCATAGCGGCGGTTCGGTCCGCGCCCGAGCATGCGGTTGGCCCAGAAGACCAGGCCGACGGAAGCGCAGGTCTCGGCATAGGCGCTTTCGTTCGGCAGGTCGTAATAGTCGGTAAAGCCCTCATTGGAGGCAGCCGGCCCGATGCCGCCGGTCACATACATCTGCTTGGTCGTCAGGTCGTCCCAGAGCGTCTCAAGGGCCGAGGTCAGCGTATCGTCGTTATATTCGGTGGCGATATCGGCCATGCCCGAATAGAGGTACATCGCGCGCACCGCATGGCCGACGACTTTGGTCTGTTGGCGTACCGGCAGATGCGACTGACTGTATTCGTAGGTCTTCTGTACGAAATTCTTCGGATCGCGGCCGTCGCGAAGCGCTTCCTCGGTGAAGAAATGCGGTTCCTGGCCGCGCTCGTCGATGAAGTATTTGGCGAGATCGAGATATTTCTTCTCGCCGGTGACGCGGCCGAGCTTGACGAGGGCGAGTTCCACCTCTTCGTGACCGCAATAGCCGCGCAGCTGACCTTCGCCATGGCCGAAGACGGTGATCATGTAATCGGCAAAGCGGCTCATGATATCGAGCAGCTTGCGCTTGCCCGTTGCCTGGTAATAGGCGACGGCCGCCTCGATCAGATGGCCTGCGCAATAAAGTTCGTGATGATCGCGCAGGTTAGTCCAGCGCCGGCCGGGCTGAACGCGCTGGAACCAGGCGTTCAGATAGCCGTCTTCCTGCTGCAGCTTCTCATACATGTCGATGATGGCGTCCGCACGCGCCTCCAATTCGGCATTGGGACGGCGATAGAGGGAATAGGCGATGGTTTCGATCGACTTGCCGAGATCGCTGTCCCAGAACATCTGTGTCGAGCCCGACCAGGTCTGCAGGGGGATAACGATGCCGGGGCTTGGCTGGCTGACGTCGATCGCCTGGATCATGCCAGCTTCGACGCAGCGGTCGAGCAGGGTTGCCGCGGTGGAATTGCAGATGGCATCCTGGCGGGCGCCGAAGAGGCCAGCCAGTTCGACATTCGGAACGGGCAGGGGGCGAAACTGGCGGTTTTGCTTGTCAGACATGGCTTTGATCCTTGCTTAAAAGGTTATTTCACCGCGCCGGCCATCAGCCCGCGCATGTAGTAGCGTTGCAGAAGCAGAAAGACGATGACGCAGGGGATGGTCATGACGGCGATGCCGGCCTGGACCGCGCCCCAGTTGACGGCGCCAAGGCGGCCGGTCCTGACGGCGATCATCAGCACCGGCAGGGTGAATTTCTCGTTGCTCGACAGGAGCACCAATGCGGCCAGGAACTCGTTCCAGGCATTGAGGAAGGCGAAGATCGCGACGGTTGCGACACCCGGCAGCACCAATGGGAAGAGAACGCGGAAGAGAAGCTTCAGATCGCGCGCACCATCGATGCGCGCCGCCTCCTCGATTTCCTTCGGCACCGCGTCGAAGGCATTGCGCATCATGAAGACCGAGAAGGGAAGCTGCAGCGTCACGTAGACGAGGGTCAGCCCGATCAGCGAATTGTTGAGGCCGAGCCTTGCCAGGATAATGAAGAGCGGTGTCAGGATCGACTGGAAGGGGATCATCAGCGTCGCGATGATCAGGATGAAGAGCGCGCCCTTGAAGGGAAAATGATAACGCGAGAAGCCGTAGCCGGCGAGCAGGCTGACGATGACGGTCAAAAGAACTGTGGCGACCGAGACGAAGAGCGAGTTCAGCGTATGCTGGATGACCCCGGCGCCGAAGCCATTGAGCGAACGGTATGCATCGAAGCTGAAGCCGGTTGTCGGCCATGGCGGCAGCGGCGGCAGGCTCGCCTCGGTTCCATGCCGGAACGACGACAGCAGCGCGATCGCGAACGGCGCGAAGAAAAAGATGACGATGACGACGCCGATGCCGTGATAGCCGATGCCATCTAAGAGCTTGCGCCGCGCGCGGCGTTCCTTTGCCGCAGTCACGGTTTGGGTCATGGCTTGTCCTCCCCGACACGCAGCAGCCAGAGCTGGACGATGCTGATCAGCACCAGGATGACGAGGAGGGCGATCGAGAGCGCCGCACCATAGCCGAGGTTGAAGGACACGAAGGACTGGTTGAAGATGTAATAGACCACCGAAATCATGCGGTTCTGCGGGCCGCCTGATGTCATGATGTAGAACTGGTCGAAGGCGAGCACCGAGCCGGTGATGGAGATGATCAGCGCAAGCGCAATCGTGCGGCGCATCAGCGGCAGGGTCAGATGCCGAAAGCGCTGCCAGCGCTTCGCACCGTCGATGCGGGCGGCCTCGGTCAGTTCTGAGGGGATCGCCTGCAGGCCTGTCAGCAGGATGATCATGGTGAAGCCGGCGATCTTCCAGACCACCATGACGATGATCGTTGCGAAGGCCATGTCGAAATCGGCAAGCAGGTTCGGCCTTTTGTCGACGAGGCCGAGCGCCAGCGCGACCGGTGCGAAGAAGCCGGCGTCGACATTGGCGAGCCAGACCCAGAGCAGCGACGCCGTTGCAAGTCCGACGACGACGGGAAGGAAGATGATCGTGCGGTAGAAGCCGACGAACGGCCGGTGCTTTTCGACGAAGAAGGCGAGCGGGAAGGCGACTGCGAAGATCGCGATGGTGACGATGACGGTGTAATAGGCGGTGAAGCGTAAAGCCGCCATGAAGCGCACGTCCGAGACCATGCGGATATAGTTTCCGAAGCCTATCCAGCGGGGATTGCCGAGCAATGGCCAGTTGTGGAAGCTCATCCAGAAGGTAAAGACCACGGGTAGCACGAAGAAGACGATCACGAGCGCCATGGCCGGCGCGATATAGACAAACCCGTGCCAACTGGCACGTCGTCGCCGCTTTCGGGGACGTGCGGTTGCGATAGCTCCAGGGCCAGCCATGGAATGCTCCCGATATTACGATGGAGGAACCGGGGAGCCCAAAGCTCCCCGGCGCGGGTGAGCTTACTATTGTTGGGCGTTGTCGATGATCGACTGCATCTCCGACTGGGCATTGGAGAACGCGCCATCGACGTCGCTTCCGAAGATGGCTGCGTTGGTGAAACCTGCCCAGGGACCGTTGGCGCTGTTGATCAGGTCGTTGAACTGCAGCGTATAGGGCGTCTTGGCGACGGCGATCGCCTTCAGCCCGACCTGCATGCGCGGATCGAGGCCCTGAAGCACCTGGTCGGCGATATCGCCGCGCGTCGGCAGGCTGCCGTACTTCGCCATGATCTTCTGTCCGTCGAGCGAATAGGTATATTCGAGGAACTTCTTCACCGCATCGAGCTTCTTCGTGCCCTTGGAGATGACGAAATTGTCGCCGCCGGCAAAGGAAGACGGCTTGCCATCGGCGCCCGGGATCAGCGTCACGCCGAAATGGATATCGGGATATTGCGTGATCAGCGTACCGATCGAAAAGGCGCCGATGCTCTGCTGGCCGATCTTGCCGTTGCTGATGCTGAGGAAGTTGGCGCCGGTGTCGCTTGCGGCTCCCGCCGGCACCAGATCCTTCTTCACCAAATTGCGGTAGATGTCGACCGCCTTGCGCATCTGCGGCGTGTCGAGCGTCGCTTTCTTGCCGTCTTCCGAGAGAATGTCGGCGCCCGCACCCCAGACGAGCGGCGTGAAGGTGAAGATCATGCAGCCGCCGCAACCGCCACCGGAGAAATAGAACCCATAGGTATCGCCGCCGAGTGCGCGGATCTTTTCGGCGTTGCTCGTAATCTCCTCCCATGTGGTCGGCGCCTTTTCAGGGTCGAGGCCGGCCTTTTTGTAGAGATCCTTGTTCCAAGCAAAGACCGAGGTCTCGACGGAGAGAGGCAAGCCATAGATGTGACCGTCATAAGTGCCGAGCTTCACGTGTGAGGGCGACAGGGAATTGAAATAGGGCAGGCTCTTTGCCCAGTCCGTCAGGTCTTCAAGCTGGCCGGCGGCGGCAAAAGCCGGTGTATAGATGAGGTCCATCGACAGGGCGTCCGGTGCCTGACCGCCGGCAATGGCCGTCGCATATTTCTGCACGAGTTCGGCAAAAGGCACTTCGGTCAGCGTGACCTTGTCCTCATGGCCGGCATTATAAGCCTCGACGACCTTCTTGAAGGAATCGCCGATGCCGCTTCGAACCCACATGGAGATGTTTTCGGCGGATGCGGCGGATGCAAGGCACAAGGATATAAGGCCGGTTGCGGCCAGAAATCGCTTCATCATGTTCTCCTCCCATGGGGCTACTCCCGTCAGCCCCTTTTCCTTTGATCAACGACCGGGGCTTCCCCCGCATGATTGCCGAACGATAAGCTCGCAGGGCAAAGTTCTGATGCCGGGTTCGACGCTGCGTCCTTCCGCAAGCGCGAGAACCGTCAGCCCGGCCTCGCGGCCAAGCGCCTTGAGATTCATATCGACCGTCGTCAGCGGCGGCCGGGTCTGGGCGGCGACGATCTCCCAATTGTCGAAACCGACCACCGAGACATCCTCCGGCACCCGCACGCCACGCTCGCGCAGCGCATCGACGACGGCGCGGGCGATCTGGTCGTTGCCGCAGAAGATTGCGTCCGGCTTTGCTCCGGCCGCGCTCCAGAGCTGTGCGACGGCCTCGTGTCCCCAGGCCTCGGACCACATGCCGTACATGACCGGCAGTTCGTCTCCGGCGAGGTCGCGATAGGCCTTGGCGCGCTCACGCACTGAAACGAAGCTTTCAGGACCGGTCACATGGGCAATCCGGCGTCGGCCAAGCCCCTGCAACCATTCGACAGCAAGGGCAGCCCCCTGATAGTCGTCCGCGCAGAAGGTGACGCTTCCCGGTGCGCCCTCGGTGAATGCATAGATGACCGGGATCGGCAGATTGGACAGATCTACCGGCAGGCGGCGGTCGATCCGCTTTCCCGAGGCGATGATACCATCCACATGCTTGTCCAACATGGCGTCCACATGAACCTTTCCAAGTGCCGGGTCGTCCTCGATCGTGCAGAGGAAGACCGACACGCCGTGATCGACGAGTGCCTCCGTGATACCGGCCATGACGGGCAGCGTGAAGCGACCATATGTATCGTTGGTCAGAAGACCGATCGTGAAGGTGCGATTGCTGAGCAAACCCTTGGCCAAGGCATTCGGACGGAAGCCGATATCGGCGGCGGCGCGCTTGACCCTTTCGCGGGTCTCGTCGCCCATGCGGCCGGTATTGTTCAAGGCCTTGGATGCCGTTGAAATGCTCACGCCCGCAGCCGCCGCAACGTCATGGATCGTTGCGCGTCCGCTTTTCGCACGCTGATTTTCCAGATGTCTTCTCCCAGTCAGTTTTTATGAGAAAAGCTTTTCTCAGTGCAAGAGTCAACTAGAGAAAAGCTTTTCTCAAAAATTTCTCCATTGACCATTGAAGAGAATGAGGCGGCGAAATGCAGGGCGCGGTCTTTCATCACCCGCCCTCGTGGTTCGAGGCTCCGGCCCTTCGACAAGCTCAGGAGCCTGCGCACCTCACCATGAGGTCTAACCTTCTGCGCAAGACCGCACACAGAGTTGGCTTGCTACCGCGGGAACCGGTGTTATGTGGAGATGTGCGCTCCATCCTCACCCTGAGGTGCGAAGCCTCGAAGGGCGAGGATGGCCCGGGTTTTCCGATAAAAATGGCAGCCGAAACCTTCCGGTCCGGCCACCGCGTCAATTTCAGATCGTTGGTGGTGTTAGCCGATCGTCATCAGGCTGGCATTGCCGCCGGCAGCCGCCGTGTTGATCGATGTCGTCACCTCTTCAAGCAGCCAGTTGAGGCAATAGGCATCGGCGTTCTCAGCAATTTCCTCGCTCGACGCAGCCTGTGTGAGAATCAGCGGGCCGGGGATAGCCGAGATCGTCTTGATCGCCTGCTGGACGCGCGCAGCTTCACCTTCGATGAGAGCGCCGGCAAACGGTCCATCCGCTGTCCAGTCTTTCGTCCAGGAAATGCGGTTTGCGACCTGCGCAGGCAGACCATGAAGCTCACCCTGCAGGCCCGATGACGCATCGATGACGATTGAATTGCCTGTCGCAAGTGCTGCGGCGATTTGGACATGCAAGCCAAGTGCCGTCTGCGGAGCGAGCAGGATTCTCCCTCGCGGATGCAGCGCATAGAGGTTCAGCTCGCCGACCGGGCCTTGCAGCTCGGTATTGAAGCCGAGCGACGACTGGCTGGCGACCGCGCGGGCGTGTTTGGCCGTATCCGCGGCGCCTTTGTTTTCGAGCCAGGCGATGAACTGTTGTGCCGCCGGATCGCGTTGCACCGAGGCATCACGCAATGGTTCGGTCGGCGAGGCGACGAGGCGACGCAGATACATCGGACCGCCGGCCTTCGGGCCTGTGCCGGAAAGGCCGCGGCCGCCAAAGGGCTGGACGCCGACGACTGCGCCGATGATGTTGCGGTTGACGTAGAGATTGCCGGCCCGCACGCGCTCCGTGACATGGGCGATCGTGTCGTCAAGCCGGGTATGCAGGCCGAAGGTCAGGCCGTAGCCGGACGCATTGATATCGGCAATCAGCTTGTCGAGCCCCTTGCGCTGATAGCGCATGATGTGAAGGACCGGGCCGAACACTTCGCGCTTCAGATCGCTCAGCTTCTTCAGCTCGATGATGGTGGGAGCGACGAAGGTGCCCTTGGCTGCGCTTTCGGGAAGGTCGAGCTGTTCGACATTGCAGCCGAGCTTGCGCATGCGTTCGATATGCTCGTCGATGCCGCGCTTGGCATTGTCGTCGATAACAGGGCCGATATCGACGGCAAGCCGGTCGGTCCTGCCGACCGAGAGCTCGCGAAGAGCGCCGCGCAGCATGGTCAGCGTGCGATCGGCGACTTCCTCCTGCAGGCAGAGGACGCGCAGGGCCGAGCAGCGCTGGCCGGCGCTGTCGAAGGCCGAGGCGATGACGTCACCGACCACCTGTTCGGCAAGGGCCGAGGAATCGACGATCATGCCGTTCTGCCCGCCGGTTTCGGCGATCAGCGGGATCGGCTTGCCGAATTTGGAAAGCCGTTCGGCAAGCTGAGCCTGGATCAGGCGGGCGACTTCCGTCGAGCCTGTAAACATGACGCCGGCGGTTTCAGGTGCGCCGACGAGGGCTGCGCCCATTCTGCCGCTGCCGGGAGCGAACTGCAGAACATCGCGCGGGATGCCGGCCTCATGCAGGATGCGGACGCCCTGGGCCGCAATCAGCGGCGTATTGCCGGCCGGCTTGGCAACGACAGGATTGCCGGCGACCAGAGCGGCCGCAACCTGTCCGGTGAAGATCGCCAGCGGGAAGTTCCACGGGCTGATGCAGACGACAGGGCCGAGCGGCACGCTTTCCGGCTTCAGTACCTGGCGGGCCTGAGCGGCATAATAGCGAAGGAAGTCGATCGCTTCCCGGATTTCGCCGACGGCATTTGCGGCCGATTTGCCGGCTTCGCGGATGGTCAGGCCAACGAGAGCGGGCATCTCGCTCTGCATGAGATCGGCGGCGCGCTCAAGGATCGCGGCGCGCTCGTCAGGGTGCACGGCTGCCCAACGCTCGGCTGCTGTGGCGGCAAGCCGCATGACGTCGGGGGCATCTTCCGGCTCGAGCTCGAGGACATGGCCAACGAGGTCCGCATGGTCGGCAGGATTGAGAACTGCACGGGCCACGCCGCGTTCGGAGCCGTCGGCGAGAAGTGGCTTGGCGGTCCAGTCTTTGGCTGCCGAGGCTTGCAGCTGCGCAGAGAGATCGTTGAGCGCCGTTTCATTTGAGAGATCGACACCAGCGGAATTCCGTCGCGCGCCGCCGAACAGATCGGCCGGGAGAGCGATCTTGTCGTGCTGCGCGCCGACCACGGTCATGGCGCGCACGATCTCGACGGGATCGGCAATCAGCTCGGAAACGGGCACGGCTGGGTCGGCGATCTTGTTGACGAAAGAGGAATTGGCGCCGTTTTCCAGCAGGCGCCGGACAAGATAGGCGAGCAGCGTTTCATGCGTGCCGACCGGCGCATAGATCCGGCAGGGGCGATTGAGATTTTCGGCGCCAACCACCTCTTCATAGAGCGGCTCGCCCATGCCGTGCAGGCACTGGAATTCGTATTTGCCGACTGCAAAATCGTCTCCAGCCATACGGTAGATGGTGGCCAGGCTCTGCGCATTATGGGTGGCGAACTGCGGAAAGACCACGTCGGTCGCGGCCAGCAGCTTTTTGGCGCAGGCAATATAGGAGACATCTGTGTAGATCTTGCGGGTATAGACAGGGAAGCCTTCGAGTCCATCCAGCTGCGCGCGCTTGATCTCGGCGTCCCAATAGGCGCCCTTGACGAGGCGGACCATGAGGCGATGCCCCGAGCGGCGGGCAAGATCGATGATGAAATCGAGGACGAACGGGCAGCGCTTGCCATAGGCCTGGACGACGAAGCCGATGCCGTCCCAGCCGGAAAGATCCGGATCGAGGCACAGCTCTTCCAGCAGATCGAGCGAGAGTTCCAGCCGATCTGCCTCCTCTGCGTCGATGTTCAGGCCGATATTGTAGCCCTTGGAGAGCAGCGCCAACGCCTTCACCTTCGGCAGAAGCTCGCCCATCACCCTGTCGGCCTGCGAGCGTGAATAGCGTGAGTGCAGCGCGGAGAGCTTGATGGAGATGCCGGGGCCTTCATAGATGCCGCGGCCAGCCGATGCCTTGCCGATTGCATGGATGGCGTTTTCATAGTCGCGATAATAGCGTTCGGCATCGGCATGCGTCGTGGCCGCCTCGCCGAGCATGTCGTAGGAATAACGGAAGCCCTTTGCTTCGAGTGCACGTGCACGCTTCAATGCTTCGTCGATCGTCTCACCGGTGACGAACTGTTCGCCCATCATGCGCATGGCCATGTCGACGCCACGCCGGATGACCGGTTCGCCGGCGCGCGCGATCAGCTTTGTCAGCGCGGCGGAAAGGCCACCTTCGTTGACGGTGGAGGTCAATTTGCCTGTCACGACAAGACCCCAGGTCGCGGCATTGACGAACATCGAGCGGCCACCGCCGATATGCGACTTCCAGTCGCCGCCGGCAATCTTGTCGCGGATCAGCGCATCACGGGTTGCAGTGTCAGGAATGCGCAGCAGCGCCTCGGCAAGGCACATCAGTGCGACGCCTTCCTGGCTGGAAAGGGAATATTCCTGCACCAGCCCCTCGACGCCGTCGCCCCTGTGCTTGGCGCGCAGCGCTTCGATCAGTTTTTTGGCTGTCTTCTTTGCCGCTTCGCGCGTGGCGCCCGGCAAGGTCGCCGCTTCCACGAGAAAGGGCAGGCATTCCGTTTCGGGGCGTCTGTAGGCGGCGGTAATTGCCTGGCGAAGCGGACTCTGGGCGCGGATGGGCGGAGCGAAATGCGAAAATGGGGCAGCGTCTGGAGCTGGTTCCTCAGTTGCGAGCTTGGCAGAGACAGTCATGATAACCTCAAGGTGCAAGGGGCCTAATGGTTTGAGCTGAGGTCAGCGATATCGCCATGCACAGCCCTCCCGTTGCTTCGGCCAGAACATACTTCATTCCAAGAAAGCATTCCGCCTTGAAACTGCGGCTTTCCAGTCATATTGAACTTCAATAGCGCTTATTTCAAATGGGAATGCCTGCGAAAATGACCAAATCCAGTGAAATTGACCAGTTCGACCAGAAGATCCTCGACGCCCTGGTGGAGGATGGTCGTATGTCGATCACGGAGCTTTCCGAGCGAGTCGGTCTTTCCAAGACTCCCTGCCAGGCACGCCTCAAGAAACTGATCGATTCCGGTTATATCGATGGCTTCAAGGCCATTCTCAATCCGATCAAGCTTGGCCTCGATCACGTCGCCTTTGCCGAAGTGAAACTCACGGATACTCGTGAGGAGGCCTTGCTCAGCTTCAACAATGCCATCAAGAAAATCAAGGAAATCGAAGAGTGCCACATGATCGCCGGTCGCTTCGATTATCTCCTGAAGGTCCGCACGTCTGACATTCGCCGCTACCGCATCGTTCTCGGCGAAAAGATTTCCAGCCTGCCTTTCGTCGCAAGCACTTCGACCAATGTGGTGATGCAGTCGGTCAAGGAAAACTGGTCGTAATTCCGCTTCTCACTTCATCTGCCTCCATTCGCCGGGTGAGGCTTCGCCGCTCGATCCATCTTGCCGGCTAAACAATGACCTAGATTTCGCCATTCGAATCGGATCATTGCGAGACGCTAAAATAAGTAGGATGGAGTACGCATGGAGACCAGTGCAGGCGACCGCGACCTTGTCGAAGTCATGAAACGGTACTTTGCGGTGAAGGCCGAAGTCGAGGAAATGAAGCTTCACCTAGAGGCGGCAAGGCGAGAGAGCGGCGAAGAAATCGACGCATTCTACAATCCGCGCAGCAATCTGAGCCACGCCGCCGATATTATCCGTTCGCATGCTCTCAAGCAGGAGATGGCGCGTCTGATGGATTGGGCCGAAGCCTGGGGGCGGCAGAGCTTGGCGCCAAACGAGGCCTGACGGTCGAATAAAAACCGCCAGGCCGCGATCACGAAATCGGGTCGTTTCAGCTATCCGATTTCAGCTTTCCTGCCACCGCCCAAGACTCCTTCGAAATCTCGGTGATGATGATTTCCACTGATTCCGGCGGGCAGACGAGCGTTTCCACGGCGGCTTTGGTCGCTTCTCGAACGAAAGCACGCTTCTGGTCTTGTGTGCGGCCGGGATGCATTTCCAAGCGTAGGATGGGCATGGTGACTCCTTGAGTAATTGTCGCCGGATGTTCGACGCCTATGGACTATCTTGCAAAACCACCTGACGATAAATACGCTCCTATTTGCTTCATTCCGAACCTATGGGTATGCAATCATGGACAAGTTGGCCGGCATGGCAATGTTCGTCAGAGTGGTCGAACAGGGCAGTTTTGCCGCTGCTGCCGACATAAGCCGCGTGTCGCCAGCCATGGTCGCGAAGCATATCAGGACGATCGAACAGCGGCTTGGCGCGCGTCTGCTTCATCGCACCACACGCCGCCATCAGCTGACCGAGGTCGGCAAGCTTTATTACGAGCGCTGCAAGACGGTGCTGGCGGAGGTGGAGCTTGCCGAGCAATCGGCCTCCGAACTTCAATCCGCGCCGCGTGGGCGCCTGCGGCTCGTCGCCCCTGTCAGTTTCGGAACGCAAAGCCTCGTGCCGGCGCTTGTCGACTATCTGCATGAGAATCTCGAGGTCAGCGTCGATCTGGCGCTCGATAATAATCCGCATGATCTGATCGGCGAAGGCTACGAACTCGGCATCCATATCGGCGATCTGGCGGACACCAATCTCGTGGCGCGTCCGTTGAAACCCTATCGACGCATTCTTGCGGCGTCGCCGGATTATCTGGATCGCTGCGGCAGGCCGCAAAGTCCCGAGAATCTCGTCGATCACATGTGTCTCGGCCATTCCTACTGGCGTCTTCAGGGGCGTTGGCATCTCGTCGGTCCAGACGGGGAAACGCGTGAGATCGCCATCAAGGGCAGGTTCACCGCCAATCAGGGCGGCGCTCTGCGCGTTGCCGCTCTGCACGGAGCCGGCATCGTGCTGCAGCCGGAACTGCTTCTGGCCGCCGATCTCGATGCCGGCCGGCTTGAGCCAGTATTGCCTCTGTGGTCGTACCAGCCGACACCGATGCATCTTGTCTATGCGCCGGATCGGCGCCCGACGGCGATGCTGCGCAGCGCCATCGATTTTCTCGTCGCTCGCTTCGGCTGATATTCCCCCTCTTTCATCTGCCGCGAATCCATGATCAAATCTGATCATCGGGTTGGAAAATGAGGAAAGCGTGGCCAAGGTTACGTTGAAGGATGTGGCGGCGGCCGCGGGTGTGGGAGCGGCCACCGTCGAGCGTGCGCTCAATGGCCGCGGCAATGTTTTGCCGGAAACGGCGGAAAAGATCTTCATAGCGGCCAAGCGGCTCGGCTACCGCACGCCGCCTGCGGGGATCAGGCACGGTCTGGTGCGCATCGAGGTCGTGCTGCTGCGGCCTGAAACCTATTTCTATTCAAGGCTCAATCGCGCCTTCGAGCGCATCGCCGCCTTGCTCGACAAGAATATCCAGATCCAGCGGACTTTCGCCAGAGAAGACGATCCCGCCGATTTTTCGCGTCATATCGCCAATCCACAGGCACGGCGCTCCGCCCTAATCGTCGTTGCGCCCGATCATCCCGATGTGGTCGGCAGCATCCGCAAGGCTGCAAGCGGCGGCATTCCTGTCGTGCAGATCATGACGCGGCCAGCACTGGAACTGCCTTACGTCGGCATCGACAATGAGGCGGCCGGTCGCACTGCTGCCTTCTACATGGCGCGCATGCAGTCGAATATCTCCGGCATTTTCGTCGCACTCTGCCACAGCGGCGCTTACGAGAACCACAAGGCGCGTATCCGCGGCTTTTCCAACTATCTGCTTGATCATGCGAACCCATCGCATCGCTTCGTCGAAGTCATGCTCGATGAGGACGATGAAATGAAGACGATCGAGCTGCTGACCAACGCCTTTGCCCGGTATCCCGATATTATCGGCCTTTATAGCGCCGGCGGCGACAATGCCGCGATTGCGACGGTTCTGCGCCGATATCGCCAGCGGTCGGTATTCTGGGTCGGGCATGAATTGTCCGATGCGACGCGCGGTTATCTGAAGGAGGGTTTGATGACGATCGTTCTCGACCAAGCTCCGGAAGTTCAGGCCCGGCGTGCCATCGATCTGACGCTGAAGCGGCTCGGCCTGATCGATGCCGACGTTGATCTCGAACCGGTGCGCTTTCTGACCGTAACCCCTGAAAGCCTTTGAGAACGTTAGCGAGTTGGCTCAGATATCTCCAGCCAACCAGCGCTCGTGGCTTAAACTGCATAGGCGCCTGTGGGAGCGATGTCTTGATTTTTCATGCCTACAGAGCTAAGTATATCCCAATTGCATATCCCAAATCAGGAGCCGGACATGACGAGTTCGACTGTATTCATCAGCAACAGAAGCCAGGCTGTGCGTCTGCCCAAGGCTGTGGCATTCCCCGAGGACGTACATCAGGTTGATATCCTGAAGATCGGCCGCAGCCGCGTGATTGTGCCCCAAGGCAAACGATGGGATGATCTCTTCCTCCATGGCCCCCGTGTCAGTGACGACTTTCTGGACGAGCGTGAACAGCCAGTGGCGGAAGAACGCGAGTCCTTCTGATGCTGACCTATATGCTCGATACGAATATTTGTATTTATGTAATGAAGACTTATCCGCCCGCCGTGCGGGACAAGTTCAACGCGCTGGCGGAACAGCTTTGCATATCGAGTATAACGCTTGGTGAGCTGTACTACGGTGCAGAGAAGTCGGCTCGGCGCGTGGAAAACTTGACTGCCATCGAACATTTCGTGGCGCGTCTGGAGGTTCTGTCGTTTGGCGACAAGGCGGCTGCGCACTACGGACAAGTGCGAGCTGAGCTGGAACGCGCAGGGACCCCATGTGGTCCGCATGACATGCAGATCGGAGCCCATGCCCGCAGCGAGGGACTGATCGTGGTGACGAACAACATGAAGGAGTTCGCCCGCATGCCCGGCGTTCGGGTGGAGAATTGGGTATAGCCGTCGCCGCCATGATCTTGGCGAGGGGCAGTTCGAGTCGTCCAGATTGACGCCTAAGCGATTGCGGCATTGGCAGCAATCAGCCAGTTGCGAAACATTTCAGCATCGTTGGAAAGATGGTTACCTTCGATCAGCCAATAAGATTTATCGGTGTCCAGAGCCGTATTGGATAGGGCAACCAGCGTTCCATTGTCCAATTCTTCTGCAATTAAGGCCGAGGGGCAGAGACCTACACCTTGCCCGCCGATAACGGACCCGATCATCAAGCCGAAATCGGCAAAGATCGGGCCGGCCCTTGGAGGCTGGTGGATACCTTCGAGGGCGAACCAGCGTGTCCATGCGGCCGTCGTTTCATCGTGCAGGAGGTCGAGATTAAGGAGATCGGCTGGCGTCCCGATCGGTCCGTGACGGCGCTCATATTCTCTCGAACAGGTCGGCCGCGTTTCGGCCGTCAATAGCGAGATGGCATGCGTTGAAGGTCTTGGTCCGTGACGGATCAGAAGATCGACGCTTGCCTCCTCCGGTGTCCTCGCATCCAGTGCATAGACGATATTGATCTGGATTTCGGGGTATTCTTTCTTGAATGCGGGCAACCGGGGTATCAGCCAACGGGTGGCGACGGAGGCGATACAGGCCACGCTGACCGGCCTGTTGCTTCCGGCAAGCCGCAGTTGCCGGGCGGCGATATCGATATGTCCGAGAGCGCTTGCCACCGCTGCCCCGAAACTGCGGCCGGCCATGGTCGCCGTGACGCCACGGGCATGTCGCGTAAACAGCTTAGTGCCAAGCCATTCCTCGAGGGCGCGCACATGCTGGCTCACACCCGCGGCCGTGAGATTGAGTTCGGCCGCCGCCTTTGCAAAACTCTCATGGCGAATGGCAGCCTCGAAGGCGCGAAGGGAGGCAAGCGGGACATGTTGCATTCCAATAGGCTAAGTAAGACTTGGTCAAAGCGCAAGCGCGATCACCGTTGCGCAAGGAGCTGGTATCCTTACAGTGCTGCGGAGACGAATGTCTTCTTGTCAGATCGGTGAGGAATGAAAGCCGCCATGAACAGTATTTTCGATATGCCAGCACCCACCGATGCCGAAGAGCGGCGCGGCAAGCCACCCGTTGTCGTCTATCCGAACGGAACGCTGCCGCCGGCCGATATGGATGTGCTGCGGGCGGCAAGGCAAACCATGACCAAGATTGCCGAGATCATCGTGCCCCCGCGCGAAGGTGGCAGTTTTCGCGTGCCGAAGGGACATTTCTTTCGGATCGTCAGCATCGAGGGCGCGCAGGTCGGCGATCTCAATCTGTGGAATGCTGCCGATCTTTCCGAGCGCTTTTTCAGCGGCAAGACGCGGGCTTTGCATGCCACCCATGTCGGTGTCGGCGATCGGCTGTGGAGCACATTGCCCTATCTGCGGTCAATGGCGACGATCACGCATGATACGCTTGGCTGGTATGGCTGGGACGCGGATGGAGCCGGCGTCCACGATGTCATCGGCACGCGCTGCGATCCCTATACGAACCGGCTGCTGAAAGGCGACGACTATCACCATTGCTGCCATTCGAACCTGTCGCGCGCGCTCGCCAAGGAAATGAACATCCCCATTCAGGAGGCGGAGTTCCATGTTCACGACGTGCTGAATGTCTTCATGTGCACGGGCTTTACCCGCGACACGCACCAATACTTCATGAAGGCAAGCCCGGTGCGGCCGGGCGACTTTATTGAGTTCTTCGCGGAGATCGATCTTGTCGGCGCGCTTTCAGCTTGTCCCGGTGGCGATTGCGGCAGCGAGCATTCGAGCGATTCGGTGCCCTGCTATCCATTGCTGGTCGAAATCTGGCGGCCCGAGCCGCAAAGCCTCGTCGGGCGAATATACCCGGAGCGTAATCCCTATCCGAGGACGCACGGCCTATAATTCGCCAGCCTCAAACAGTTTTGCCGGCGGTTTTGGCCGCCGGCAAATCCAAATCGCCCATGAAACGATGCGTCCATTCAGGCAGATGCATCGCTTATCGCTTAGTTACAAACGCGAATGCGCTCGTAATGCCAGCCATAGTCATACTCGTTCTGGACGCGGCGATCCTCGTACCAGCATCTCGGCGGCGGTGGGGCGACTTCGTAAACCGGGCCTCTGTTGGCAAGGGCGCCGCCGACGATCAGCCCGCCGAGTAGACCGGCGGCAACACCGCCGGCGATCGCGCCGCCATTGCCATGGTGGTGGCGACGCCAATCATCATGGCCGCGCCAGTCGCCGCGATGGCCGTCGTAATACTGCGCCTGTGCGCTGCTGACGGGCGCCAATGCGCCGCCTACGACCGTAGCGGCCAGCAAAACCGTAAGAACCGTCTTCTTTATCATGACTACCTCCAAAGCAGTCTTTGTGCTCAGCGAATGCGCGAGTCATCTAATTAACGTCTTCAGCATGATTATGTTCAGCTGAATATTCTATGAATGGCCCGTTCATCGGGCAATAGCAGCTGAAATAACCCCTTGCATGGGCTCCTGAGGCGCGATCTTGTCAATTTGGAGGCATCTGCCGGGTCGCCGCCACCCATTCGAGCGTTCGCGATTCGGGGTCAGGATTGCGGGTGATGTCGGTTACGACCGCTGCAACATCAGCGCCGTGTTCGAATACACCGGCAAGGCGTTCGACCGTCAGGCCGCCGATTGCGACGAGTGGCCGATTCCCGATGTGAGCTTTCCACTCGCCAATCCGCTCGAGACCCTGGGGTGCCCAGGGCATGACCTTGAGCACGGTCGGATAGATCGGCCCTAGCGCTATATAATCGGGTTCAGCAGCAAGCGCCGTCTTCAGCTCCGCCTCGTCATGTGTCGAAAGCCCTAGTTTCAATCCGGCATTCCGTATGGCGGAAAGATCGGCGGAAGCGAGATCTTCCTGGCCGAGATGGATGAAGTCGCAGCTCTCCTCGATCGCCAGTTGCCAATGGTCGTTGACGATCAATTGGCATCCATGCACGGCACAAACTGCCTTCGCTTCGCGAATTTCCGCGCGAAGCTCTGTCTCGGTGCGATCCTTGATGCGCAACTGCACCAGTTTGACGCCGAGCGGCACCAACCGCCGAATCCAAGCCGCACTATCGACAATGAGATAGAAGGGATCGAGCGTCACGCGAACACCGCCTTTCCGATCACTGGTGTCGATGGCACGGCCATATCGCGCGGCTCCAGCATGCCGGCGCCAAATGCCTGTCTGCCGGCGTCGATCGCCTTGGCGAAGGCCTCAGCCATCACGGCCGGATCGCCAGCCCCGGCAACCGCTGTATTAAGTAGCACCGCATCGAAGCCGAGCTCCATGACGGTCGCCGCATGCGAAGGCCTGCCGATGCCGGCATCCACGATTAGCGGCACCTCGGCAAAATGCGCCCGCATCGAACGCAGAGCGGAGAGATTGAGCGGTCCCGCCGCCGTTCCGATCGGCGCGCACCAGGGCATCAGCACCTTGCATCCGGCTTCCAGCAGCCGCTCGGCGACGACGAGATCGTCCGTCGTGTAGGGAAAGACCTCAAATCCCTCGTCGGCAAGGATTTTCGCCGCTTCCACCAGCGCGAAGACGTCGGGTTGCAGTGTATCGTGGTTGCCGATTACCTCGAGCTTGATCCAATTGGTCCGAAACACTTCGCGTGCCATTTTCGCCGTCAGTACCGCCTCGGATACGCCGTGGCAGCCGGCGGTATTGGGAAGGACATGAACGCCGAGTTCGCGAATCATCTCGAAGAATGCGCCCCCGTTGCGCCCTCCCGCGGTTTCCCGGCGTAGCGATACGGTCACGATCCCGGTTTGCGAACGTTTGACGGCCTCCGCCAGCACCGCCGGGGAGGGGTAGCGTGCCGTGCCGAGAAGGAGGTGCGATGTGATTTGGGTCCCATAGAGTTCAAGCACGGGTCAACCTCCTTGCATTGGAGTGAGGATTTCGATCCTGTCGTCGTCGGTTAGGGTATGGTCATCACGCTCGTCGCTATGGATGAGCTCGCCGTTGACGGCGGTTGCCAGCCATTCGCCCTCATATTCGAGCGCGGCGAGAAGCTGCGAGAGCGTGGTTGCTTCGACAATCTGGGTCTCGCCATTGATGATCAGGCGCATTGGCGGCTCCTGTTGTTGTGTCCGGAAAAGATGAGATCGGCTGCTTCTTCGGCCATCGCCGGCGCGAGCAGAAAGCCGTGACGATAAAGACCGTTGACGAAAACGGTCCCTCCCTCGCGCGCTACGCGGGGAAGATTGTCGGGAAAGGCAGGTCGGATGCCGGCGCCGGTTTCGATCACGGCGGCTTCGGCAAAGGCCGGGTGCAGCGCATAGGCTGCGTTCAAGAGTTCCATCAGCGAACGGGCGGTGATCGGCCCTTTGAAGTCGGTCTCGATCATCGTCGCGCCGACCATGAACAGACCTCCGTCGCGCGGTACGATATAGACGGGAAAACGTGGATGCAGCAGGCGGACGGGCCGCGTAAGCGAGACCTCGTCGCTTTGCAGATAGAGCATTTCGCCCCGAACCCCACGTAAATCGTGGATGCGGCCGATGCGGGCAGCCCCCGTGCAGTCGACGATCTCAGAGAAGCTATGGTCATCCACGAGCTTGTCGATAAAGGCGACGCCTTTTGCAGATAGATCGTCCTTCAATGATTGCAGGACCTCGCGCGGATCGAGATGCGCTTCCCGTTGAAAGAGCAGGCCTTGGCGGAACCGACCGGCGAGCGAAGGCTCAAGGGAGGCGATTTCGTCGTCGTCCACCCAGCGATAGCCCGTCGTGCGGCTGGCGAATCGCTTCAGCTCGTTTTGATCACGGTTCGGCGCGACGACGAGCGTTCCATTGCGGGTGATCTTGCCCGGCAGAATCGCTTCCCATCGATCGGCTGAATTACGGCCGAGCGTCAGTACAGCCTCGTCGGCGCTTTCCCGCTCGCACCAAGGTGCCAGCATGCCGCCGGCGAGCCAGGAGGCGGCGCGCTGAAAATTCCGGCTTGGATCGGAGATCGTGACCTCCGCTCCGCGCCGGATCAGCTCGTGAGCGACCGTGAGGCCGGCAACGCCGGCCCCTTTGACAAGGATGCGCATCTCACTCGGCCGTCTGGGCAGGGGCTTCGACCGGCATATAGAGATCGCCGCCCTCCCGATATTTCGCCGCCATCGCTTCCAGCCCTTCCTTCTGTGCCTCGGCGCGGATGTCGTGCGAAATCCGCATCGAGCAGAATTTAGGCCCGCACATCGAGCAGAAATGCGCGACCTTGTGAGCTTCCTTCGGCAGGGTTTCGTCGTGGAAGCTGCGGGCAGTATCCGGATCGAGCGACAGGTTAAACTGGTCCTCCCAGCGGAACTCGAATCTTGCACGCGACAATGCGTCGTCGCGGACTTGAGCGGCCGGATGCCCCTTGGCGAGGTCGGCCGCATGAGCGGCGATCTTGTAGGTTATGACGCCGGTCTTGACGTCGTTGCGATCAGGCAGACCAAGGTGCTCCTTCGGCGTGACGTAGCAGAGCATCGCCGTGCCGAACCAGCCGATCATTGCGGCGCCGATGCCCGATGTGATGTGATCGTAGCCAGGCGCGATATCCGTCGTCAGCGGTCCGAGCGTGTAGAAGGGCGCCTCGCCGCAGACGGCCAGCTGCTTGTCCATGTTCTCCTTGATCTTGTGCATCGGCACATGGCCGGGGCCTTCGATCATCACCTGGCAGTCTTTTGCCCAGGCGATCTTCGTCAACTCGCCAAGCGTCTCGAGTTCGGCAAATTGGGCGGCGTCGTTGGCATCGGCAATCGAGCCCGGTCGCAGGCCATCTCCGAGCGAGAAGGAGACGTCATAGGCCCGGCAGATATCGCAGATTTCCTCGAAATGCTCGTAAAGGAAGCTCTCGCGATGATGATGAAGACACCATTTGGCCATGATCGACCCGCCGCGCGAAACGATGCCGGTGACGCGGTTGACGGTCAGCGGAATGTAATGCAGCCGCACGCCGGCATGGATGGTAAAATAGTCGACGCCCTGTTCGGCCTGCTCGATCAGCGTATCGCGATAGACCTCCCAGGTGAGCTCCTCGGCAATGCCGCCGACCTTTTCCAGCGCCTGGTAGAGCGGCACCGTGCCGATCGGCAGCGGCGAATTGCGGATGATCCACTCACGGATATTATGGATGTTGCGGCCGGTCGAAAGGTCCATGACGGTATCGGCGCCCCAGCGCGCGGCCCAGACCATTTTCTCGACTTCCTCCGCCATGGAAGAGGTGACGGCGGAATTGCCGATATTGGCGTTGATCTTCACCAGGAAATTCCTGCCGATGATCATCGGCTCGCTTTCCGGATGATTGATGTTGGCCGGGATGATCGCGCGGCCGGCGGCAACCTCCTGGCGGACGAATTCCGAGGTGACATGATCCGGAATATGGGCGCCGAAGCTTTCGCCATCGCGGATCAGGGCTTCTGCCTTCGCCTTGCGGCCGAGATTCTCGCGGATGGCGATGAATTCCATTTCCGGGGTGATGATGCCGGCGCGCGCATAGGCAAGTTGGGTGACCGCTTTGCCGTCTTTTGCCCGCAGGGGCTGCCGTTTGGCCGGAAACTCCGGCGTCAGCCGTTCGCCGGTGACGAAACCGTTGTCCTCAGGGCGCACATGCCGGCCTTCATAAGCCTCGACATCGCCGCGGGCGAGAACCCAGTCGCGGCGTAGCTGCAACAGACCCTGCTCGATGCGAATATCGGCGCCCTCGATCGTATAGGGGCCGGAAGAATCATAGACAACGACAGGCGGTTCGCCCGAGGTCGGATGGACGCTGATTTCGCGCATCGGCACGCGGATGTCTGTGTGGATTTCCCCGGGGATATAGATTTTCCGGGATGCCGGCAGCGGGCCGGTGGTGACGGTCGGAGTGAGATTCTTTGCGGCAATATTCATGGTGTGAGGCTCCAAGTTGCAGTTGGAGACCCAGTCAATCAGCCGGAATGATGAAAAGACGCCGGCATGGAATCCAGGCGGAAATCCGAAGCCATCGAGCGCTTGCACCGTCCCTACGCCAGTATGAACTGGATCAGGTTCAACGGGTCACTGCGCCCACAATCGGCAAAGCCGTATTGTCCAGCAGTATCTCAGCCCCTTGCCGGGACCCCCCTGGTGAATGTCAAAAGGCTATGCCTTACTCTTGTCCTCTGTCAACCCCGTAGCGATGGCCGCATTTTCGGGAGATTGACCATTGCCGCGCCCGCCGAATTACAACTTTATCGTGCCGATCATCGCACTGACTTGCCGCGCCTCAGTAACGCGGTGTGGTATTGCCGACGAAGCGATGAGGGCCGGTATGGGACAGCTTGCTCGCGGTATCAAGCCAGATCTTGCCGCCGAGGGCTCGCCAGCGGTGACAGAAGGCGAAGTCCTCGCTGAGATAGATTCCCGTTCCCTCCTCGACCATGCATTCGAACAGGGCGTATTGGGTGCCGGGCGAGCGTTTGGTGCTGGGATAGGCGTGGATTGCGTTGTAGCGCAGCTCCGGATAGGCCGCGATCATTCTTTCTATGACGCTGCGCTTGATCAAAAGCATGCCGGTGCCTGCATAGACTGCGCTGACGAAATCGCCTTCACGTTCTGCAACCTCGCCGACAAGTGGGGTCCCGACATAGTGAAGTGCGGCAGCCGCAAGTGTTTCGCCGTCGGCTGAATTGATGCGGGCCGCCGTCTCCCAGTCATAATCCTTGATCGGATACATGGCGGCGACCACATCCTTATCGGCTTCCAGCAGCCTCATGACCTGATCAGGCTCGAAGCTGATGTCGGCGTCGATGAAGAGCATATGGGTCGCCGTCGTATCGTTCAGGAAAGACGAGACAAGTGTGTTTCGGCTGCGGGTAATCAGGGCGTCATTGCCGAGCAGGGCCAGCGTCAGCTGTATGCCTGCCTGCGCGCCCGTCTGCATCAATGAGAAAATGGACTGCATATAGTCCTTCGTGACGAGGCCGCCGAAGCAGGGGGTCGCTATGAAGATCAGCCGGTTCTCATTCATTCGTGATTTTCCCTCTCCGATGGCGCGAGTCGCCGGAATCTAGGAAAATTCAACATTTCTGTGTGTAGCGAATTGTTGAAATTCATTGCTGATCTTTGCTCAAGCCGACCGGTCATTTGCCGCGGAATTCCCGATGGCCATGCCATGACCAGATTGGCCTGCCATGGCGTCATCGACCGCCGACATCGCGCTGGCTTAAATGCGATGACGACCAGACTGGCAGGCGTTCTTGTGAACAGGGACATCTTTGCCATCCTTGCCGGATGCCGCCATGGCCCGCGGTCGCGAGTTGCATTTAAGCAACAGCAGCCAAGACTAACGCCTCAGCGCCCTTCATATAATTGACAAACATACGGGCTGTTTGTAAATCCAATGTCAGGACATAAGTTGTCTTACGGTCGAGCAATCGGCCGGATCGGTAGAGGCATTTCAAAGCCTTTTACCGCGGGGGTAATCATGAAGGTTCGAGGGGACTCAAGCCAACATCAGGTGCGTATTTGCCGGGCTGCCCGGTCGTGTTTAGACCAAACCGATCTCCAGGGTGATGCTCCAGTTCTGCGCTCGCGGTAAAATAGAAATGCATAATACAACCAGGAGTTTAAAATGAACATCAAGAGCCTTCTTCTCGGCTCCGCTGCTGCGCTGGCAGCAGTATCCGGTGCCCATGCAGCAGACGCGATCGTCGCTGCTGAGCCGGAGCCGCTGGAATACGTTCGCATCTGCGACGCATACGGTGCTGGCTACTTCTTCATTCCGGGCACGGAAACCTGCCTCAAGATCGGCGGCCGCGTCCGTACCGAAGGCGAATGGTACGATGCCTACAACCCGAACAGCAAGAGAACAGCAAGAACGGCACGCTCTGGCACACCCGCGCCGAGCTGAGCGTCGACACCGCGACCGACACCGAATACGGCCCGCTGAAGACCAATACGGTCATCCGTTGGGACTGGAACGACGGCAACTCGACCTCCACCAAGCTGCTGTTCGCCAACATCAGCCTCGTCGGTAAGGCCGACTCGCAGTATAACTACTACATCGGTTATGCCGGCGACGTCATCAACGACGACGTGATCTATGACGGCCCGTACGAACTCAACCAGTTGACCTACAGCTACGATGCCGGCAACGGCTTCACGGCTGTGGTCTCGGTTGAAGACAGCAACTCCAGCGGCTCGGGCGCTTCCTATGGCTCCAGCTGGTGGTCCGACGACAAGGGCAATCACTACGCTCCTGACGTCGTTGCCGGTGCTGGCTTCAAGTCCGGCGCATGGGGCTTCAAGGTCGTCGGTGGTTACGATTCGATCGTCGAAGAAGGCGCCATCAAGGCTCGTGTCGATGCTGACTTCGGTACCTTCTCGGCCTTCTTGATGGGCGGCTGGAACACCGATGGCGACAAGCTCAACAAGTACGCAGGCACCAACCTCGATCGTTCGGCTTGCCCAGTTAACGATGCATCGAAGTGCGGCTGGGGTGACTGGGCTGTCTGGGGCGGCGTTGGCGTTCCGATCAACGAAAAGCTGAAGTGGAACCTCCAGCTCGCCTACACCGACTCGAAGATCTTTGCCGCCACGACGAACGTCAAGTGGAACCCGGTCAAGAACCTGCTCATCGAGCCGGAAGTCTCCTACACCAACTTCGATTCTGTGAACCAGGATCAGTGGGCTGGTATCCTGCGCTTCGAGCGTAGCTTCTAATATTGAATTACCCGGCCTAGCGCCGGGTATGAGAAGCCTGGCGTTCCAATCCGTCAGGCTTCTTTCATCGATCGGTTGACCTCCGATCAAAGCAAAGGATCTGGCTTTCCCTCCGGATCCTTTTTTATTTCCAGCTTCTGGCAATCGATTCGGCTCCCAGCAGAAGCTTGAAACCGCTATCGTTGGTTCTCTTCAATTCCGAAGGGGAAACCGTTGTACGCTTTTTCCGGTATCGTCAGATCGCCGTAATCGCCAGCTCCTGCGTCTGTGCCAGCGGGAACCAGGTCTTCAGCACCATCTTTATGAACATCTGTCCACACGGAACCAGTTCGAAACTGCCCCGGTCGAGCGTCCATTCGGTGATCAGGCCGCCGATGACTGCTGTCAGAGCGGAAGCGGCCGTATCCGGCGTCCAGGGAGCCGGAAGTTTCGTCTTTTCATCCATCAGGGTGAAAATGCGTTCGAAATTTTCATGCATGTCGTGCCGGAACGAGCTCGCCCGGCTTGTCGTCCCGTCGCAAAATGCCATGTCGAGATGCATCATCACCTTCAACATGCTGCGCTTGCGCGGATCGCTGTGAATGTCGTCGAATATCGCAGCTATGGTATCGGCGATGAGATCAAGCGGATTGGGCGGCAGTTCTTTCGACATCCGCTCCGCCAGATCCTTGAACGGCTGCTGGGCCTCGTCGCGAATCGCAAACATCAGACCTTGCTTGTTCTTGAAATGCCAGTGCACTGCCCCCCGTGTGACACCGGCGACTACGGCTATCTCTTCCAGGCTCACATTCTCGTAGCCCTTGTCGAGAAACAGAGCTTTTGCGGATTGCAAAATCTCGCTCCTCGTTTCCGCCGCCTCCTCCTTAGTTCGCCTCATTCACCTCTCCACAGAAACCGATGTTCAAGCTGTGCCCCTCTTCTTCGTATTCTTTTCCATCAATGCCGCTCAGTGCTGGAGCCCATATACCAGCAATGCCTCAACAGAGTGGCGGAATTTATATATTCCCTAAAAATCGAGGAAGGAAATCGCAACAGGATGTGTTCGTCAAGCGTCTATAAGCCACGCGCAAGTTTCCTTGTGCAATTTCCCCACGTTGGGAAGTGAAAATCGAAAATGTGCAGATGCCAATATAGCCATGATGGCGACATACATATTGGCGGGGTGATCCCGGGACGCCTGCTCTGGAAAAGATGCATCGGTCAAGTTGGGGCGCAAGATGCGTTTGATCGGCGGCGTTCGCAAGTCCATCCGCACATATCGATTGTCGAAACCATGCTCCCGCCTTCACGCGGTCGGGTCTGGTATCGATCGTGTTCAAGTCGCGTACGCATAAGTCATCCGAGTTCCTCTCAACGCTCGTATCTGGAGGCCCCAATGACGAGCATCTACTCGATCTCATCGAGCAATTATTATCAATACCAGACCTCGCGCTCTACAGCGTCGACGGCTGATGATTCCATCGCGTCCTTGCTGTCCGACAGCTCCTCCGGCAATTCGTCGGGCAGTTCTTCCGGCACGAGTTCCTCTTCGTCTTCAGACGATCAATCTCAGATCGCTTCGGCAGAACAGCTCGTCGCGCAGCTGATGAACATGATTCTCAACATGCAGGCCGGCATCGGCAGCGATGGCTCGACATCGGATTCCAACAGCAACTCCACCAGTTCGACGTCAAGTACGCAGCAGACTTCCGCAACCGGCAGCCAGGATGGCAGCCAAAGCGATACGATCAGCGCCATGGACACCAATGGCGACGGCAATATCAGCGAAGCGGAATTCGTGGCCGCACGCCCGTCGGACGTCAGCGAAACCCAGGCGCAGCAATTGTTCCAAAGCTTCGACACCGACAATGCCGGCTCTCTCACGGAGGCGCAGCTTGCAAAAGCCATGCAGGCAGGCCATCACGGCCGTCCCGCGCCGGGCGGCGGGCAGATGAGCGATGACGAGCTCTCCGCCGCATTTTCCTCCATGGATACGAACGGCGACGGCAACGTCAGCCAATCCGAATTCGTGGCCGCCCGTCCTTCGGATGTAAGCGAAGACCAGGCAACGTCGCTGTTCAAGAGCCTCGACACATCCGGCTCCGGATCGTTGACGCAGAGCCAGTTCGAGCAGGCCATGAAGGCGCAGCAATCGCAGATGCCGGATTTCGGAAGCTTCTACGCGAACAATGAACAGGATCTGACGACGAGCGACCTGTTGACGCTCTGATCGAGCCTGAGCTTTCGCATTCCGCCATGCGAAGTGCCGGCAAGCCCGGGTGAGGAAGGTTGAAACTCCTGTCTCCGGGTGAGCCGGCTCTTTTGTGTTTGCTTGATAGAGGGCCTTTGGGCTCGAAAGAAAATTCGAAACCCCTCGACCTGAAAGCGACGGAATTCGGCAGATGCGGCGTTCAATCCTTGTGAGCCTGTGTTTGATGTCGAAGGATGATACGCTGACCGAGATACTGCGATCTAAGTCGCGTTGCTTGCCGAAGTTGAGGGCGAGGCGGGGTTTACCGGCCGGGAGCTCAAGGCCCACGTGCCATGGGGGTATCGCAGGAAACTGGAGCGGTAGCGATTGTCGATGAAGTGGGATCGCACGCCCAAGAGTGGCGACCCGGATGAAGACCTGCTCGGTCGCATCGCTGCGGGCGACGTTCCGGCGATGCGCATGATGATAGCACGGCAGTTGCCGCGCATCGTTGCCGTTGCAACACGCATGCTTGGCGATGCGACTGAGGCCGAGGATGTGGCGCAGGAAACATTGCTGCGCGTCTGGCGCAATGCTGGCGGCTGGCGCCAGGGCAATGCCCGTTTCAGCACCTGGGTGCATCGGGTAGCGACCAACCTTTGTTATGATCGCCTACGGCGTCGCAAGGACGTTCTTGCCGAGCATCCAACCGATGTCGAGTATGAAGGTCCGGCGCCGGATGCGGGCTTGATGAGCGAGGACGATCCGTCCAGGCGCGTGGAGCGGGCCATGCAGATGATCGCGCCCAGGCAGCGCGAGGCGATCATTCTGGTTTACTATCAGGCGCTGTCGAATGCCGAGGCAGCTGAGATCATGGACGTCAGCGTCGACGCACTGGAAAGCCTGCTTGCGCGCGGAAGGCGCTCCTTGCAGGCGCTTTTGTTGAAGGATGAGGGCGATGGTTGAGAATATCGCGGGTCCGATGAATGCCGAACGGTTCGAAGCGCTGACCGCGGCCTATGGCGGCGATATCGGCCGATGGCCGCAGGCTGAGCGCGCGGCCGCACGGGATTTTGCCAAGAGCCATGCCGCCGCCGAAACGCTTGCGCGCGCGGCCGATCTGGATGCATTGCTCGACACCTACGTCGTGAAGCCTCGTCACGCCGGCCTTGAAGAGCGAATTCTCGCAAAGCTCGTTCGCCGCCTGACGATAAGAAACTGGTTTCGCTTCGGCTCGGCCGGCATCGGCCTCGTGGGGGTCGGCGTAGCCGGTGCGCTTGCCGGCAGCATCGCCATTGCCGTCTTGGCCCCGAGCTTGACGTCCGATACCTCAGTCGTCTCCGAAGGAACCGCGACCATGTTCGGCGATATAGGGCCGGACGCGGGTTTAGCGCAGCAGGACAGCCAATGACGGAACGCAGCTTTCGAATAGTGGTCATTTTTCTTTTGGTGCTGAATACGTTCCTGGTCGGAGCATTGGCCGGGGGCGGGCTGACCTGGATACGCAAGACGCAGGCGCGGGCCGGAATGATGCCGCTAGCCGGCGAGCAATTGCCTTCTGCGCAGAAGAAGGCTCTGCGTGCGGCACTCGACGAAGCCCGCAAGGATGAACGTCAGATCATTCTCGAGGCGCAGCAGGCCAAGGTCGACGCCGCCTCCATTCTTGGGCAGCCGACGCTGGATAAAGAGGCGCTCTCAGCCGCGCTGGCGAGGGCGCGCGATGCCGACATCGCTTTGAGGGCGAAGCTGGAGCAGCGTGCCGTCGATTTTGCAGCAGGGCTTTCCTACGACGAGCGTCGGGCGCTGGCGGAAAGCCTGGTCCGCCGCAGCATGCCCAAGGCCGCCGCCACAAAATGATCATAGTTGCGGAGCGACGGATCGAAACCAGGTCTGCGTTAAAGGAGCATGTTTGATGCAGGAGTTGGCAAGGTCATGGCCCAGCAGTCCAATGATGTTTATGCCGCGCTCGCCCTTTCCCGCTTTGGGCTAGGGGCGGACCACAACGGCACCACGTCGATCGCATCGGATCCGCGCGGCGCGTTGCTGGAAGAAATCACCGAGCGCTTCGTTCCGGTTCCGGTCGGCCCGCAGCTGCAATCGACCGCCGATCTTCTCGTTTCCCTCTACGCATTCCAGGAACAGCGCAAGGAGGCCAGACAGCAGGCCGCAGCCGCTGTCGCCGCCGTGCCTCAGGACAAGCAGATGCAAGGCCCGCCGTCGCCGCAGAAGCCACCGGTGCAGCCTCCGGGCGCCATGCCAGGGCAGCAGAACAATCAGGCAATGGCCACTCAACCGAACAATCAGGCCCAGCCGAATAACCAAGCCATGGCGGTTGCCATCGGCAAGGCAGTCGAGAAGCTGGAAAAGCCCGCAATGCCTTACCTTCCACAGCAGGTCCTGCTGGCGGAAGTGGATGCCCGCTTCAACGGCACTATCCGGCAGCCATTGATCGGATTTGGCGAGCGGCTTGCCATGTTCTGGGCAAACCATTTCGCGGTCGCCGTGTCGAAGAGCGAGGAGGTGCATATCGTTGCCGGCGCCTTCGAGCGCGAAGCGATCCGGCCGCACGTCTTCGGGCGTTTCGCCGATATGCTATTCGCCGTCGAGACCCATCCGGCGATGCTTGCCTATCTCGACAACCAGCAATCGATCGGACCGAACTCCAAAGCCAATGCCAACAAGAAGCGTGGTCTCAATGAGAATCTCGCCCGCGAGACGCTGGAACTCCACACGCTTGGCGTCAACGGCGGCTACACGCAGACCGACGTGACGACGCTTGCCAAGATCATCACCGGCTGGACGGTGGCGCGCGCCGACGGCAAGCTCGGGACGCCCGGCACCTTCGTCTTCAATGCCGGCGCGCACGAGCCTGGCGATCAGACGCTGCTCGGTCTCACCTATGCCGACAATGGTGTGGGGCAGGGGCGTGAAGCGCTACGTGATCTCGCCCGCCACCCGGCGACGGCGCAGCATATCGCCACCAAGCTTGTCCGGCATTTCGTCGCCGATACGCCGCCGCCAGGGCTTGTGCAGACCGTCGCGGCGACCTTCAGCAAGACGGATGGCGATCTTTCGGCCGTCTATCGGGCGCTCGTCGGCTCCGAGGATGCATGGAACCCGACACTTTCGAAGGTTCGCTCTCCGCTCGAATTCATGACCGCTCTTTTGCGGGCAAGCGGCGAGACGCCGAAGCCGAATGTCATTCTCGGCGCCTTGACTGCTATGGGCCAGCCCTTCTGGGCGCCCGCCGGCCCCAATGGTTTTGCCGACACCGCCGATGTCTGGGCCTCCAGCGAGAGCCTGAGCATGCGCATGGATGTCGCCAATATGATCGCGAATGCGGTGCCACCCCAGGTCGATCCCCGCAGTTTCGTGTCCGACAGCCTGGGACCGCTTCTTTCGAACGAAACGCTACAGGCGGTATCGCGTGCGGAAACCCGCAAGCAGGGCCTGACGATCGCTTATCTTTCCCCCGAATTTCAAAGGCGCTGACCATGACCTGCGAACTCATGACCCCCACCCGTCGTGCCGTGCTTGGCGCTTCCGGCGCCCTGTTTGCCTGGGCCTTCATCCCGCGCTTCGCTCACGCCGCCGGCGGGAGCGACCCGCGTTTCGTCACCATCATTCTGCGTGGCGCACTCGATGGTCTGACAGCTGTCCCGCCCGTCGGCGATCCGGACTACGCGGCATTGCGGCAGGCGATCGCCATGACGACGAGCGGCCCCGGGGCGGCGTTACCGCTGGACAGTTTCTTTGCGCTGCATCCGTCGATGCCGAATTTCAACAAGCTCTATCGTGCAGGGCAGGCGGCCGTCGTCCATGCCAGTGCGACGCCCTATCGTGACCGGTCCCATTTCGACGGTCAGGACGTGCTGGAGTCCGGTTACGAAATGCCCGGTCGAGTCGAATCCGGATGGCTGAACCGGATGATCGAGGGACTGCCGAAGGGCGATAAGGTTTCGCCGGGTACTTCGGAGATCCGAGGCCTCTCGGTCGGCGCCAATGCACCGCTCGTCATTCGCGGCAAGGCGCCGGTCCTCGGCTGGTCGCCATCGACCCTCCAGCCGGTGAGCGATGATCTACCGCCGCGGCTGATGGATCTCTACAATCACACCGACCCGCTTTTCGCGAAAATCCTCGCCGAGGGCATTTCGACCGGCAAGATCGCCGCCGGCCTCGATGTCAAGGCGAAGGGAGGCCCCGGCGACCCCACTGGCATGGAACAGATGGCCAGAGGCGCCGCGCGCCTGTTGGCTCAAGACGACGGTCCTCGCGTTGCGGCACTGGCTTTCGAAGGATGGGATACCCATGCCGGCGAGGTGGATCGCCTGAACAAGCTCCTTGTCGGGCTCGACAATTCCTTTGCCGCCTTCCAGCAGGAGCTTGGTCCGGCCTGGAAGGATACGGCCATTCTTGTTGCAACCGAATTCGGGCGGACGGCGCAGGTCAACGGCACCCAGGGCACCGACCACGGCACCGGAACAGCCGCCTTCCTCGCCGGCGGCGCAATCAAGGGCGGGCGAGTGATTGCCGACTGGCCCGGTCTCAAGCAGGCGCAATTGCGCGATGGTCGTGATCTTGCCGCCACGACGGATCTGCGCGCCGTCGTCAAAGGGATCGCGGTCGATCTGCTTGGCGCGTCACCGACGCTATTGACGCGTGATGTCTTCCCGGGCTCAGATCACGTCCTGCCCATGAAAGGGCTGATCGCCTGACTTGTGTGTCGGCGGCCCCGGTGTTAAGGGCCGCCGCCTTCCAATAGAAATTACGTAAGAGCCGCATTGGGAGGAACTGCGCCGCTGCGCCTTTCGCGCGCCGCGGAGAGGATGGCAACCACGCAGGCCAGGGCAAGCGTGATCGCGCCGAGCACCGGCAAACTGCGATAGCCATATCCACTCTCGAGCAGTGCGGCACCGACGCTTGCCGCGATCGCAATCCCGATATTGAACCCGGACGGAATGAGTGAGGAAGCAAGACCTGGCGCATCAGCAGTCCACATCAGGATGCGGGCCTGGATGGGGGTACCGATGGCGAAATTTAGGGCGCCCCAAACGAAGATCGCCACACTCATCGGCAAGGGGTAGGGGCTGACCAGGTATAGAATGACGAGTATAGCGGACTGGATGGCGAGCATGGCGATAAGCGAGGGCATCAGCTTCCAGTCCGACAGCCGGCCGCCAATAAAGACACCCAATGTCGCTCCGACGCCATTGAGCAGGAGAACCCACGGAATAAGCATAGCATCCAGGCCGGTCACCTCACGCAGAAGCGGCGTTATGTAGGTGAACGGCACCATCTGACCGATCATCAAAGCGAGCATCATGATGAGGGAGGTCCAGACCTGCTGGCGGCCGAGAACGCGCACTTCTCCGCTCAAATGGCCGGATTGCTGAGATTCTGCCTTCGTCTGCGGGATCAGGACCCATATCGCGGCCAGCGCGACCACACCGACCAAGGTCATTGCCCAAAACGTCGTCCGCCATCCCCACAATCCACCGATCGCCGCGCCAAGAGGAACGCCGACAATATTGGAGACCGTCAGTCCTGCAAGGATCACGGACACGGCGCGACCGCGAAATGCCTGCGGCACGAGGCCGACCGCGACCACCATGGCGATGCCGAAATAGGCGCCGTGGGCGACGGCGGTCGCAACACGGAAGAGGAGCATGGCAGCAAAATCAGGTGCGAGCGCGCAGGCGATCTGGCCCATGCAAAAGGCGATCGTCAGAGCGATCAGAATGGTTCGGCGCGAAATCTGTCGTGTCGCCATGGTCAGAAGCGGCCCGCCAAGTGCAATTCCCAGCGCATAGCCGGAAACCAGATAGCCGGCAAAGGGGATCGAGACACTAAGACCCTGCGCCACGTCCGGAAGAATGCCCGCGATAACAAACTCGGTCGTGCCGAAAGCAAACGCAGCCAAAAACAAGGCGAAGAGGGGTAAGGGCACATCCAGCTCCGATATAAAGGAATAAGGATTTCTTTATATTGCCATGAAGGAGACATCAAGCAGGAGTTGCCGTCGATGACATTCTCCACATAACGCCAGTTCCTTCGGATGGCTTTGAGCCAGGCGGACGCGCACCAATTCGTGACCCGATCCTTGACAAGCGAAAAATGTTTGTGAAGTTTGGCTGTCATGAGTGAGGTGGCTGATTGGTTATCTTATACAAGTCCGATCAGTCGGAAAAACGCTGCCGAGGCAGTGTTTGAAGATATTCGTTCGGCGATAACATCGGGACGGTTGGCGGTCGGGACACGGCTGCCCGCCGAGTCGCAGCTTGCCACGCGTTACGGTGTCAGCCGCCCGATCATCCGCGAGGCGCTCCGTTCGCTTCAAACGCTCGGCCTGACCCAGACACGCACCGGCAGCGGTACCTATGTCGTCACCGCGACGCCAGGTCCGGAGCTGCGTTATGGCGGCTATTCCGCGCGCGACCTGATCGAGGCGCGTCCCTTCATCGAAGTTCCTGCCGCCGGCTGGGCGGCGCTGCGGCGCACGGAGCAGCAATTGGCGCGCCTGCTTGAACTTTGCGATGAGATGGACCGGGAAGAAGACCCTTTGAGATGGGTGACTCTGGACTCGGAATTCCATTCAACGATTGCGGAATCCTCGGGAAATGCCGTCTTTGCCAAGATCGTCGCGGATGCCCGCGATGCGCTGATGCGGCAATCGGAACTGGTCAATATGATGGCGCAGCGCCGCGTGGCCTCGAACGTCGAGCACCGCCGCATCGTCGAGGCGATTGCGGCGGGATCGGAAGAGGAGGCCATCGCGGCGATGGAAACCCATCTCGGTCAGGTCAAGCGGGTGGTGACCACCATCATCGGCGAGGGTCAGCCGACCCATTGAGAGCGGCTGGCAGGTTGGCGAGTCGTTCCGGCCGCAGCGCCTCGAAGAGCTCCTCCGCGGTCAGATATCCGTGATCCAGCACGATTTCCGGCACTGTGCGTCCGGTTGCCAGCGCCTCGCGCGCAACCTTTGTCGCCGCCTGGTAGCCGATCAACGGATTGAGTGCCGTCGCAAGGCCGATCGATTCCTGCAGGCGTTGTGCCATCAGAGCCGGATTGGCCGTGATGCCGTCGACGCAGCGTTCGGCGAGGATATGGCAGGCTGCGGTCAGATGCATGATGCTTTCCGATAGCGAGCGCACGATGATCGGTTCGAAGGCATTGAGCTGCAGCTGACCCGCTTCCGCCGCCATCGTCACAGTGATGTCGTTGCCGATGACGGAGAACGCCACCTGGTTGACCATTTCGGGAATCACCGGATTGACCTTGCCGGGCATGATGCTCGAACCGGCCTGCATCGCCGGCAGCGTGATCTCGCCGATGCCGGCGCGAGGGCCGGACGACAAAAGGCGCAAATCGTTGCAGGTCTTGGATAGCTTGACCGCGACGCGCTTCAGTACGCCGGAAAGATGGACGAAGGCGCCAGGATCCTGCGTTGCTTCGATAAGGTCACTGGCGGTAACCAGCGGGCGGCCCGTCAGCCGGGCGAGGTGGCTGCAGGCAAGGGCGGCATAGCCGACGGGCGCATTGAGGCCGGTGCCGATGGCAGTCGCGCCGAGATTGACCTCATGCAGAAGGGCGGCCGATTCGATCAGGCGGGATCGATCTTCCCCGAGCATCACGGCAAAGGTTCTGAATTCCTGGCCGAGCGTCATCGGCACGGCGTCTTGCAGCTGCGTGCGGCCGATCTTTAGAATGCTGTCGAATTCCTTGGCCTTACGTTCGAAGGCTTCCTGCAGCGTTTCCATTGCCGCCGCGAGATTGTCGATCGCTTCGATGAGCGCAACATTGACGGCCGTCGGATAGGCGTCGTTGGTGGATTGGCTGAGATTGACGTGATCGTTCGGGTGAAGGTGAGCATAGTCGCCTTTGGCATGGCCGAGCAGTTCGAGCGCGCGGTTGGCGATGACCTCATTGGCATTCATATTGGTGGACGTGCCGGCGCCGCCTTGAATCACGTCGACGACGAACTGGTCGTGAAGCTCGCCAGCGCGGATTTCGCGGCAAGCGCGCACGATTGCATCGAGCTTGTCTTCGCTCAGCAATCCCAACTCGTAATTGGCAAGAGCCGCTGCTTCCTTGACGAAGGCCAAGCCTCGAATGAGATGCGCATAGCGGCCGATCGGTGTCCCCGTCACCTGGAAATTTTCCGCGGCTCTTGCCGTGTGTACCCCCCAATAGACCTCAGCCGGAATATCCTTCTCGCCCAGCAGGTCATACTCGCTTCGCGTCTTGACCACATTATCCTCCTACATAGAAATCAAGCTAATCTGTCAAGCTGTATGACAGATTTAGAAATCTGTTATCCCTTAGCTCATGCCGCGTCAATAAGCGTCGCTTGGCTTGACCTGTCGTTATTTCTGTGTCTAAGAGGAAATCTGTCATACAGCATTACAGCATGACCGGCGATCGCTAAACTCGATCGACGGCCAGATTAAGGCAGCGGCATCCCTCGGGTGCAACATCAGCATCCCGGATCCGCTCATGGACAAATGGCTCGAGGGAGGAGCAATGTCAGTCGAACCTATTCAGAATATTCCGGCAGACCGCCGGCCGCCGGTCAATGAGGACCTTGGCTATCACAAGGCTTTGAAGCCGCGGCAGATCCAAATGATCGCCATTGGCGGCGCGATTGGCACCGGTCTTTTCCTTGGCGCAGGCGGACGCCTTGCCGCGGCCGGTCCGGCGCTCATCTTCGTCTATGCGCTCTGCGGTTTCTTCGCCTTTTTGGTGCTGCGCGCGCTTGGCGAACTGATCATGCACCGCCCGAGTTCCGGCTCCTTCGTTTCTTACGCCCGCGAGTTCTACGGCGAGAAGATGGCCTTTGCTGTCGGCTGGATGTACTGGCTGAACTGGGCCATGACATCGGTTGCCGATGTGACGGCCGTCGCCCTCTACATGAATTTCTTCAAGCACTATGTTCCCTGGCTCGCAGGAATCGACCAGTGGGTTTTCGCGCTGATCGCGCTGCTGGTCGTGCTGGCCATGAACCTCCTGTCGGTGAAGGTCTTCGGGGAGCTCGAATTCTGGTTCAGCCTTGTCAAAGTTCTGGCCCTAGTCAGCTTCCTCGTGATTGGCATCTATTTCGTCGTCTCCGGTACGCCGATTGCCGGTCATTCGGCAGGCTTCAGCATCATCACCGATAGCGGTGGCTTCTTCCCCAATGGCATCTTGCCGGCCTTCGTCATCATACAGGGGGTGGTTTTCGCCTATGCGTCGATCGAGCTGATCGGCACGACCGCCGGCGAAACCGAAGATCCGCGCAAGGTGATGCCGGGTGCGATCCGCACGGTAGTCGCCCGCCTGCTGATCTTCTATGTCGGCTCGGTCCTGCTTCTGTCGCTGCTTCTGCCCTATACGGCCTACAAGGCCGGTGAGAGCCCGTTCGTCACCTTCTTCGGGACGATCGGTATCCAAGGTGCCGATATCATCATGAACCTCGTCGTGCTGACGGCCGTTTTGTCCTCGCTCAATGCCGGCCTTTATTCGACCGGCCGCATCCTGCATTCGATGGCGGTTTCGGGCTCGGCGCCGGCAGCGCTCACCAAGATGAACAAGGCTGGCGTGCCCTATGTCGGCATCGCCGTGACGGCTGTCGTGACCATCATCGGCGTGGCGCTGAACGCCGTCGTGCCGTCGGCCGCTTTCGAGATTGCCCTCAATATCTCGGCGCTCGGTATCATTTCGGCTTGGGGTGTGATCGTATTGTGCCAGTTGAAGCTCTGGAAGCTCTCCAAGCGTGGCGAGATGGCCCGTCCGGATTTCCGCATGTTCGGCGCGCCCTATACCGGTATCCTGACGCTCATCTTCCTCTTTGCGGTACTGGTACTGATGGCGCTCGACTATCCGGTCGGCACGTGGACGATCGCGTCCCTCATCCTGATTGCACCGGCTCTGGTCATAGGCTGGTATCTGTTGCGTGACCGCATCTATCGGCTGGCGGCCGAACGGGGCCAGTCGTGACGGCAGGGCAAGCCAATCCGCTGGTGGCAGCCATTGCCACCGGCGGCACCATTGCAAGCGAGCGCACCGATAGCGGCGCCAGCATACCCTCACTGACGGGTGAGAGCCTGCTGGCGCTGCTCCCCGACATGCCTGTCGCCCTCCGACCCATCGAGCTGATGGCAAAGGATTCGGCGAGCCTGACGCTCGCCGACATGCAGGAGATCAGCGATAAGGTCGGCGAACTGCTTGCCGATGATACTATTAGCGGCATCGTCGTCCTGCACGGCACGGACGCTATGGAAGAGACGTCGCTGCTCGTCCATCTGCAGCATGGCCTGAATAAGCCCGTCGTATTTACCGGTGCGCAATTTACCGCTGATCATCCCAAGGCAGACGGACCTGGCAATCTTGCCGCTGCCGTTGCCACCGCCATCGATCCGGCCAATGCGGGACGCGGCGTGCTCGTCTGTTTCGGTGGCCGCTTGCTGCCGGCCTGGGGACTCTATAAGCACTCTTCGGATATCGCCGATGCGTTCCGGCAATCGCGGCCGCTCGAAAATCCCCCAAGCCCGCGCCTTGCGGCGCCGCTCGATAACGTGCGGATTGATGTCGTCGCAATCTACCCTGGCTGTGATTCCGTGCATGTGGATGCGAGCCTCAGGGCCGACGCCCATGGCATCGTTCTGGCGGCTCTCGGTTCCGGCAATGCCAATCCGCGTCTGGTCGAAGCCGTCAGGCGGTGTGCCGATGTCGGCGTACCCGTCGTGGTTTCCAGCCGCGTGCCGGATGGATTGCTCGTTTCCAGCTATGGCGGCGGTGGCGGCGGGCATGACCTTGCTGCGGCCGGTGCAATCCATTCTTCGACGCTGCGCCCGGGGCAGGCGAGAATCCTGCTGGCAGCCCAGGTTGCCTCTGGAGCCACTGCAGACGTCGTCAAGCAGGCCTTCTCTGATTTCGCAGACATGAAGTCCTGAGCAAGGGCTTTCTTGGAAAAGCAATCTTGTGTCGTTGGATTCAGCGGGCTTGAAATCAGGTCTGTTATCTTGCATATACATGTGGATATGCAAAAAGGAGATCAGCATGCGCCGTCTCCGACATAACGAACCTAGTCCGCCACGAGAAGCCAAGCTGTTTCGCAACAACAAGAGTCAGGCCGTACGCATCCCGGCGGACTTTGAGCTTCCCGGCGATCGGGTGATGATCCACCGCGACGGAGATCGGCTTATCATCGAGCCGGTGCGCCGCAAGAGCTTGCTTGATGTTTTGGCAAGTTTGGAGCCTCTCGGACCAGAGGATCAGTTTCCCGATATAGATGATACTCTGCTGCCAGCGAAGGAAATTGAGCTTTGAGTAAGCTCTACATGCTGGATACCAATATCGTATCTGAACTTGCGCGAAACCCACAGGGTACCGTTGCCAGACGCATCGCCGATGTCGGGCCAGATGCAATTTGTGTCAGCATCATCACAGCCGCAGAGTTGCGCTATGGCTGCGCTAAAAAGGGATCGCCGAAACTGCTGGCACATATCGAGGCCATCCTGGGAAGCATAGCGGTACTCGCGCTCGATGTTCCTGCCGATGCCGAATACGGCGCCATCAGGGCTGAGCTGGAAGTTGCCGGCAAACCTATCGGTCCAAACGACCTGCTGATTGCTGCTCACGCCCATGCGGTAGAGGCAGTCCTGGTAACGGCCAATATCGGGAAGTTCAAGCGCGTCCGCGATCTCCGTGTCGAAAACTGGCTGGACTAAGTGGCGGGCCGGCCGTCGATGACGGCGCGGCCCGAACATTCGGTCAATACTGTCTTTGTCAAGACTGATGCGTAGCCTTGGCGACGACGACGGGGATTAGCAGATCGCCCCAGTTGCCATTGCCGCCGTGGTGGCGGGCCGAGCGGACGAGCTCGACGGAAACGCCGGCCTCGACCGCATTCATGACGGTCTGGTTGAGACGATGCAGCTCATTGGCCAGCATGCGGATGACCGCCTGCTGATCGGCATTCATGGTGAGAGATTGCTCCTCGGCTCTCTCACGAACGCGTGCTATCGATGCCATGTCATTCTCCTCCTATAGATCCTGATATCACTCTGCTGCCGGTTTGAATTGGGCATGCTCTGTCGATCCGTGCATGGCCGTTGTCGATGACTGGCCGCCGGTGATCGCCAGCGACACCGCATCGAAATAGCCGGTGCCCACTTCGCGTTGATGCTTGGTGGCGGTGTAGCCATTGGCCTCGGCCGCAAATTCGGCCTCCTGCAGCTCGGAGTAAGCGGCCATCTGGCGAGCCTTGTAGCCGCGGGCGAGCTCGAACATGCCGAAATTCAGCTGGTGGAAGCCGGCAAGAGTGATGAACTGGAACTTGTAGCCCATCGCACCCAGCTCGCGCTGGAACTTGGCGATCGTCGCGTCATCGAGGTTCTTCTTCCAGTTGAACGAGGGCGAGCAATTGTAGGCCAGCAGCTTGCCGGGATGGATGCGATGCACGCCCTCGGCAAATTTACGCGCCTGCTCGAGATCCGGCTTCGAGGTCTCGCACCATATGAGATCGCAATGCGGCGCATAGGCGACAGCACGGGCGATGCAGGGCTCGATGCCGTTCCTGACCTGATAGAAGCCTTCGACCGTGCGGCCGGCGTCGTAGTCGACGAAGGGCTGGTCGCGCTCATCGATGTCCGAGGTCAGAAGCTTGGCGGCCTCGGCGTCGGTGCGCGCAACCACGAGAGTCGGCACGCCCATGACGTCGGCGGCAAGCCGCGCCGCGTTGAGATTGCGGATATGGGCCGCCGTCGGAATGAGGACCTTGCCGCCGAGATGGCCGCATTTCTTCTCCGATGCCAGCTGATCCTCGAAATGGACGCCCGCGGCACCCGCCTCGATATAGGCCTTCATGATCTCGAAGGCGTTCAGCGGACCTCCGAAACCTGCTTCGGCATCGGCGACAATCGGCGCAAACCATGTGTCGACGGAAAGCCCTTTGCCTTCGGCAGTCTCGATCTGGTCGGCGCGTTGCAGCGTGCGATTGATGCGCTTGGCCAGCTCCGGGCCTGCATTGGCGGGATAGAGCGATTGGTCGGGGTACATGGCCGAGGCCGTATTGGCATCGGCTGCGACCTGCCATCCAGAGAGATAGATCGCCTTCAGACCGGCGCGAACCATTTGCATGGCCTGATTACCCGAAAGCGCGCCGAGCGCATTGACGAAATCTTCCTCATGAATGAGCTGCCAGAGGCGGTTTGCACCCATCTCGGCCAGTGAATGGCGGATGCTGACCGACCCGCGCAACCGCTCCACATCCGCGGCCTCGTAGGGGCGCTCGATGCCATCGAAACGCTCAGTGGGTGCGCTGGGAACCAGTTTGTAAAAGTCTGTCATACAAGTCTCCCCGATACTTCCTCTCGATCCTCAGATCGATTTCGATTGCATGACTATTTTTACAATATCAACGCTGCAAGAGCGAGAAAAACTAGAAAATGCCGTTAGATAAAAGGGTTATGATGTGCTATTGTTGACATTGGCCTTCGGTAAAATTGTAAATCTTGTAAAAGATTGACGACACGAGAATTGTAAAAGGTATGACACATGGTTGAGCGCAAGATCTTTGCAGGCCCGAAGATTCGGCGCATTCGCATGGGCCTCGGTCTGACACAGACGACGATGGCGCAGGCGCTTGATATCTCGCCGTCCTATCTCAATCTCATCGAGCGCAATCAGCGGCCACTGACCGTGCAGCTGCTTTTGAAGCTGTCGGCTGTCTATAAGGTAGACCTCGACGAACTGCAGGGTGAACAGGGCGGCAGTGCAGGGCAATTGCGTGAAATCTTTGCCGATCCATTGCTGGCAGGCGAGATCCCCGGCGATCAGGAGCTGATCGAGCTCGCCGAAGCAGCGCCGAATGCGGCAAACGGCATGATCCGGCTTTATCGCGCCTATCGCGAGCAGGCCGCAAGACTGTCCGATCTCGCCGAGCTTCTAGCCCGCGAGGGCAGGGTTGCCGAGGTTGCCGGACCGCGCCTGCCGCTCGACGAGGTTCACGATCGCCTGCAGTCGCGTCCGAATTTCTTTGCCCGCATCGAAGATGCTGCGGAGACCTTCCATGAACGCCTGTCGCCCGGTGACGACCTGGCTGGCGCATTGAAAGCATGGCTGAAGGCCGGGCATGGCATCGCGGTACGCCTGTTGCCGGTGCACGCCATGCCCGGCTTGCGTCGGCGCTATGACCGGCATTCGATGCGGCTTTTCCTGTCGGAGCGTCTGTCGCCCTTCGATCAGATCCGGGAGATTGCGACAGAAGTCTCTCTTTTGGCCTTGCGCGAGGAGATCGCCGCCGAGCTGAGCTCCCTTACGCTTTCGGCACCAGAAGCCAACCGCATCACTCGTTTCGAGCTGGCGCGCTACGCGTCCCATGCGCTTCTGATGCCATACGGAGCCTATCTCTCGGCAGCGCAGCGACTGCATTATGATATCGAAGCCCTCGGCGCTCGCTTCGGCGTCTCCTATGAGCAGGCAGCCACGCGGCTGACCAGCCTGCAGCGTCCGGGTGCATCCGGCATCCCGTTTTTCCTGATGGAGATCGACAATGCCGGCCATCGCCTGCGCAAGGCGGGCTCCCAAGGCTTTCCGCAGGCTCGCTTCGGTGGCGCCTGTCCGAAGCTCAATATCCATGCTGCTTTTGCACAGCCCGGACAGATATTGGTGGACGCTACCCAGATGCCTGACGGTGCTGGCTTTCTGACCGTATCGCGAACGATCGAGGGGCCTCGGGCCGATTTCGGCGAAAGGGTGCGCCGCACGGCACTTCTCATCGGCTGCGATATCGCCCATCGCGACGAGGTGACATATGGGAAGGCGCTGGGTAACAATCAGATCATGATCGGTCCTGCCTGTCGCCTATGCGAACGGCAGGGCTGCCTGGCGAGAGCCGAACCACCGGTCACGCGTCCGCTTGGTCTCGACGAAATGGCGACAGGCTTGAGCGTGTTCGATTTTCAGTGATTGCATCGATCGTCGTCATCGGAAGAGGGCGGACACCCGCCCCGGCTCTTTTTGCCCTTCATGCAGCCAAGTCGGGCATAGAGCCCGAATTGTGCGTCATGCAGCCGCGTGTAAGCGCCGCGTCCGGGCTTTCAAAGTGAATAGGATCGGCGGATCACGTCGGCTCGCGTCGGTGCTCCGGATCTTCCACCAAACGACTCGCACTTGATGGCGGCAGCGATAGAGGAAAAGCGGATTGCGTCCGCGGGTGCCATTCCTTCCGCGAGTGCGAGCGCGAAGGCGCCGTGGAAGATGTCCCCTGCGGCGAGCGTGTCGACGGCTTTGACGGTAATGGTCGGGCAATACGCGACGTCGTTGTTTTGTTCGTCGAACCAGTAGCTGCCGGCCGCCCCTGCCGTCACGCAGATGAAAGCGTGATCGAAGCGCTGTTTCAGAAGATACGTCATCTCGGACACATCGCTTATTCCCGTCAGGCGCTGCGCAGCCGGTTCGGAGAAAACGATATGGGTTGCTTCCGGCGCCAGTTGTTCGATGATGCCGTCAGGAGCCACGTCGCCGTCGAGAATGGCCGGCTTGCCCATCGCTCTGGCAGCTTTGAGGACCTGCCGCGCCAGCGCCGGCCAGCGCACGTCGACCAAGACGGCATCGAATGCAGCCATATCATCGGCCGTGAATTCCTTCACCGTATGATGCAGTTTCGCATCATAGAAGGGGACGATCAGCCTTTCGCCGTCATCGTCCACCAGAATCGTCGAGACGGCAGAGCGTGCGCCGTCTACCCGTAGCATGCCCTCGACATGGATGCCGGTGGCATCCAGATCGCGGATAATGCGCTCGCCGGTATCGTCGTCGCCAACGGCTCCCCACAGGCTCGCCTCGCCACCGAGCTGGACGATGGAATCGGCGGCGCTGGAGGCCATGCCTTCCGCGATCTGCAGCATGTCATAAGACAGAACCTTTCCCTGGCCTTGGGGAAGGGTGTGGATGCGGAAGAGCGTATCCAGAACGGCAGCGCCGACACAAAGAATGTGCCTGGGCGCGCCGAAGGGCGGATCGAAGACGGATGGAGCGGTCAAAGGCGCTTTCCGCTCGCCTTGTCGAAAAGATGGATGCTGGACGGGTCGATCGCGATTTCGATCTTGTCGCCGAAGCGGATGTTCAGCCGCTCGCGGAACAGGCAGGAGATTTCCTCGCCGCCGCAATCGAGTTTGGCATAGATCTCAGATCCGGTGCCTTCGACGATGCCGACTCGGGCCGGCAGGCCACTTGCCGCTGCGCGGATATGTTCGGGCCGGATGCCGTAGACAAGTGGGCGTCCACCCTGCTCTTCGATCGGAAAGCCTTCCGGCAGGGGCAAGATGAGGCCCTTGTCGCTGCGGAAGACGCCTTCCTCTATCCTGCCGTCGATGAAGTTCATCGAGGGCGAGCCGATGAAGCCGGCGACGAAGAGATTGGCCGGTCGGTCATAGAGATCGAGCGGCGCGCCGACCTGTTCGATAAAGCCGCCATGCAGCACGACGATCTTGTCGGCCATGGTCATCGCCTCCACCTGGTCATGCGTCACGTAGATCGTCGTCGTGCCGATGCGCTGATGCATGGACTTGATCTCGCCGCGCATCTGCACGCGCAGCTTTGCATCGAGATTGGAGAGCGGCTCGTCGAACAAGAAGACCTGAGGATCGCGCACCAGTGCGCGGCCCATGGCGACGCGCTGGCGCTGACCGCCGGAAAGCTGACGGGGCAGGCGATCCAGCAGGTTCTCCAGGCCGAGGATGGCAGCGGCCTTCTGCACCTTGGCGGCGATTTCGGAAGCGTCCGCCTTCTTCAGCTTCAGCGCGAACCCCATGTTTTCGGCCACCGTCATATGCGGATAGAGCGCGTAATTCTGGAAGACCATGGCGATGTCGCGGTCTCGCGCCGGCAGATGGCTGACTTCGCGCCGGCCGATATGGATCTCGCCGTCGCTCACCTCCTCGAGCCCGGCGATCATGCGCAGCAGCGTGGACTTACCGCAGCCCGAAGGGCCGACGAGGACGACGAATTCGCCGTCGGCGATGTCGACGCTGATATCGCGAATGACCTTCACCTGGCCGTAGCGTTTCTGGATGCTCTGTATATGGACGGGTGCCATGAATGTGATCCTATCCAAACGATAAAGGCTGCGTCATTTGACGGCGCCGGCCGTCAGACCGGCGATGATCTGTCGCTGTGCGAACATCGTTAGCACGAGCACCGGCAGCGTCACGATGAGGGCGGCCGCCGCAAGCGGTCCCCAGCTCACCTGCTCGAAGGAGAGCATGTTATAGACGGCCACCGGCAATGTGCGGGTCTCGCGGCTCGCAAGCACGATGCCGAAGACGAAATTGTTCCACGAGAAGATCACCGAGAGAATGAAGGCGACGACGATGCCGGGCCGGGCGATCGGCAGGGCGACGAGGCGGAAGACCTGCCAAGGTGTCGCGCCATCGATGCTTGCAGCCTCCTCCAGTTCCATTGGAGTCGTTTCGAAATAGCCGATCATGATCCAGACGACGATCGGCACGGTGACGACAAGATGGATGATGATCTGCGGCCAGAGCGTTCCCAAAAGATTGAGCCATTGAAACAGCAGGAACAGCGGGATGAGGAAGGATAGGCCCGGCGTCATGCGGGCGATCATGATGACGATGGCCGACTTCTCTGCCTTCAGCCGAGCAATGCCGTAGCCGGCCGGCACGCCGATGACGAGCGCGAGCAGGGTAGCTGCCCCCGTCACGAGAATGGAGTTCCAAAAATAGAGGAAGAAGTTGTTTTCCTGGAAGACATTGACGTAGTTCGTCCAGGCGAAACGATCTGGAATGAGGATCGGCGGATAGGCGCCGTTGTCGATTTCGTATTTCAGCGACAGCGAGATCATCCAGAGGAAGAACAGAATAACGGGCGAGACGATGATCAGGGCCACGAAGAACAGGCCGATGCGGTTGAGTGTCGAACGCTTCATCTCAATGTCCCTCCGCGTCGGTCCATTTCGTCCGCTGCCGCATCATCAGGAGGATGAAGGAAAGCGCGACGATGATGATGAAGAACACCACTGCCATGGCCGAGCCATAGCCGATGTCGTAGTAGGAAAAGGCGGTGTTGTAGAGGTAGATATTGATGGTCTCGGAGGCAGTTCCAGGGCCGCCCTGCGTCATCGCATAGATAATATCGAAGCTCTTGATCGCATCGATGCCACGGATGATGACGGCGATCATCAGGAAAGGCGAGATCATCGGCAGCGTCAGATAGCGGAACTTCTGCCAGGCGTTGGCGCCGTCGATTTCGGCGCTTTCATAGGGTTCGCGCGGCACGGAGGCGAGGCCGCCGAGCACGATCAGCATGACCAGCGGCGTCCACTGCCAGACCTCGACGAGGACAAGCGAGGGGATGACGCTCGCCTGATTGTAGATCCACTCCTGCGGTCCGATGCCCACAAGCGATAGCAAGTAGTTGAGCACGCCGAGTTGCGGATGGAACATCATGGTCCAGACGAGCGCGACGGCAACAGGCGTCGCCATCATCGGCATGACGAAGATGCCGCGCAGGAACCCGCGCAGCGGAAAGTTCGCATCGAAGATCAGTGCCGCCAGCGTTCCGAAGATCAAGGGGCCGACGACGGAGAGCACTGTATAGAGAACGGTGTGCCAAAGGGATTCCCAAAAACGCGTGTCGGTCGCCAGCCGGACATAATTGTCCAAGCCGACGAAACTCTGCGATTGACCGAGCGTCCACTTGTTCACGCTCATCCAGAGGGTGAAGACCCATGGGAAGACGATGACGGCGGCAATGACGATCAATGCGGGGATGACGAAGGGCCAGTAGTTGGGAGCAAGCCTTCGCGGCTTGCCCCTTTCTTTGGTTGCCTTCGCGGCGGTCTCTTCGATGCTCACGGAGGCCATTATCCCTCGCTTCGTGCCAGAACCGGCTCGAACTGGGCGGTTGCCGTCTTCAGTTCGGCTGCCGGATCTGCGCCGCCGATCATGTTCGTCAGCGCGACACCATAGATGTCGCGGAACTCAGTGACCGGGATGATAACGGGTAGCGCCAGCTGAGAGACCTTCGCGGAGCCGGCGACGGCATCGAGCCAGGCGCCCGGCATCTTCACGCCCTCGCGGACCTTCTGATCCTCCAGGATAGACTGGCGGAAGGGAACGCCGGCGCCGGCCTGCAGGAGGCGTGCGCCCATGTCGTGCGAGATCGCCCATTGGCAGAAGAGATAAGCGGCTTCCTTTTTCTGGCTGGCAGCCGTCACGCCGAGGCCGTCGCCGGTCGTCGCCGCTGCCTGCGCGTTCGGTCCCTTCGGCATGACGCCGTAGCCGACTTGCCCGACGACACGGGATTTTTCCGGGTTTTCGATCGGCGGCGCAAAACCGACGCCATCCACCCACATGCCGATCTTGCCCTGCAGGAAGGCCGATTGCGCTTCGGCCCAGTTGAAGCCGGAAACGCCGGGAGGTGCCGATTTCGTCATCAGGCGCTGATAGAGCTTGGCGGCATCTACGGCCCCCTGCGACTCCGTCTGCAGCTTGCCGTCAGCCGAAAGCGGCGTCGTGCCATAGCCGAGCATGAAGGTCGTCCACACCGGCGCGTTGGCATTCTTGAGGCCACGGGCGACGAAGCCGTAGGTGTTGGTCGATTTATCTGTCAGCGCCTCGGCGGCTTTCGCCATATCTTCGAAAGTTTCCGGATAGGCGAGGCCCTTCTTCTCGAACAGGGCCTTGTTCCAGTAGACGATCCAATAGTCTACCGAGAAGGGCAGGGAGCGCATGACGCCTGTGGAATCCTTGGCGAACTTCAGGCCAGCCTCGGCGAAATCGCTTTCCGTCAGCGACGGATCGGTGAGCGACGGGTCCTTCATGAAGCCGCTGATATCGGCGAGCCAGCCGCCTTTTTCGAACTGGCGCTTCTGGACGTGGTAGCTCAGATGGACGACGTCGAAGCTTGGCTTGCCGGAGCTGAGCTCGATCGTGGTCTTCTGGCGCTGCTGCTGCTCGGGCGTCGCCTCGGCATTGACCTTGATGCTGGTCAGGGCTTCGAACTCGCTTAAGTATTTGAGGATCGTTTCGCTGCGCGGGCTCTTGACCAGATTGACCTCGAGCGTCGTGCCGGCAAAGCGCTTCCAGTCGACGGCTGCCGAGGCGGTGCGCACGCCCAGAAGGCTCGTTGCGCCTAGTGCGGCGGTGCCGGCCATGAAGCCGCGACGTGTCGGATTGAAAAATGGCGATGACATTGCGTTCCTCCTCCTTTGGCCGAAAATCTCCTCATTCGCGGCCTGTTATCTAAAACTGTTTACATCTTCAACGCGCGATCCCGCGCTCCGCCGATATGAGCTACCAGCGCGGTAACCGCCTCTTCAGCTGAGCGCCTCTCAATGGCTTCAAGCACTTTCAGATGCTCTTCCATGACCGGGCCGACATGACCGTTGATGCGGAACCTATCCTGGCTGATCAGCCGCATCTTGATCGAATTGACCCGATAGGCATTCGAGATAATCGTGTTGCCGAGCGCGTCGATGAAGGCATCGTGCATGCCCCAATCCACCGATTGCGCGTGAAGTTCTAGCTCCGGTGAACTGTCACCGGCCCGAATGGCATCTGCGATATCGCGATGGTCCTTCAAAAGCTTGGCAATCGTCTCGTCCGATGCTGAATGGGTAAAGAGCGCGACGGCTTCCTTTTCCAGAAAAAGACGAAGCTGGAAGGCCTCGCGGATCAGATCCAGATCGATATGGGCGATCTGCAATCCGCGCTGCGGCACCGTCTTGATCAGCCCTTCGGCCTCCAGGCGCGGGATCAATTCGCGGATCGCACCGAGCGTCAGTCCCGTCAGTTCGACAAGCCGCCGCTGCGAGATGAATTGCCCGGGACGAACATCGCGCGCCAAAAGATGGCGTGTGAAGCTCTCATAGGCTTTCTCTCTCAACGTCGTCTGTTCGCCTGGTCCGTCCATCGGCAGCTCCGGCTGATCGGTTAGGCTGCTTTGGCGCGAAACAGTGCGCCGAAAGCAGCAAAGAGCGTGTCGGAATCTTGGCTGTTCAATGCCACGAGCGGCGGACGTACAGCGAGCCAGCTATCGTTGTCAGTCAAACGGGCGAGAATGGCCTTGATCGAGGGGATGACCGGATAGTTCAGCAGTTGCCCGACGAAGCGCTCCACATTGGCGTCGTCGATGCCCTTTTCCGCCATGGCCTGAACTTCGCGAGGAAGGAGATTTGCCATGCCGGAGATTGCTCCCTGTCCGCCGAGCCGAACGCCGCGGGCCAGATGCCGCTCGTCGCCGATCAGAATGATGAGATCGCCATGCGTCTTCAGCAATTCCTCGGTATAGGGCCAATCGCCGGAGGAGTCCTTGACGCCGACGACCTCCGGAAATGCGTCGCGCAGGCGACCAACGAGGGAAATGGAGAGCGGCACCATCGTCACCGACGGAATATTGTAGACGATTACGTCACGGGCATGGGTGCCGAGCATGGTGAAAACGGCCGAAAACCATTTGAAGAGGCCGTCGTCGCTGACATTCTTGAAGTAGGAGGGCGGCGCGAGGAGAATGTTGCGGACACCCTGCGCCAGGGCCTGTCCAGCCTGTGCAGCAGCATCCTCGGCGGCATCGACCAGTACGCCCATGACGATCTGCCTGGGCTTGATGCCGGCGGCGATCATGGCGGCCAGAACCTGTTTGCGCTCCTGCATGCCGATCGACGCGCCTTCGCCTGTGGTGCCGAAAAGGGTGACGCTCTTGCAGCCATGGGCAAGGCAATGTTTCGCCTGCTCGATTACTCCTGAGATCGCAATCTCGCCATCCGCATCGAAGGGTGTTGCCAAGGCGGCCGACAGGCCAAAATTCTCACTCATCCGATCCTCCCGATCTTATGGGATCAGTGCGTAGCATACTGACATGTTAGTTGTAAAGCGAAGTTTATGTCAGTTACGCATATGTGATTTACGCGGACGTGGGATTAGCGGGAATAGGCAATGGAAAGTAGTTGGTGTGTGGGAATTCACAGAGTCTGTCGGCGCGGGATCAAGCAACGAGAGCGCTGCGAGATCCCGCCATGCGGTAAGAGCAGAATCCAAGCCCCGAGATACTTCGTCGTCGCGGAGGTGATCCGTTAGCCCGCTGCCGGAACGTAATCGAGTCCGCCATCGATCTGTGAGGGACGGCCATCGAGGAAGAGCTCGCCGATGCGCGGCGCGGAGCGGGCGATCACCTTGCCGCGTTTGACGACGGCGAGGCGGTTGGGTTTCAGGCGCAGCGCTTCCAGCGTGTCGACGGCCTGCAGCACGACGAAATCGGCATTGCAGCCCTTTTCCAGGCCGTAGCCTTCAAGGCCGAGCGTCTTGGCGGAGTTGACGGTGAGTGCGTCGAAGATCTTCTTCTTGTCTTCGATGCCGGCCATCTGTGCGACGTGGATGGCCATATGGCCGACCTCGAGCATGTCGCCCGAACCCATCGAATACCAGGGGTCCATCACGCAATCATGGCCGAAGGAAACGTTGAGCCCGGCATCCATCAGTTCGCGCACGCGCGTCATGCCGCGCCGTTTGGGATAGGTGTCATGGCGGCCTTGCAGCATGATGTTGATGAGCGGGTTGGGGATGACGTTGATCTCAGCCTCTGCCATCAATGGGATGAGCTTGGAGACATAGTAATTGTCCATCGAATGCATCGAGGTCAGGTGCGAGCCGGCAACGCGGCCCTGCAGCCCGAAGCGGATGGTTTCCGCCGCCAGCGTCTCGATATGGCGCGACATCGGGTCGTCGGTTTCGTCGCAATGCATGTCGACGGGAAGGCCGCGGTCGGCGGCGATCCTGCAAAGCGCCTCCACCGACGCCCGGCCTTCATCCATCGTGCGTTCGAAATGCGGGATACCGCCGACGATATCCACACCCATGTCGAGTGCGCGGGCGACGGAAGCCACGCCGTCTTTGGCGCGGTAGTATCCATCCTGCGGGAAGGCGACGAGCTGCAGGTCGATATAGGGCTTGACCCTGTCCTTCACCTCAAGAAGCGCCTCGGCTGTCACCAGCTTCGGATCGGAGGTGTCGACATGGCTGCGGATGAAGAGCAAGCCTTGGGTGACGGCGAGATCGCAGTAGCGCAATGCGCGATCGACAAGCTCCTCCTTCGTCACGATCGGGCGCAGCTCTCCCCAAAGCGCGATGCCCTCCAGAAGCGTGCCTGATATATTCATGCGTGGCAGGCCAAGCGAAAGCGTCGCGTCCATATGGAAATGCGGATCGACAAAGGGTGGGCTCACCAGCCGGTTGGTCGCATCGATTTCGTCCTTCGTCTCGGCGGTGATCGAGGTTTCGACCGCTGCAATCTTGCCATCCTTGACCGCGATGTCGATGCCTTTGCGGCCATCGGGCAGATTGGCGTTACGAATGATCAGATCGAACATGGAAGCTCCTCGAATTATCTTTCGCCACGGCGATAGGGTTGCATCAGCGCCTGTGGCACGCGCGCTCGCCTGCTCATGACGGCAAGGGCGACGATGGACAGAATATACGGCGTCATCAGGAAGATCTGGTAGGGCACACCCTGCACCGCCGTCTGCAGGCGCAGCTGGAATGCGTCGAAGAAGGCGAAGAGCAGGGCGCCGAACAGCGCCCGGCCCGGCCGCCAGGACGAAAAGACGACGAGCGCGATGCAGATCCAGCCGCGGCCCTGCACCATCGTCGGAAAGAAGCTGTTGAAGGCGGAAAGCGTCAGGAAAGCGCCGCCCATGCCCATCAGCGCGCTGCCGGTAATGATGGCGCCGTAGCGGATCTTCATCGGGTTGAGGCCTTGAGCCTCGGCCGCATGCGGGTTCTCACCCGTCATGCGGATCGCAAGTCCGATGGGCGTGCGAAAAATCAGATAGGCCATGACCAGCGCGACCAGGATTGCGAGATAGGTCGGCGTCGTCTGTGTGAAAAGCGCCGGGCCGATGAAGGGCAAGGTGGAAAGCCCGGGAATGGCGATCGGCTGGAACGGCGTGATGGTCGGCGGCGTCCCAGCGACCGGAACGATCAGCCGGAAGACGTAGTAACTGAAACTGGATGCAAACAACGTCACACCGAGACCTGAAACATGTTGCGACAGGCCGAGCGTCACCGTCAGGGCCGAATGCAGAAGTCCGAAAATGCCGCCGGCGATTGCCGCGATCAGTAGGCCGGTCCATAAATCGGCGCCGTGATAGACGGAGAGCCAGCCGATCATTGCACCGAATGTCATGATGCCCTCGATGCCGAGATTGAGGACGCCGGCTCTCTCGCAAAGCAGCGCGCCGAGCGTGCCGAAGATCAAGGGCGTCGCGATCCGCAGCACGGCCGCCCAAAGTCCGGCTGAAGCAATGATATCGACCAGCGAGCTCATCGGCGGATCCTGTACTGCGTGAAAAACAGCGCGATCAGCATGGTCAGCAGCGACAGGGCGACCGTGACGTCGGCGATGTAAGTGGGGATGCCGAGACTACGACTCATACCGTCGGCGCCGACGAACATGGTGGCGGTGAAGATCGCCGCAAGGACGACGCCGAGCGGGTTGAGGTTTGCAAGCATGGCAACGACGATGCCGGCATAGCCGAAGCCGGGCGACAGATCGGTCGTGACGTAACCTTTGACGCCCATCACTTCGATCGCACCGGCAAGGCCGGCAAGCCCTCCCGAAAGACAGGCGACCTTGACGAGCGTCGAGCCGAGGCGAACGCCGGCGAAGACGGCGCCTGACGGATTGAGGCCCGCCGCCCGCGACTGCATGCCGAAGACCGTGCGCGACTGGACGAAATAGACGAGCGCCGCAATGATGATCGCAATTGCAAAGCCGATATGAAGGCGCGATCGGGCAATCAGCTTCGGCAGCATGGCGTGATCGCCAAGCGCCTGGGATTGCGGCCAGCCGAATGCCGTCGGATCCTTCAGCACGCCGTCGATCAGCATGGAGACGAAGAGGACGGCGACGAAATTCAGGATAAGGCTCGTCACGACCTCGTCGACGGAAAAGCGCAGCCGCAGCCATAGCGGCACGAGGATCAGGATCATGCCGGCGATGGCGCCGATGATCATCAATAACGGAATGAGGATCGGGCCGGGCAGCCCGGCGAGCATTTTCGACCCGAAGGCTGCAACGGCAATGGCGCCGAAATAGAATTGCCCCTCGGCGCCGATGTTCCAGAGGCGGGCACGAAAGGCGACCGCCGCGGCCAATCCCGTCAAGATCAACGGTGTCGCGCGGGTCAGCGTCTCCGTTGCCGAAAGCCTAGAGCCGAAAGCACCGAGCAGAATCCGCCGATAGGCTTCAAAGACCGGCGCACCAGCAATCGCGATTAGGATGCCGGCGAGCGCCAGGGCCGCCATGACCGCAAGCGGGGGCGCCAGGACCATCATGTAGAGTGGGCGGTGTTCGCGCCGTTCAAATCGCATGTTCGGCCCCGCTTCTTTCCTTCCACTCACCAGCCATCATCAATCCCAGCAGGCGTGCATCGGCCTCACCGGCATCGATCGGTGCCGAAAGGCGACCGCCGACGATCGCCTGGATGCGATCGGCGAGCGCAATGATCTCATCCAGATCCTCCGAGATCAGCAGGACGGCGGTGCCTTGCTGACGTGCTTCCAGAATGCGTCCGTGAACGGCGGCTACGGCCCCTTCATCCAGTCCGCGCGCCGGCTGGGCGGCGATGAGGATTCGTGGTCGCTCATGGAGATTGCGGCCGAGGATCAGCTTCTGCATATTGCCGCCAGACAGCAGCCGGGTGCGGCTTGCCGCACTGCCGCCGCGCACATCGAATGCCTCGATGATATCCTGCGCGAAGGCCATACCGGCACCGCGGTCGACCAGACCATGTTTCGAATAGGAAGACAGGCGCTCGAGCACGGTATTCTCCCAGATCGCCATTTCGCCGATCGCACCATCACGATTTCGGTCTTCCGGAATGCGACCGATGCCTGCATCGATGACCGCAGCCACATCAAGATCGCCGACGGGCTTGCCGAACAGAAGGAGTTCACCGGAGGAACGGTTTGCGGTGCCGGACAGGATTTGCCCCAGGGGCGCCTGGCCGTTACCCGACACGCCGATAATGCCCAGAACTTCGCCGGCGCGGACATGAAAGCTGATCTTCTTCAGGCGCTCGACGCCGCCGCTTTTGAGCGTGATGTCGCGGGCTTCGAGCGCAATAGCGCCGGGGATGCTTTTCTCGCGAGTTGGGCGCGTGACGCGATGTCCGACCATAAGTTCGGCAAGCTCGGCCTTGCTGGTCTGAGATGCCTGCCTTTCGGCCGCAACCTTGCCGCCACGCAGGACGACGATACGGTCGGCCGTGGCCATGACTTCATCGAGCTTGTGGGAGATGAAGATCAAAGACAGGCCTTGTGCGGCCATCTGTTTCAGCGTCGAGAAGAGCTTTTCCGCCTCGATCTGGGTGAGAACGGCGGTCGGCTCATCGAGGATCAGGATGCGCGCATCATTGTAGAGCGCTTTCAGGATTTCCACCCGCTGCTGCTCGCCGACCGAGAGATCGCCGAGGCGGGCATCGGGGTCGACCTTCAGGCCGAAACGTTCGGAGATCGCCAGAAGCTTGTTGCGGGCCGCCGCCTTTTGGGACTTGAGCGACCATAGTCCCTCCGTGCCCGTCATAATATTCTCGAGCACTGTCAGGTTCGGCGCCAGCGAGAAATGCTGATGCACCATACCGACACCAGCCCGAATTGCGGCGCGAGGCTTGCCCTGTGGCAGTTCCACATTGTCGATCAGGATGCGGCCGGTATCGGGCACATAGTGGCCGAAGAGGATACTCATTAGCGTCGTCTTGCCGGCGCCGTTTTCTCCGAGCAGGGCAACGATCTCGCCTTTTGCTAGGGATAGCGAGATATTGTCATTGGCGAGGGTGCTGCCGAAGTGCTTGCTGACACCTTCGATGGTAAGAACGGCTGTGGTCATGTCGCGAAGCCTGCAATCGGGAAGCGGTGTTGCCACCGTTGCTCGGCCTCGAGCGCAGATGCAAGCTGCAGCAACAGCTTATCCTTACCCATGGGCGCCATCATCTGGATCGGCAGCGGCAATCCCTCTGTATCTTCACCGAAAGGAAGCGTGATTGCCGGAAAGCCGGATATGTTGGCGAGAGAGGCAAGAGGCGCAAAGGAGGCCATGCGCTCAAGGTGCAAATCGGTGTCCGAATGGTCCGTGGGGAAAGACCCGATCGGCGGTGGAGCCGAGGCTAGCATGGGCATGACGATGACATCGACCCTGTCGAAGACATCCCATAGAGTACGGCTTGCCCTCACGGCGCCATTGAGGGAGCTCCAAAGGGCTGCTGCCGGCATGGCGCGTCCACACATGATAAAGGCCTGCGTCATCGTCTCCGTGAGGCGCGCGTCCAGTTTGAGATCGTCAATCAGGCTGGCGATATTGACGGAAATGACATCGCCAAAGGCACGGGCGCTGGCCTGAACGGCACTTTCAACCTCGTCCCAACGGAGGGATAGCAGCTCGTTTCCTTGGCTTTCCAGAGTGTGGGCTGCGGCTTCGACAGCTTGAGCTCGGTCGGCTGCGATGGGATAATGCTGTCCGGTATCGGTAAGCAGACCGACGCGAAGTTTGCCCGTTTTGGCCGGGTGTTGAACGATGTCCGCGTACGGCCCCCTTGCCCTTCCCCGGACAATATCGAAGATCGCTGCGGTGTCGCGCACGGAGCGGGTGACCGCGAGTTCGCTGGCGATGCCGCCGAGATGATTGCCGAAGGAGGGGCCGGCGGGCACAGCGCCGCGTGTCGGCTTCAATCCGACAAGGCCGCAGCAGGCGGCCGGCACCCGGATCGAGCCGCCCGCGTCCGTTGCGTGCGCGATCGCCACGATACCGGCGGCGACCGCTGCCGCGGCACCGCCTGATGAGCCGCCGGCAGTTCTGCTAGGATCCAACGGATTTCGGCAGATCGGGCCGATTGCCGGTTCGGAGGCCAGTGAGAAGCCGAATTCCGGGCTGGTGCTCAAGCCGAAGGCGCAGAGGCCGGCATCGCGAAAACGTCGCGCTAAATCGCTGTCCTCGCCCCGACCGGTGTGGGCGAACAGGCGAGAGCCAGCCGTCACCGGCAACCCCGGGAAGGGGCCGCCGAGATCCTTGGCGACCGTCGGCACGCCGGCAAAGGCGCGCTGCGCAAAGCGCTCGGCATGCGCCGAAGCCTCCTGATCCAGGGCGAGCGCTGCCGCAAGCCCTGTTTCAGGATTGACATAGGTAATGGCGCCAAGCTCACCTTGCTTGGCGCAGGCATCAAGCGCAGCCTGCATGGCATCCACGCAGGTAAGCGTGCCGGACTTGATGGCGCCAGCCAGCTCCGTGGCATCGGCGTATGACGGGCTGCCCATGATCGCGCCGCGCAATTACTTCGGCTGATCCGCTACCTTCGGCACTTCGAAGGTCCCGGCCTTGATGTCGGCACGGACCTTCTCCATTGCAGCTTCGGCCTCTGCAGGCGCTGTGCCCTTCACATAGACGATGTCGCTGCCGCCTTCCTTCATCAGGCCATAGGCCGTGTAGTTGCGGCCGACCGGCTTACCGGCGGCAACGTCGGCGATTGCGGCATTGAGAATGGGACGGAAGTACCACATGGCATTGGCAAACACGGTGTCGGGGTAGCGCGGTGTGTAGTCGATCAGAGATCCCACCGATTTGATATGCCGCTCCTTGGCGGCATCCGCAGTGCCGATGCGCTCACCGAAGAGAATGTCGGCGCCGGCGTCGATCTGCGCGAGACCGGCTTCGCGTGCCTTCGGCGGGTCGAAGAAGGTGCCGATGAAGGAGACGAGATGCTTGCAGTCAGGATTGACCGCTTTGACGCCGGCAGCAAAGGCGTTGATCAGCATGTTGACTTCCGGGATCGGGATGGCGCCGACCGAGCCGACAACATTCGACTTGGTCATCTTGCCCGCCAGCATGCCAGCGAGATAGGCGCCGTCATAGTTCCAGGTGCCGAAGACGCCGAAATTGCTGCCGGCTGCCTCGCCGCTGGAGCCGAGAACGAAAGCCGTATCCGGGTAGTCTGCGGCAACCTGGCGTGCTTCCTTCTCCACGGCATAGGCCTCGCCGATAATCAGCTTGTTGCCCTGTTCGGCATATTCGCGCATGGCACGCGGATAATCCGTGCCGGAAACGCCTTCGGAAAAAACGTATTCGATAACGCCTTCCTTGGCGGCATCCTGGAGCGCCTTGTGAAGACAGGAATTCCAGGCGTTCTCGACCGGCGAGGCGTGAATGCCTGCCACTTTGAGCGGCGCGGCTGCACGCGCAGCAGGCGCAAGAGCACTGACGCCGAGAGCGATGCCCGATGCAATGACGGCACGGCGTGAGAGTATGATTTCATTGGCCATTTTTAGTTCCCCAGCTTTTTGATCAATTGGTAAAAAATCATAGGAGGGGGCTAAAAAAGTGTCAAGCGACCCGGGTGCTCAAATAATATGCGGACGACAAGTATCTGCCAGTTGCCGGTGGCTCCAGGCAGCCGGCTAGGTTGCTATTTCATCGCTCCACGCACAACGGTCTGGTAGAGGTTGACGAATGAGCGCGTCAGTCGGCAATCCGTTCGATCATATGGCCGATTGCCTGACGGTAGCGGTTAGCGTCGCCGCCGGCATCGATCGCAAGAGCGGCCCGATCGAAGGCGGCCGATAGAATATCGGCAAGCGCGTCGACCGGAGTACCAGATTTGCGGCCGTGACTGAGCGCTACTTCCAATCCCTCCTTTAGGGCGAGGGCCGTCGTTTCCTCGTCCAGTTGTTTCATTTCCATAAAACCCAGCACGGTCGGCCCCTCGATCAGTAGAAGCCGGGTGCGGCCGTTAATTTGCATGGCGTCGAGATATGCATTGCTACCGGCAATAAGAGCAGCGCGTGGCGCAAGTTGATCAGGGGTCGCCTTCTCTATAGCGGCTTTCACGGCGAGGGCTTCCTCTCTGACGACAGCGCGAAAGAGCGCGCGCTTGTCCTCAAAATGATGATAGAGCGCGCCGCGGGTAATGCCGGCTGCCGCAACGATCTCTGGCGTTGACGTCTCGGCATAGCCCTTTTCCACGAACAAGACCCGTGCAGCCGCGATGAGTGCGGCCTTGGTCTTTTCGGTTCTTTCACGATTGGAGCGCGGATCTTGCATGCATGCAGCCTGTATGTTATCCGAAATAATACAGGCAGATTGTATGTCTTTTGGGGGAGGAAGTGAAGCATGAAGGTAACGAGCTATTATCCGGTGATCATGACGGAGCGCGTCGAGGAGACGGCGGCCTTCTACGTGAAGCATTTCGGCTTCCAGGAGAATTTCACCAGTGATTGGTACGTCCATCTGCAGTCGGCTGAAGACAGCACTATTAATCTCGCCATTCTAAACGGGCAGCACGAGACGATTCCGCTGCGGGGACGCGGTAAGGTCGCAGGCTTATTGCTCAACTTCGAAGTAGACGATGTCGATGCCGTCCATGAGCGCTTGCGGGCGGCTGGCCTGCCGATCCTGCTTGCCATCCGCAACGAGGATTTCGGTCAACGTCATTTCATAACATCCGATCCGAACGGTGTTTTGATCGACATCATCGAGCCGATATCGCCGAGTGCTGAGTTTGCATCTCTCTATGCCGAGAATGCCTTGTCGCAGGATCGTTAAGGCGTTGGGTGCAATCGATAAAATCGAGCGATGCAACTCTATCTTTGATTAACTAGGTCGCTTCACCCAATATTTCGCTTTTCATGCGACAAAACCGGCAAAGGTAAGGTGACCCATGCAAGAGCTTCCGGTTTCGTCAAAAATCATCAAATCAGTCTATTTCCGCCCGGATGACGGGCGGCTTTATATCCGCTTCAGAAATGGCGAAGAACGTCAATTCACCGGCGTTCCGCAGAAGGCGGCGATCGCCATGGTGAAGGCGCCATCGCCCGGCCAGCACTATATCGAGCATATCCGCACCCAGTTCGAACGCGTCGCCTGAGACGCGAGCCGCCGGCTGATCGGCATTCTCGTCACGAAAGAGCTGACTCGTTGTTTCCGTCGCGAATTCCATCGGCGGAACGACCTTTATGTCTCGGCGCATTGATAAACGCTGAGTTGCGCTATCTATATCAATCATAACCATCTTTCAGGGAGGAAGAGGCGTGATTGATGAGAAGCAGCTTATTTCCAAGATCACTTGGAGGCTTATGCCCTTTCTGGGCATCCTCTATCTGATCGCCTATATCGATCGTCAGAATGTCAGTTACGCCAAGCTCGATATGGTCGGTGCGCTTGGCATGAGCGAATATGCCTATGGTCTTGGTGCGTCGCTGTTCTTTATCGGCTATTTCATCTTCGAGGTGCCGAGCAACCTGCTTCTCGACAGGTTCGGAGCCAGCAGGTGGTTTGCGCGCATTCTGATTTCTTGGGGAGCGGTCACGGTCGCGCTGGCCTATACGCAGAATGCGACCATGTTCTATATTCTCCGCTTCTTGCTAGGCGCCTGCGAGGCCGGATTCTTTCCAGGGGTGCTCTATCTGTTGACCCTTTGGTATCCATCTGCCTATCGCGGCAGGATGGTCGGGCTTTTCATGATTTTCAGCGCCTTTGCCAATGCGATCGGTGCGCCGCTCGGCGGCGTGCTGCTGGACTTGAATGGGCTTTATGGAATTGCGGGCTGGCAATGGGTTTTCCTGGTGACCGGTGTTCCCGCCATCCTTGCCGGCTTCATCACCCTGTTTTATCTGCCGGACCTGCCGTCTAAGGCGCCGTTCCTCGACGATACGGAAAAGAAATGGCTGAAGGACCGGCTCGCGGTGGAAAATTCGGATATGGAGCAGAACGCCGCTGATGGCTTCAAGGCACTGGTCAATCCACGCGTGCTGCTGATGGCGCTTTGCTATATCGGTTTTCCGCTCGCCGCCTATGGTCTCAGCTATTGGCTGCCGACCATTGTCAAGAATTTCGGCGTCAGCAATACGACGAACGGCTTCCTGAACATCATTCCATGGCTTCTCGTTGCAATCGCTCTCTATGCTGTGCCGGCGGCGGCGGACAAGACCGACTCCAAGACGCCTTATATCGTCATTCCCGCGTTGGTCGGTGCCGTAAGCCTGGTTCTATCAGCCATTATTCCCGACCATACGCTGCAGTTTGCTTTCCTCTCTATCGCAGCGGCCGGTATCTTCGCAGGCCAGCCGGTGTTCTGGAGCCTGCCGTCGCGCTTCCTGCAGGGAGCGGGTGCGGCCGCCGGCCTTGCTGCGATCAACTCCGTTGGTAATCTAGGCGGCTTCATCGCCCAGAATGTCGTGCCTTGGATCAAGGATTCCACGGGAAGTACGATCGCACCGATGTTCTTCCTCGCGGCCTGCCTGCTGGCAGCGGCACTTTTGGTTCTAGTGGTGGGGCGCATGGTACCGCGCACGCCACGAACAGGGGATCTCGGCAATCCGGGCGCAGCTCGCGTCAAATGATTGCGCTCACGCGAGCAAAAGCACTCTTCGACTGAAAGGGGCGGCCTGATGGCCGCCCCGATTTTTTCAGGTGATGCTGATACTAAGCTCACGCAAAGGCATACGAACCATCCGGGCGCTTCGGCACGCGCCGCTGCCAATGGATGTAGCCTTCCTCTTCCATGGCCTTTTCATCCATCTCGACACCCCAGCCGGGCCGGTCGGGCCGAAGCTCGAGATAGCCATCCTTCGGCAGATAGGGATCGACGACATAGCGGGTTTCGCCTTGCCGCTGCTCGACTTCGTTGCCACCATAGACATAGGCCTGGCCTTTCGGCAGCCTGTATTCGAGGATTTTGAAGTTCTGCGCGGCGGCCGAGAAATGCACATTGACGGCAGTCGCGAGCGGTCCCATCGGGTTGTGCGGAGCAACGCCGACGAAATGCGCCTCGGCGAGCGTCGCGATGCGCCGCATCTCGCTGATGCCGCCGACCACGCAGATATCCGGCTGGATGAGGTCGGCGCCCTTGACCTGCAGCAGGCGCAGGAACTCGTTGCGATTATAAAGGGATTCGCCGGTCGCGAGCACGCAATTGAGGCCTTGTTTCAGCTCGCCCCACATCTCGATGTTTTCGGGCCGCAGCGGCTCCTCGTAGAAAAGCGGATCGTAAGGAGCCAGCGCATTACCGAGCTGGCGAGCGGCGACCGGCTCGAAGATTTTCGCATGGGCGTCGAAGGCGATCTCATAGTCGTCGCGCACGGTCTCGCGCAGCGAACGGAAATAGTCGGCCGATGCCTTGACGACATTGCCCCAGCGATGGGCGTGCATGTCGATGCGCCATGGGCTGAGCTTGAAGGCGGTAAAGCCCCATTCAGCGTTCAACCGGTCGAGCTCGTCGCGGGCAGCCGGCGCATCCGGTGCGGTGTAGACGCCGGCATAGACCTTGATGCGATCGCGCACCGCGCCGCCGAGCAGCTTGTAGACCGGAACATTGAGCGCCTTTGCCGAGAGATCCCAGAGGCAATGATCGAGCGCGGAAATCGCCGAAAGCCCAAGCGCACCCGGCGGGAAGCGGCTCTGCTGGATCAGCAGGTTGACGAGATAGTCGACGCGGCTTGGATCCTGCCCGGCGAGGAAACCGTAGAGATAGTCGAGGATCGGCGGCAGTGCCAAATCCGGGCCGTGATTGTAGCACTCGCCCCAGCCCGTCAGTCCGTCATCCGTATCCAGCGCCACGATAACGCGCGGGCGATCCTTGTCGCGGGTCACGAATACCCGCATGCGGTCGATCTTCATCATTTCTTCCTTCTATCGATTGACATGAATGCGGCATGGGAGCTGCCGCAGGTGGGGAAATCGTTGCGCGCATCGCGGCGAAGCCTGGCTCGTGGAAAATGGGCGTTGCGGCGATATCGAGGGAAGGCATCACGCAGCGCTCCCGTTCTTCACGGTTTCGGGCTCGATATAGCGAAAGCGTCGCGAGCGATCCCGATCGCGAGGGTCGGGGCGCGGGATCGCAGAGATCAGCGCTTGCGTATAGGCATGTTCGGGTGCGTTGCAGACCTTGTCGGCATCGCCGACCTCGACAAGGCGCCCTTTGTACATGACGCCGACGCGGTCGCACATGTAGCGGATGACGCCGATATCATGACTGATGAAGATATAAGCGAGGCCAAGTTCGTCCTGCAGCCGCATAAGGAGATCGAGTACCTGCGAGCGGACGGAAACATCGAGAGCCGAGGTCGCCTCGTCGGCGACGATCACGCGGGGATTGAGTGTAATGGCGCGGGCAATGCCGATGCGCTGGCGCTGGCCGCCTGAGAAGGCATGCGGATAGCGCTCGCGCGCCCTCGGATCGAGACCGACTTGCTCCATCAGATGGCAGACGCGCTCGTCCAGCGCCCGGCCCCTGGCGATGCCGTTGACGAGCAATGGCTCACCGATGATCTGTGAGACGGTCATGCGCGGATTGAGCGAGCCGAATGGGTCCTGGAACACCATGCGCAGCTCGCGGCGCGCTGCCGCAAGGGCCGCCCCCTTCGCGCTTGCGAGATCGGTGACGTCGCCATCGGCGCGGCGATAGAGAATTTCGCCCGCACTCGGATCGATAAGGCGCATGATCGAGCGACCCATCGTGGTCTTGCCCGACCCGCTCTCCCCGACAATGCCGAGCGTTTCGCGCGGCAAAAGCGAGATCGAGACATCGTCGAGGGCACGGACCTCGCCAAAGGCCATCGAGACATTGCGCAATTCGAGGATCGGGGCTGCGGATCTGTCGAGCGGCGGTCGCGCCAGCCGGATTTCGGCTTTCCTTTCGAGCTTCAGCACCGAGCCGATCAGCATGCGCGTATAGTCATCCTTGGGCGCGTGGAAGATCTGCTCGACGGAGCCGTATTCCTTGACCACGCCATTGTGCATGACGAGCACGTCGTCAGCGATCTGGGCGACCACGCCCATGTCGTGAGTGATGAACAGCACCGCCATGCCGTTGGCCTTCTGCAGCCGGGCAATGAGATCGAGGATTTCGGCCTGCGTGGTCACGTCGAGCGCTGTCGTCGGCTCGTCGGCGATCAGAAGCTGCGGCCTGCAGGCAAGCGCCATGGCGATCATGGCGCGCTGGCGCATGCCGCCCGAATATTGAAAAGCGTAACGGTCGATCGCTTTTTCCGGAGAGGGGATTTCCACCTGCTTCAGAAGCGAGATCGCCTCGGCGCGTGCCTCGGCCTTGCTCATCTTCGTATGGAGGCGCAGCGCCTCCATGATCTGGTCGCCGACCGTGTGGACCGGCGAAAGCGATGCCATCGGCTCCTGAAAGATCATGGCGATATCGCGCCCGCGGATCGACCTGATCTGCCGCCCGCGCGGATTGAGCTTGACGAGATCGACCGATTTGCCGCTGGTGTCATTCAGGATGATAGAGCCGCCGGTGATGCGGCCGGGGGCATCGACGATCTGCAGGATGGAGCGGGCGGTCACCGATTTGCCCGAGCCGCTCTCGCCGACGACGCAGAGCGTCTTTCCCGGTTCGATGGCAAAGGAGAGATTGTCGACCGCGCGAAACGTGCCGGTTCGCAAGGGAAAGTCGACGGTGAGGTTCTTGACCTGCAGCAGAGGGTGAGCGGTGTTCATGGAAACGATATCGGTCATGCCCGCCTCATTTGTTGTAGGGATCGGCTGCGTCGCGCAGGCCATCACCGAGAAGATTGAGAGCCATGACGGCAATGACGACGGCGACGCCAGGCAGAAAGAGCCATGGTGCGGTTGCGATCGAGCGGATGTTCTGCGCCTCGCGCAGCAACACGCCCCAGGAAATGGTCGGCGGCTGCAGGCCGAGGCCCAGGAAGGAGAGGGATGTCTCGGCCAGGATCATCGCCGGTACTGCAAGCGTGATCGAGGCGATGATATGGCTGGCGAAGCTCGGCAGCATATGGCGGAAGATGATCCGTCCCTCGCTGGCGCCATCGAGCCTGGCCGCGGCGACGAATTCTTCCGTTCGTAGCGACAGGAAACGGCCGCGCACGACACGGGCAAGCTGCGCCCAGCCAGTCAGCGACAGGATGATGGTGATCATCATATATTGCAGCGCCGCCGGCCAGCCTTGCGGCAGGGCCGCCGCCATGGCGAGCCAGATTGGGATTGTCGGTAGCGACAGCACGAAGTCGATCAAGCGCTGGATGAAGAAGTCGAGCTTGCCGCCGTAATAGCCTGAAATTCCTCCAAGAACGATACCGAGTAGAAGCGAAAAGAACACGCCGACAAGGCCGATCGACAGCGAAATCTGGGCGCCCTGAACGGTACGGCTGAAAACGTCACGGCCGAGCCGATCTGCGCCGAACAGCAAAAGTGGCGTCGACTTGTCCGAGGATGCCAATAGATGGATGTCGCTCGTGAAGAGACCGAGCACGGAATACTCATAGCCGCGCCCGAACAGGCTGATGGAGACGCGCTTGGTCGTATCTTCCTTGAAGATCGGCGCAAGCGTCTCCGGATCGCGGGTAAGCTTCAGCGGATAGTAGTGCAGCCCGAAAGAAAAGCCGTTGTCCGTATCGAAGAAATGCACCCTTTGCGGCGGATGGAAGGTTGCGCGAGCATTCTGCTGATTGGGGTCATTGATTGCAAAGAATCCGGGCGCGATCGCAACGATATACATCAACACGGTAACGACGAGGGCGACCATGGCGAGCTTATGGCGGCGGAAGGCCCACCAGATCAGCTGCCATTGCGATGCCACCGCGTTGCGGTCAGGGCGCAGGTTTGTGACGGCGATATCGGCCATGGGCTGCTCCTATTCCAACCGGATGCGGGGATCGACGAGGGCAAGCAGAATGTCACTGATGAGTGACCCGATCAGCGTCAGCGCGCAGATCAAAAGCACGAAGGCACCGGCGAGATACATGTCCTGCGCCATCAGGGCCTGGAGAAGCAGTGGAGCCGCCGTCGGCAGGTTGAGGACGATCGCGACGACGACGGATCCGGAAATGAGATTGGGCAGCAGCCAGGCGATGGTCGAGATGAACGGATTGAGCGCGATGCGCAGCGGGTATTTCACCAGTAACCGAAACTCAGAGAGGCCTTTTGCCCGAGCCGTTGTCACATAGGGCTTCGGCAGCTCGTCGAGCATGTTCGCGCGCATGACGCGAATGAGGCTTGCGGTCGACGAAACGGCAAGAATGACGACTGGCAGCCACAGATGCGACAGGAGGTCCAGCATCTTGGCGATACTCCAGGGTGCCGTCTCGAATTCGGAGGAGAACAGACCGCCGACATCCTGGCCGAACTCGACGGCGGCGACATACATCAGCACGAGCGCCAGCAGGAAGGAGGGAATGGCAAGTCCGAGAAAGGTGAAGGCGGTAAAGAAATAATCGCCGATCGAGTATTTCTTGACAGCGGAATAGACGCCGATCGGCAGCGCGATTGCCCAGGTGGCGATCAGCGCGGCGAGCGCCAGAATGAGCGTCAGCGCCATGCGCTCCCAAATGAGGCCGGAGACAGGCTGCTGCCATTCGAAGGAGATGCCGAAATCGCCGCGCGAAAGGATGCCCCACATCCATTTCAAATATTGGATGAGCATCGGCTGATCGAGGCCGAAGCGTTCGCGCAGCTGTGCGGCCGTATTCTGGTCGACCACTTCATTCGAGGAGGCGAGCGTTGCGATATAGGTCGTCACGTAGTCGCCGGGAGGCAGCTGAATCAGCACAAAGGCAAGGAAGCTGATGGCGAAAAGGGATGGGATCATCCACAAAAGGCGTTTACCGATGAAGGCCAGCATGGCTGTTTCTCGCAGTAAGTGCTGCCACGGGGCAGCTCCGCATGAAGGATAGCGCCGCCCATGAAAGGCGGCGCTGATCGGTGTGATCAGCTAGTGAAGAAGAATTGCTGTGGCATGGCCGGTCCCGGATTGGGCCAGGACCAGCTGTCCGGCTGCTTTTCGGGAACATTGTGCAGATTATTGCGGATGATGCCGAAGCCGCCGACGGCAAGGCAAAGTCCAACGGTTTCAAACTCTTCGGCCGCGATGTCAAAAATCTCCTTCATGACGGCGCCGCGCTTATCGAGATCGGCTGTCGAGCGCGCTTCATCGAAGAGCTTCATGCGCTTCTTCTGGCTTTCCGGCGGCTCTTCGCCCTGTTTGCCGTTCGATGTGTACCAGACAGACCATGGAATGGCGTAGCGCGAGCCTTGCGGGTGGAAGGCGAAAAAGTCACGCGGATCAAGCATTGGGTCGAGACCGCCAGGTCCCGGCCAGACCTGGGCATCATGGGCGTTGTCGTCGCCACGGGTGTAGTAAAGCGCGCGCTCGATCGTGTTGACCTTCATGTCGACGCCGATCTGCGCCCAATGCGCCTTCACCAGTTCGAGAGCGTCGACCAGATCGGGATAGAGGGTCGGTATGACATCGATGGCGAAGAAGACTTTCTGACCGTCCGGTCTCAAACGGAAGCCGTTCGCATCCTTTTTGCCATAGCCGGCCTGGTCGAGCATGGCGCCGGCCTTGTCCGGATCGTAGTCGGTGAACTGGCGAGCATATTTCTCGTTGTACCAGGGATGCTCCGGCCGTGGTCCAGCCTGGTAGGGCTGGCTTTGGCCGAAATAGACGATGTCGATGATTTCCTGCCGGTTGATCCCGAGCGAGAGTGCCTGTCGGACCGATTTGTCGGCAAACATCTTGCGCATGGCCGGATCTTTATGAGTGATGTTGAAGTAGATCTGGCATTGCTGTGAGGTCGAAGGGACAAGGGTCAGAAGGCGGTAGTCGCCCTTCTTCATGTTCTGCGAGAGCGTCGGCTTGTTGGCGAGCACGCTAATGTGGCGCTCCTGAATATCGATCTTGCCGGAAATGACGTTCAGCATCAGTGATTCTACGTCCTGCGAGATGCCGAAATTGATCTCGTCGACATAGGGAAGCTGGTTGCCTGATGTATCGACCTGCCAGAAGTATGGGTTGCGGGTCATGACCACGCGGGTTGCGCCACCTGTATAGGGTTCCTTGACGACCCAGGGATCGAGCGTCGGCTTGTCCGGATTGCCCCAGCGCGAGGGAATTTCGATGTCGCCGCAGCGGGCGCGGAAGAGTTCGGGCCAATTGCTGACGCCGGCCTTCTTCGCATCTTCGGTGACGTTCGGATTGTATTTCGGCAGGAACTGGCTGCAATAGTGCTTCGGAAACAGCGTCGGATGCTGGCCAAGCGGAGTTGCCAGATTTTCCAGATAAAGCGCGTTCGGCGCGGCAAAGGTGAACTTCACCGTATAGTCGTCGATCTTCGTGACATCGACTGCCTTGCCGGCAACGGACAGCTGAGCCGGCGTCGCACTATAGAGATCGGTATTCTTGACGCAGTCCTCGATGGCGAAAACGATGTCATCTGCCGTGAACGGCTGGCCGTCGGACCAGCGGGCACCTTGAATAAGGTAGAAGGTGAATTGCGAGGCGTCGGCATTGACGTCCCAACGCTCGGCGAGGTTCGGCAGGACCTGAGTGAACTCAAGGTTCCAGCGCACCAGACTTTGATTGCCCACCATGCGCAGAATGCCGTTATGGTCAGACGAGCCTCGCAGACCACGTCGCAAGGTGCCGCCATAAGTGCCGACTTTTTCGTAAGGAGTGACCACCATCGGCTTTTTCGGCAGCCGGTCGGCCAGCGGCGGCAGCTTGCCATCCTTGACCAGCGCAGCCAGGGCGGGCGCCTCGCCACCTGCATCGGCGGCGTTGACCCGACCGGCCAGAGATAGGGCTGCCATTCCTGCCATGCCGCCGAGGACAGCACGTCTGCTCACGCCGCGGGACAATATTTCATCGCGCATCGAATCCCTCCCATTTTGACTTCGGCCGGGTTTTGCCTCGACCGATGCGACAGGCTCCCGCCCCGTCGCCATGCACCCCTCTGGCGCAGCGTCGAGACCATATTACGTTCTCAGATAATTACAAGAGTTGACAGATTTTTACAGATTTAGTAGCCCTGTCGCGCAGGAAATGCGCTATGGCTGTCGCTGGCCGGCATTCATGAAGGACGATGATGAAACTCTCTGTCGCCAACGATTCCGGTGTGGGCGCGACGCGCTTCGGCGATATCATCTACGAGAGGATTGTCGCCATGATCGCGGATGGAACCTTTCCGGTGAATGAGCGGCTGCCGGCGGAAGCCAAGCTCGCGGAAATGTTCGGCGCGTCGCGACCTGTTGTGCGCGACGCTCTGGAGCGGCTGCGCATGGATGGTTTGATCGTGTCGCGCAAGGGGTCGGGTTCCTATGTGAGGCAAAGGCCGGATTCCTCGGTCCTGAAAATGGTGCCTGTGGGATCGCTTGCCGATGTCCAACGCTTTTTCGAATTTCGCGCCGGGCTTGAGGCAGAGGCGGCCGAGCTTGCGGCGCGCAACTGGCAGACGGCCGATAAGGAACGGATCACACTGGTGCTTCAAAAGATCGAACAGTGTCTCGGCGAAGGCCGCCTTGGTGCTGAAGAGGATCAGGAACTGCACGACGCCATTGCGATCGCGACCGGCAATCAGTTCCATATCACCGTCCGCGAATTGTTCCGGCCGCACTTCGCCATCGGTCATTCCGTGACCCGCAGCCTCAGCCTCAAGCGGACGCCAGAGCAGATCCGCAGTGTTCAGGATGAGCATGCCGTCATCGTACAGGCGATTTTCGCGCGGCAGGAAACCGAGGCTCACGACGCCATGAAGCGACATATCTTGAATGCACGCGCCCGCATGTTCCAGGGCGTCTAGGGAATTGGATGAGGCGAAGGCGAGGTGATGTTTTCTTTACGTCTCCTCGTTTGCGTCTCGATGGATGATAAAGGGTAAGGGTAGGAAGATGAGCATTGAAACCATGCGGCAGGTGCTGACCGGCGTCTCCGGTGTTCCGGTCACGGCCTATGATGGAAGTGGCGAGGTGGAACTGCGCGTCACCGCTCAGGTCTATCAGCGGGTAGCGGCTGCCGGGATCCATAACATCGTTGCAGCGGGCAATACGGGCGAATTCTATGCGCTGACGCCGGGAGAAATCCGCCGCGTCCACGAAGCTGCGATCAAGGGTGTCGAAGGCAAGGCGCCGGTGACGGCGGCGATCGGCCGTTCATTGCGCGAGGCGATCCAGATGGCGAAGGATGCTGCCTCGATCGGCGCCTCCGCCGTCATGTCCCATCAACCGGTGGATCCGTTCGCCGCACCCGGCTCGCAGATCGACTATTTTCGCGATCTGGCGGAAGCTTCGCCGCTCCCGCTCGTTGCCTATGTCCGTGCCGAAGGGTTCAGCGTCGATGACATGGTTCGACTGGCCGGCCACGGCAATATAGCCGGCATCAAGTTTGCGACGACGGATCTGATGCTGCTTTCAAGGGCGATCGCAGCTTCCGATCCGAATGGCGCACTATTCGTCTGCGGCCTTGCTGAAAGCTGGGCCCCCACATTCGCCGCCGCCGGCGCAAGAGGCTTCACGTCGGGCCTCGTCAATGTTGCTCCGAAGCTGTCGCTTGCTGTGCATGCAGCTTTGGAGAAGGGTGATTTCGCCGCTGCCCGCGCCATCGTCAACAAGCTCGAGCCCTTCGAACGCATGCGCACCAAGTTCCGCAACGGAACAAACGTTACCGTCGTCAAGGAGGCCGTCACCTATTCCGGCCTGAAGGTCGGCCCCGTTCGCGTTCCAGGCGTGCCGCAGCTCGATGTAAAGGACCGCGAGGAGCTGTTTGCCTTGTTGCGCAATTGGCAGGAAGCGGGCGAACTTGCCACCGGCTGATGCCTCCAGCGGTGGCGATCTCTTCATGAACCGAACTCGACGTTCTAAATACGTCGCTACCAGACAGTCCGAACGCATTCGAAGCAGCCTGCTTCGTACATGTACGACATGGTATCTCGTCATATATGTCAGCGGTTTGGCGAATGGCGCTGTGTGAAATGATACTGGCCGACCGTCAGCTTTTGCTGGAGTCGGCCGTTCGTTGGAGCGGACCAAACCTTCGAGCCCGGTCTCTACTTTGCCTCGTTCGATCCAGGCAGGTTTTCGACGGCGGTCAGGATCTTGTAGACCGACGAAACGCGCGCAGGGATCGGAAAATTCCTGTTCGCCAGCAGGACGATGCCGACCTGCCGCGCGGGCATGAAGGCTGCATAGGCGCCGAAGCCGTTCGTCGAACCCGTCTTGTTCAGAAGGACATCCTTGCGCGGCTGCTGCGGTGGATCGAGGCGGGTGATCTTATGCGGCTCACGTGCCATGTCGGACGAATTGCCGGCAAGCAGCCGGGCAAGCGTCGTCGGATAGGCGTAGATCTCCCAACCGAGGGCTTGCGTCGTGTTGTCGACCCTATAATAGCCGACATGCGTCGCATCGATCGCCTGCTGAAGTCTGCCGTCGAGCTTTGCCTCGCCGATATTGGCTTCGAGAAAGGCAAGCATGTCGGAGCTCGTAGTCTTGATGCCGTAGGCCTGCGTGTCGAAAACGCCGCCATTGACGCGGATCGGCTTGCCCTGCTTCGAATAGCCGTAGGCATAGTTGCCCATCTCCGCCTGTGGAACGCGGACATAGGTGTGGTTGAGGTTGAGACCGGAAAGAATTTTGTCCTGCATCAGCGTGTCGAACGGCTCGCCCATCGCCTGCGCCGCTAGGTAACCGAACAGGCCGATGCTGGGATTGGAATATTGCCTATAGGTGCCGGGCGCGAAGGAAGGATGCCAGTTGCGATAATAAGCAACCATCTTGTCCTGATCCGTCACGCCGTTGGGAAACTGCAGAGGCAGACCGCCGGCCGAATATGTGGCGAGATCGAGGAGGCTGATCTTGTCGAAACTGGTACCCGCAAGTTCCGACATATATTTTGTCGCCTTGTCGGAGAAGGAGAGCTTTCCGCTGATCTGGGCGTAGGAGCCAAGGACGGCCGTAAAGGTCTTGCTGATGGAGCCGAGCTCGAAGATCGTGTCGTTCGTCACCTTCTGGCCGCTCTCCTTCGAGGCGACGCCATAGTTGAAGATGTAGCGCTTGCCCTTGACGGTAATCGCGATCGCCATGCCCGGCACGTCGTTATCCTTCATGAGCGGACGAATGATCTCGTTGACAGCTCGCTCGAGCTGCTCGCGATCATTGACTTCGGCGGCGTGGGCGCCGATCCCATAGAAAAGGCAGACGGCGACCATACCGAGCTTCTGCAGAGAATTAGTGCGTATATTCAAGATGATATCCTCATTGTGATGATCGACCGTGCAGGATCGCATGGTCGAAAAGGAGGTGATGACCGGTGGCGGCTGTTATCCGGTGCGTATGATCTCAGATCGCCGCAGCGATCCGGCCGATCTCGGCAATGATGGCATTGCGCTCGTCGGCTGCGATTTCCGGTATCTCGCAATAGGCTGTTACGATGATGGGCGCACGGTTTGCTGGCCACAGCACCGCGATATCATTGGCATTGCCGGCTTTGTCGCCGTTTGTCCCGGTCTTGTCGCCAACCAGCCAGTTTTTTGGAAGGCCGGCGCGCAGGCGGGTGTCACCCGTCTTGTTGGTGATCAGCCAGGCAGCGAGCTGCGATCGCGAGGCTGGCGTCAGCACATCGGTGAACAGAAGCTGCCGCAGGCTTTCCAGCATCGCCGAAGCTGTCGTCGTGTCGCGCTCATCGTTCGGAGTGTCATGGTAGTTCAGCGTAGGCTCGGTGCGGTCGAGGCGGGTGATCTCGTCGCCTATGCTGCGGCAGAAGGTCGTAATTGCTTCTGGGCCGCCGAAACTCGCGAGCAGCAGATTGGCCGCGGTATTGTCGCTGAGCGTCACTGCCGCCGCGCAAAGATCGCCAACGGTCATGCCATTTTCTCCGGCATTGGGTTCGGTCGCTGGAGAATAGTCGATGAGATCGCTCTTCCTGTAGTGAATGCGCCGATCGAGCTTTTCATCGCCCTTGTCGACGCGGGCAAGCACCAGAGCTGCGGCCAATGCCTTGAAGGTGCTGCACATCAGGATGCGCTCGCCGGCGCGATGCTCGATGCGCTTGCCGCTCGCCATGTCGAGAATGCTGACGCAGATGCGGCCCGGATGCTTGCTTTCGAGCGCAGCGAGCTGCGCCTCTCCCGTATTATCGTCTGCAGTGCGTCCGGCCGCGCTAAGCCCCACCAGAACAGGCAGCGCGAGCAAGCTGCCGGCAAGGCTTTGCCGGCGTGACAATAAGATCGTCATCACGTTTCCACTTCGATTTTGCGTTGGGCAATGGTGCGCCTATCGAGCCCGTGGACGTCATTGGGATCTGGCAAATCACCTTGCGAGGCAGACTATGGCTCTGCTGCGTGCCCTAGACAAACGATCAATTCTGGGCTTAGACATGAGAAAAACTTGGTCTTAGGACACAAATGGATATTTCCCAGCTGCCGCTGAACGCGCTGCGCGTTTTTGAGGCCTCGGCGCGGCATTGCAGTTTTACGCGGGCTGGCCTCGAGCTCCGGGTCACGCAGACGGCGATCAGCCATCAGGTCAAGGTGCTGGAAGACGTGCTCGGTGTAACTCTTTTCAAGCGCCTGCCGCGCGGTCTGGCGCTGACCGATGAAGGGCACGCGCTGCTGCCGGTGCTGACCGATGCCTTTCGCCGCATGAGCGCCACGCTCAGCCAGCTGGAGGAGGGGAATTTCGCCGAGATCCTGACGATCGGCGTCGTCGGGACTTTCGCGATCGGCTGGCTCCTGCCGCGTCTCGGCAGTTTCAAAGCGCAGCATCCGCATGTCGATCTGCGCCTGAAGACCAACAACAACCGAGCCGACATGGTGCTCGACGGACTGGATTTCTTCCTGCGCTTCGGCGACGGCGCCTGGCATGGAACGGAAGCGATCCATCTTATGGATGCGCCGCTCTCCCCGGTTTGCACGCCGGATATCGGCGCGCGATTGCGCACGCCTGCCGATCTCGTCGATGTCGAGCTGTTGCGATCCTATCGCGTCGATGAATGGTCGCTCTGGTTCAGGGCGGCGGGCCTGCCGCCACCACATCTTCGTGGCTGGATGTTCGATTCGTCGTTGACGCTGGTGGAGGCTGCAGCACGCGGCGTTGGCGTCGCGCTGGTGCCGGTCGCGATGTTTTCCCACGACATCGAGGCCGGCAGGATCATGCAGCCGTTCCAGATCACCGCGATGACCGGCAGCTATTGGCTGACGCGCTTGAAATCGCGAGCGGAGACGGCGTCGATGAAGGTGTTTCGCCAATGGCTGTTGGCGGAAATCGAAGAGATGCCGGGAGAGGCTGCATAGTTGGAGACAGCCCCGGATTCATATCCGGAGCCGTTTGGGATAAATGGTGGTTGGAATGCGAATGATTGCGGTGTCCGGCGACCGTCTCAGCCTGCGAGTTTCAGCCTGACGGCCCCGGTCCGCGTTCCCGAACGCACGGTCTTGAACCGTCCGACAAGACCAGCGAGCTCGTTGCTGATATCGGCGAGGTGCCGCGTCGAGGCATTCGTCTCTTCCATTAGCGCGACATTCTGCTGGGTCATCTGATCCATGTTGCGGACGGCGGAATTGATCTCGCTTATGCCGGCGGCCTGTTCCTGCGTCGAGCGAGCGATGGCGCCGACATTCCGGTCGATGGAAGCGACCTGATTGCCGATGAGCGCCAGCGCCTCGCCGGTTCTGTTGACCAGTTCGACGCCGCGACGCACATCGTTGGATGACCTGTCGATGAGATCCTTGATTTCCTTTGCGGCGGTCGCCGAACGCTGCGCCAATTCACGGACTTCCTGCGCGACGACGGCGAAGCCCTTGCCCTGTTCGCCCGCTCTTGCCGCCTCGACGCCGGCGTTCAAAGCCAGAAGGTTCGTCTGAAAGGCAATGTCGTCGATGACGGAGATGATATCGGTCATCCTGCGCGACGAGGTTTCGATATCGCCCATGGCGGACACGGCTTGCTGTACGACCTCGCGCGAGCGTTCCGCCTCCGAGGCGGATTCCTTGACGATCGCCTGCACTTCGCGCGTCCGTTCGGCGGTCTGTTCGGAAATGGTGGTGATCTGGTCGATCGCCGCGGCACTTTCCTCGAGCGCAGAGGCTTGCTGTTCCGTGCGCCTTGCCATGTTGTCAGCGGCAGACGAGATCGAACCGGCTTCGTCGCGAACGCGTGTCACCGAGTCTTCGATGCGCTGCATTGCAGTGCCGAGGGATGCGAGCGACTCGTTGTAGTTGCTCTTCAGGACCTCGAATTCGGCCGAAAGGGCTTCTGTAATATCAGCCGTCAGGTCGCCGTTCGCAAGTCCGTTCAGCGCTACGCCGAGGGCATTAAGCGCGCGTTCCTGCTCGCGCTGTGCAGAAGCCCGCTCGGATTCGGCGCGGTCGCGCTCATCGGCGAGCACCTGCAGGTAAACCGAAATGCCGTAATCCATGTCAACGAGGGCGGCCTTGACGATCGCCGACAACCGCCGTGACAGAGCTTGTTCATGCTTGCGCTGCATGAAACCATTGAGCTGCTGCGCAACGATCGAACGCACCATCCCTTCGAGGATCAAGGCGTAGCCGCCAATGTACCAGCGCGGCTCGAGGCCGAGACGGGCATGGGTCCTGCCGACCGCCGAGACCGCTTCGACATAATCGGGTCCGTATTTGCCTGACGCGATCGTCTTCCAATGGTCCTGCTGCTTGGATTTGGCGTGGTGCACATGCTGTTGCGACGAGAAGAATTTCGACATCGCCGGATGTTTGGTGATCTTCTCGTAAAATGTGTCGAGAGAGCCTTTGACGGCGGATTCGATAGTCGGCTGCAGCTCCAAAAGAGCCTGCCTGGCATCCTGTCCCAGTCCAACAAAGTCGAGCCTATCGTTCAACTCGTCCATTTTCGATGCGCGCACCATAACCTGCTCCAAGAAAGAAATTACAAGCAGTTAGGGCACAGTCATGGTTAAAAATTCATTAGATTTTCACCTCATTTTCGATGCGCGGCTGACCGCATTGCATGTGGTGGTTGCGACCGCGCCCGTCGCAACATCATTGCTCGGTCCAATGTCATCTGCTAAACGCTGTGGTCATCACGTATCTCGCCACGAGGCCATCGGCATGGGGAATTCCAAGTCAGCAGATAGATAAGCCGCAACAGCTTTTGTTGTTGCGGCGTGCTGTCGAACTCATTCCCATTGATGCCAGTGGCAGGCGCCGCCCGATCTCTCTTTCGAGCGGAATTTTCTCATGTCTGACATACGCCCGTCATGGGCCTATTCGCTGCCGGCGGCACTGCTGCTGATGGCGCCTTTTGATATCCTCGCCTCGCTGGCCATGGATATCTACCTTCCTGTCGTGCCGTCGATGCCCGGCATTCTCAACACCACGCCTGCGGTAGTCCAGCTGACATTGAGCCTCTATATGATCATGCTGGGTCTCGGACAGGTCGTGTTCGGCCCTCTTTCGGATCGCATCGGCCGTCGCCCGGTCCTGCTTTCCGGTGCCGTTCTGTTTGCCGTTGCCTCTCTCGGAGCGGCCTTGTCATGGGGTGCACCTGTCTTCGTGCTATGCCGCCTGCTGCAGGCCATCGGCGCATCGGCAGCCTTGGTCGCGACCTTCGCGACCGTGCGGGATGTCTACGGCAACCGTCCGGAGCAGGCCATTATCTACGCCACGTTTGGTTCGATACTCTCCTTCGTGCCGGCGCTCGGCCCGATAGCCGGAGCGATGATTGCCGACCAGTTCGGTTGGCGTGCCATCTTCATTTTGCTTTCGCTTCTGGCATCGGCTGCGACCTTTCACGCCATGGCGAAGTGGCATGAAACGAGACCTCAAGGCTCGATCGGGCCGTGCCGATCGATTGGGCCGATCTTCAGAAGCCGTTCGTTCTGGACCTATACGCTCGCCTTCAGTGCGGGAATGGGGACGTTCTTCGTGTTCTTCTCGACCGCTCCCCGCGTGCTGATCGGCCGGGCCGGCTATTCCGAGCTCGGCTTCAGCATCGCCTTTGCAACGGTTGCTGTCGTGATGATCGCTACGGCACGCTTTGCCGGATGGTTTGTCGAAAGATGGGGTGTTGCGGGCTGCGTTGCGCGGGGCATGGGATTGCTTCTCGTCGGTGCGGCAGCTCTTGTTCTCGGTCAGCTCTATGGGGTGCCGTCCTTCGTAAGCTTCGTGTTTCCGATGTGGATCATGGCGGTCGGTATCGTCTTTGCAGGATCTGTGACGGCGAATGGAGCCCTGGCCGAGTTCGGCGATATCGCCGGAGCTGCGGTGGCGTTTCATTTCTGCATTCAGAGCCTGATCGTGAGTGTCGTCGGGACGCTGGCGGTCACCGCGTTGGATGGCGATAGCGCATGGCCGCTTGTGGCTTTCTCTGCCATCATGGCGCTGCTGGTATTGTCGGCACTTCATGGCTTGCGGCGTCACAACGCCTTGACTTGATCCGTCAAGCATGTGCCCCGCAGCGGATAAAATCTGAAACGACTGCCGCGAAGGTCAGCTTGCGCGGGCAATCAGTCCCGTCTCTTCCTGTTTCAGGACCGTCCTAGCGCCAACCCAACGCCGGTACGACATGAGTCAGGATGCTCTCGATGACATGGGCGTTATAGTCGACCCCAAGCTGGTTCGGCACCGTCAGCAGCAGTGTGTCGGCCGCAGCGATAGCCTCGTCCTTTGCCAGCTCCTCGATCAGCACATCCGGCTCTGCGGCATAGCTGCGGCCGAAAATGGCGCGTGTCTTTTCATCGATGAAGCCGATCTTGTCAGCATCCTTGCCGCTCTGGCCGAAATAAGCGTGGTCGAGATCGTTCACCAGCGCGAAGATGCTGCGGCTGACCGAAACCCGCGGCTCGCGCTTGTGTCCGGCTTCTTTCCAGGCCTCGCGATAGAGCCTGATCTGATCGGCCTGCTGGACATGGAAGGGCTGGCCGGTCTCGTCGTCCTTGAGGGTCGAGCTTTGCAGGTTCATGCCGAGCTTTGCCGCCCATACGGCCGTGGCATTGGAGGACGCACCCCACCAGATTCGGTCACGCAAGCCTTCGGAATGCGGCTCTAGACGCAAGAGACCGGGAGGATTGGGGAACATCGGCCGCGGATTGGGTTGTGCAAATCCTTCGCCGCGCAAGAGATCGAGCAGCACTTCGGCGTGCCGGCGCCCCATGTCGGCGTCGCTTTCGCCCTCCATCGGCGTATAGCCGAAGTGGCGCCAGCCATCGATCACCTGTTCCGGCGAGCCGCGGCTGATGCCGAGCTGCAGCCGGCCGCCGGCGATGAGATCGGCAGCGCCCGCATCCTCGGCCATGTAGAACGGGTTTTCATAGCGCATATCGATGACGGCGGTGCCGGTTTCGATGCGGCTGGTCTTTGCGCCGACAGCTGCCAGCAGCGGGAAGGGCGATGCGAGCTGGCGTGCGAAATGATGCACGCGAAAATAGGCGCCATCCGCGCCCAATTGCTCGGCCGCGACCGCCAGATCGATCGATTGCAGCAGCGTGTCGGCAGCCGAGCGCGTTTGCGACTGGGGCGAGGGCGTCCAGTGGCCGAAGGAAAGGAAACCGATCTTCTTCATGATACCATCCTATTATAATCCGATTGGTACAGCCTATTGCGGATCACACATCTCCATGCAGACACACGGGGCGTCCAAGGCGCCACCTGTTTACGTCTTCATAGCATGGCTTACAAAAGCCGTAGGTTCAGGCGGCTATATGTGCATGGATGCAGCGGATGGAACAGCGCAAACTGTGAACTGATCGTCAATGCCGACGAGGTTGTGTTCTTCCCATATATGGTTTCCTGCGTGTTTCCTAACATGAACAAATTTTAACGAAGACATTAACAATCGGATAACGCACCGCACCGAAACTGCCGCGCGTGTGAGTGCATCTCTCGCTTTCAATGTCCTTGAAACAAGAAATGGCAGGAAACTATGTTTGCAAGAAATCTCGCCCCCGCTCTGGTCTTCGTCGCATTCAGTGCCGGTATCGCGCATGCGGAAGTGCCCGTCCGTATCGATCAATTCGATCACTGGGGTGCATATTCTTATAAATCCGGCGACAGCGTCAGTTGCTATGTTTTATCGAGGCCGGTTACGCAGCAGCCCGCCAGTGTCGACCACGGCGACAATTTCTTCATTGTCTCGCGCTTGTCTCCCGGTGACAAACTGGTTCCGGAAGCAGCAATGGGCTATGACCTGAAAGACGGCGCGCAGATGACGGCGACGGTTGGCGACAAGACATTCCCGATGTTTACAAAAGACAGGCACGGTTGGGTAAGGAACGAATCGCAGGAGCCGACCATGGTCAATGCCATGAAGGGCGGCGCGCAGCTGCAGCTGCAGGCAACCTCGAAGCGTGGCACCGAGACGAGCTATTCTTACTCTCTCTCCGGCATTACCGCTGCCCTGAAGCGAATAGAGACTTGCCGGTGAGGCCGGCGGCGTCCGAGGATCTACCGGCGATTTCGTTGCGGTGGGTTGTGTAACGGCCAAGCGGATTGGCGTCTTCCCATTCCGCGGAGAAGGCGCCACTCCGGGCTTTCGAACTGATATCTCTTGTGAAATCAAAAATCCTGATATAAATGAGACGTATTGATGGGGAATTCAGGATTTCATGCAGCGCGGCTTTCTGACAATTTATGCGGGTGAGAACGCTGCGGTCTTCAGGGCGCTTTCGGCCCCGGCGCGCGTCGATATGCTGAAGCTGCTCTGCGCAAGGGGCTCGTTGAATGTCAACGAGATCGCCCGGGAACTGGATTTGCCGCAATCGACCGTCGCGACTGGTATCATGATCCTCGAGGAGGCCGGCCTTGTCGAAACCAAGGCTGCGAAGGCGCGTAAAGGCTACCAGAAGATCTGCACTGCGCTTTATGACGAGATCCTGCTGAGCTTCGAGGATCAGGCCTTCAAGCATGATGAGGACGTGATCGAAGTCGCCATGCCGATCGGCCTCTATACGAGCTGCGAGACGCATGCGCCATGCGGCCTGTGCTCGACCGAGGGCGTCATCGGCCTGCTCGATGTTCCCGACTATTTTCTCGATCCGCAGCGCATGCAGGCTGGTCTTCTCTGGTTCGGGCGCGGCCATGTCGAATATAAATTCCCGAACAATGCCAAGATCTTGAACAGGAATGTCAATGCCATCGAATTCTCGATGGAGTTGTCCTCCGAAGTGCCTGGCACCAATCCGGACTGGCCGTCCGACATCACGGTCTGGATCAACGGCGTTGCTGTCGGCACATGGACGTCTCCCGGCGATTACGGTGACAAGCGCGGGGCCTTCACGCCAAGCTGGTGGAAGTTGGAAGGCTCTCAATACGGCAAGCTCAAGACCTGGCGAATCTCCAAGAAGGGCACCTTTATCGACGGAGTTGCCTCTTCCGATGTAACGATCGATGATCTCGCCATCAGCCAGCATTCCTCGATCCGCCTGCGGATCGGCATTGCCGACGATGCGCGCAACACCGGTGGCATCAATATTTTTGGCCGCGGTTTCGGCAATTATGGCCGCGATATCCTCATGCGCATCGATTTGGCCCAATAGTATCATAATTTTTGATATATAGTATATCGGCAGAGTTAAATTCCCATAAGTCGTATTTTTCGTAAATGGCTGATTGTGCGAAGCATTTCGCCCATTCGCGAGTGTTGCCTTCGTGGCTATTGCGATATTTTCCGCCTCGAGTGCGTTGACGGCCTCTCAAAAGTGTATCAAGATCAAGGTATAAGAACGAGATATTTGATATATATGGGAGGAAGGCCGTGAAGGCGCATGTGATCGTTCACCGTGATTTCCGAATCGCCGACATCGATGATCGGCTTTACAGCTCTTTTCTGGAGCATCTAGGTCGGGCGATTTATGGCGGCATCTACGAGCCGAGCCATCCGACTGCCGACGAGAACGGATTTCGCAAGGATGTGATTGAGCTGGTGCGCGAGCTCAACTCGCCCTATTGCCGCTATCCCGGTGGTAATTTCGTTTCGGCCTATAATTGGGAAGATGGCGTCGGGCCGCGGTCCGAGCGCCCCGTGCGTCTCGATCTTGCCTGGCGGACGCGCGAAAGCAACCAGATCGGCGTCAATGAGTTCGTTGATTGGTGCAAGAAGGCCAATACCAAACCGATGCTTGCCGTCAATCTCGGCTCGCGCGGGCTGGATGCGGCGAGAAACTTCCTTGAATATTGCAACCATCCAGGCGGCACATACTGGTCGGATCTGCGGCGCAAGCATGGCTGGGCCGATCCGCACGGGGTGAAGCTATGGTGCCTCGGCAATGAAATGGACGGTCCCTGGCAGGTCGGTCACAAGTCGGCTTACGAATATGGACGCCTGGCCGATGAGACTGCCAAGGCCATGCGCGGCTTTGATAAATCGCTCGAACTCGTCGTCTGCGGTTCGTCCAATTCCGACATGAAGACCTATCCCGATTGGGAAGCTGAGGTCCTGGATCAGTGCTACGACAGCGCCGACCATATCTCGCTACATATGTATTTCGCCAACCGCGAGAAAAACACGCTGAACTATCTCGCCAAGGCCGAGAAACTCGATCGCTACATCGTCACCATCGGCGGCGTCATCGACTATATCAAGGCGAAGAAGCGGTCGAAGAAGACGATCGGCATTTCCTTCGACGAGTGGAACGTCTGGTATCACTCCAACCAGCAGGATAAAGAGATCCTTGCCCGCGATGAATGGCCGGATGCGCCGCATCTGCTTGAAGATGTCTATAATTTCGAGGACGTGCTGCAGGTCGGCGGCATTCTCAATACCTTCATTCGCCGTTCTGATCGTGTTCGCATTGCCTGCATCGCCCAGCTTGTCAACGTGATCGCGCCGATCATGACGGAAGATGGCGGCCCCGCATGGCGGCAGACGATTTACTATCCGCTCTATTTCGCCTCGAAATACGGTCGCGGCTATGCGCTGCGTCTTGTCACGGATGGTCCGACCTATGACAGCGACGAGGCCGATGATGTGCCTTATCTTGATGTGTCGGCCGTTCACGATGAGCTCGGCAAAATGGTCACGCTCTTTGCCGTCAACCGGCATCCTGACAGCGCGCTCGATCTAGATACACGTCTCGAAGGCTTTGCCGGAGCCCGTGTCGTCGAGCAGCATGAAATGGTCCACAGCGATCTGCAGGCAACCAACACGGCAGCGCATCCGAACGCGGTCGTACCAACCAATACAGGCGATGCCAAGATCGAGGATGGCCGGCTTCGCGCTACGCTGAAGCCGCTATCCTACACCGTGATCCGGCTCGCGGTGTGATGCTTTGCCGCCGGGGTATGCACTCCGGCACCGAAAACGGTCTGATGGTCGCGAGGAGGCGACCGACGACCCGTTGCAGGCCCGGACCGCCGCACGCTGCTTTGAGCGGCTGGCCGGGGAAAAAGGGGTGAAAATCGCGGTCTACCCACCATTGCTTGGAGTGTGCCGCGCAGTCGATAAAAACGGGAGGAGATCATGAAGCAGTGGAAGAAGCTTGCCTTCGGCGTCGCGCTGGCCACGTTCGGCCTCATAGCGGCAGCCAAGGCTCAAGATTATACCGCCTTGCCCCGCAAGGAGACCTTGATCGTCGAAAACCCTGAGGGAACGATCAAGAATCCGGGCTGGTTCAACATCTGGGTCAATGGCGGCGGCGGCGTTTCGACCGGCCTCCAGCAGCTGACGATGGACACGCTCTGGTACATCGATCCGGAGAAAGGTCTGGGCGGTTCGGCCTGGGACAATTCCCTTGCTTCCGACAAGCCGCAATATAATGACGATTTCACCCAGATGACGGTGAAACTGCGCAAGGGCCTCTATTGGAGCGACGGCGTGGAATTCACCGCCGACGATGTGGTCTACACCGTCAAGACCCAGATGGACCATCCGGGCATGAACTGGAGCGCGGCCTTCTCGGTGCAGGTCGCCAGCGTCGAAGCAACGGATCCTTATACGGTCGTCTTCAAGCTGAAGAAGCCAAATTCACGTTTCCATGCGATCTTCACCGTTCGCTGGAACGGCGCCTGGATCATGCCCAAGCATGTCTTCGAAAAGGTGGCCGATCCGGTTCGCTACGATTTCGCCAATCCCGTTTCGCTTGGCGCCTATAAGCTGAAGGCGTTCGATCCGCAGGGTAAATGGTACACCTGGGAAAAGCGCGACGATTGGCAGCGCACATCGCTTGCCCGCTTCGGCGAGCCGGCCCCAAAATATGTCACCTATGTCGATCCAGGTCCGCCGGATAAGCGCACGATCGCTCAGCTTGAGCACAATCTCGATATCATTCATGACAACACGCCGGAAGGCATGTTCACGCTGAAGGAAAAGTCGAAGACCGTCGAAAGCTGGTTCCCCGGTTTCCCCTTCGCGCATCCGGATCCGACGCTGCCTGCCGTGATCTTCAACAATCAGGATCCGCTGTTCCAGAATGCCGACGTGCGCTGGGCGCTGGCACTGCTGATCGATATCAAGGCCGTCGACATGGCGAGCTATCGTGGCGCGGCCACGCTCTCCGCACTTGGCGTTCCGCCAACGGCGATCGCGATGACGGATTATCAGGCGCCGATGCAGGATTGGCTGAAGAATTTCGAGATCGATACGGGCAAGCGCAAGATCAAGCCCTATGATCCGACGATCGGTCAGCAGATTGCGGATATCCTGCGCAAGCAGCCGAAATACAAGGATCAGATCCCGACCGATCCGGCCGCCATCAGCGCTGCCTTCGGCTATGGCTGGTGGAAGCCAGATCCGCAGGCCGCCGCTGAGCTATTGGAAAAGGCCGGCTTTAAGAAGGTGGGCGGCAAATGGATGACGCCTGACGGACAGCCGTTCAAGATCCGTTTGACGGTCGAAGGCGACACTCGCTCCGTCTTTACGCGTGCGGGCACGCTGATCGCGCAGCAATGGGCAGCCTTCGGGATCGATTCCAAAGCTGCTCCATCCACCAGCGTCTGGCAGGCGGGATTGCAGCCCGGCAACTACCAGGTTGCGATCGCATGGAGCGTCGAGACGTGGGGCGGCGATCCCGATCTGTCCTTCTTCCTCGACAGCTGGCATTCGGAGTTCGTCGCCAAGAAGGGCGAGAACCAGGCGCCCCGTAACTGGCAGCGCTGGTCCAATCCGGATCTCGACAAGATCATCGAAAATATTCGCCGCGTCAGCGCCGATGATCCGAAGGGTATCGAACTTGGCAAGGACTATCTGAAGCTGGTCGCGCAGCAGATGCCGACCATTCCGCTGATGTCCTATAACGTCTTCACTTCGATGGATACGACTTACTGGAAAGGCTATCCGACCATTGCCGACCCCTATACGGACCCCGTTCCCAATTGGGCGAACTCCCGGTTGATGATGGTCAAGCTGAAGCCGGCCCAGCCCTGATTTCTCCCGACCCTGATGCGACAACCGCCGCATCAGGCACCTTTCGCCGGACACTAGGCAGGTCCGGCGAATCTTTTGAATTCATGATGAAGCGCAAGCAGTAAGGAAGACGGCGGCATGACGTCCTATCCAGTTTTCGTATTGAAACGATTTGGCCAATTCCTGCTCGTTGTCTTCCTCGGCATTTCCGCGACGTTCTTCATCACCCACATGACACCGATCGATCCTGTCGAGGAAAGCATCGGGACCATCCAGCAGATGGGCCAATCCGATCCCCGCGCCGTCGAGCTGATGCGTCAGTCGTTGCGTGAGCTTTATGGTCTCGAGGGTTCCATCTGGCAGCAATATCTGCATTTCTGGGGGCGTCTTGCGACCGGTGATCTCGGGCCTTCGCTTTCGGCCTTTCCCACGCCTGTTTCCGCCATCATTGCGAGGGCGCTGCCCTGGACGATCGGCCTGATGACTGTTTCCGTCATCCTGACCTTCATTCTCGGCAACGCGATCGGCGCGCTCGCCGGATATTATCGTAAGAGCTCGGTGCTGAAGGCCGTCAGCCTAGTGTTCATCGCCATGCAGCCGATCCCCTATTACATTCTCGCCTTCGTGCTGATCATTCTCTTCGGCTATGTCTGGCCGATCCTGCCGATCAATGGCGGCTACGAGATGAACACCAACCTCAATCTCTCCGTTACACTGGTGCTCGATATTCTCCGCCACTCCATCCTGCCGGCGCTGTCGCTGATCCTTGTCGGGACGGGCGGCTGGCTCATCGGCATGCGGGCGCTGGTCTCCAATATCATCACCGAGGATTACGTCGTTTTCGCCGAGCTCGGCGGCGTGCCGAAGCGCAAGATCCTGCGCTCCTACATCGCCCGCAATGCCATGGTGCCGCAGTTCACCGGCCTTGCCATGTCCCTTGGCGCGGTCTTCAACGGCACGGTCATCACAGAAATCGTCTTCGGCTATCCCGGTATCGGCAATCTCCTGATTTCGGCCGTGCACGCAGGCGACTACAGTCTCGTCCTTGGGCTTAGCGCGCTGTCGATCGTCGGTGTCGCCGCGGCTGTCTTCATCATCGACATATTGGGTCCGCTGATCGACCCGCGCATCAAGGTGGAGTAGGCCATGCTGACGATCGTTCGTGACCTCGCACGCCAGAATATGGAATTCCTCTTCGGTCTTCTGTTGCTCGCCATCATCGTCGGGCTGGTGATCCTGTCCTATTTCTCGCCCTATGGCCCGGCCGATCTTTATCTGCTGCCGCCCGACATGCCGCCGGATGGGCAGTACTGGCTGGGTACCACATCGCGTGGTCAGGATGTCTTCTGGCAGCTGACGACAGCGCTTCGCAACACACTCTATTTTGGCATCGGCGTCGCCATTCTCTCGCGCATCATCTCGCTTGTCGTGGGGCTGGTGGCCGGCTATGCCGGAGGTGCCGTCGATCGTGTGCTGATGGCGATCAATGACAGCATCATGGTCATTCCGCAGTTTCCGCTACTGATCCTGTTCTACTTCGTGCTCAAGGATGAAATGACCTGGACGGTGCTCATCATCGTCATGGCCTCGCTCGGCTGGTCCTACGATGCGCGCCTGATCCGCTCCGTGGCGATCAGCCTGAAGACGCGGCCTTTCACCACGCAGAGCGTCTATTCCGGCATGAGCATGCGCAAGATCCTCGTCGAGGAGCATCTGCCCTATGTGCTGCCGATCGTTTTTGCCACCACGATGAACAACATGATCTGGTCGATCGGCATGGAGATCACGCTTGCGGTGCTCGGCTTTACCGATATCGAGACGCCGACCATGGGCATGATGATCTACTGGGCCAATGCGCATTCGGCGCTGATCGCCGGAACATGGTGGTGGGTTGCAGCGCCGGTTGCCGCCATCGTGGTGCTGTTCATGGCGCTCTTCCTGCTGTCGATGTCAATGAATGAATATAACGACCCCCGCAGTCGTTTGAACCGGATGGGAGGCTGAGGGATGGAGGCTGTCGTCGAGGTCAACAACCTTAGGGCCTATTACCGGGCCTTCCTTTATGGTGTCGATCGCGAGGTGCGGGCGGTTGACGATGTCAGCCTGTCGATCGGCCGCGGCGAGATCTATGGCGTTGCCGGTGAATCGAGCAGCGGCAAGACGACGTTGATCAAGACGATTGCGGGCGCCATCCGGCCGCCGCTGCGCGTCGTCTCCGGTGCCGTCAAATTCCATTTCAACAATGGGACTCAGGACATTTACGCCATGACGGCGGAGCAGCGGGCATCGCTTCGCTGGCGGCATCTCTCCTATATCATGCAGGGATCGATGAACGTGCTCAATCCCGTGCGCCGCATCCGGCACTCCTTCACGGATTTCGCCTTCCGCCACATGAAGGCCGATCGCGGCACCTTCTTCGATAGGGTTGGTGCTCACCTTCAGCGGCTGAAGCTCGATGCGAATCTTCTCGACGCCTATCCGCATGAATTGTCGGGCGGCATGCGCCAGCGCATGACGATCGCGCTTGCGACCATCCTGACGCCGGAATTCATCATCGCCGACGAGCCGACGACGGCGCTCGATGTCATCGTCCAGCGCGACGTGCTCCAGATGATCCGCGAAATACAGCGCGAGATGGGGTCGTCCTTCCTGTTCGTCACCCATGATATGGGCGTTCATGCCGCTGTTTCCGATCGTATCGGCATCGTCTATGCCGGCCGGTTGGTGGAGGAGGCGCCGACGCGCAAGCTTTTCCAGCTGCCGCTCCATCCCTATACGCAGCATCTGGTCGCAAGCCTGCCGCGGATCGGTGATGCCTCGACCCGGCCGTCGCTGGAAGGACGGCCGCCCAATCTCGCCATGCCGCCGGAAGGATGTCGTTTTCATCCGCGTTGCCCGAAGCGCATAGATATCTGCAGCCGCGAAGTGCCGCCTATGGTGAGCGTCGAGCCGGACCGGCGTGTCGCCTGTTTCGCGGTGACGGGAGGAGCGCGATGAGCGACCTTCTTTCTCTCTCGCATGTCAGCAAGATCTATCGTCAGGGCGGTATGCTTAGTCGTCGTCATATCATGGCGGTTCGCGATGTCAGCCTGAGCCTGGGAGAAGAGCCGGAAATCCTTTCTATCGTCGGCGAGTCGGGCTCCGGCAAATCCACCATTGCGTCGATGATCCTCGGCCAGACGGCGCCGACATCGGGCAGCCTGAATTTTCGCGGCAGACCAGTGGCCATTCACGGCCGGTCCGAACGACGCGCCTTCATGCGGGAGGTGCAGCCGGTCCTTCAAAATCCGTTCGAAGCGTTCAACCCACTCAAGAGGGTTGATCGATATCTTTTTGAAACGGCAAGAAATTTTGCGCCGATGGGTCCAAGGCCAAGCCGAACCGATGTCGAGCGTATCGCAGACGAGGCGCTTGCCCATATCGGCTTGACGCTTGCCGAGGTGAAGGGGCGATTTCCGCATGAGCTTTCGGGCGGCCAGCTGCAGCGAACCGCCATCGCTCGCGCGCTCATACCGCAGCCCCGTCTGCTGGTGGCCGATGAGCCGGTTTCGATGGTCGATGCTTCGCTGAGAATGGCGATCGTCAATCTCTTCGGTCAGCTGAAGAAAGAGCTGGGGCTGTCGATCATCTACATCACCCATGATCTGGCGACCGCCTATTATATCAGCGATCGCATCATCATCATGAAGAAAGGGGAGATCGTCGAGCAGGGCGGTGCGCGCGCCGTCCTCGACAATCCGCAGCATCCTTATTCGCAGGCTTTGAAGGAAGCGGTGCTTTCCACTACACCCGAGATGGAGCCGGTCTCGATCGCGTAATCGGCCACTTTCAACGCGAGATCCTGGTCGAAAGAATGATTGATGACAGGGTGCGTTCGACGCCGTCGATCGTGCCGATGCCGTCGATCAGCTGATCCAGCTCGGAGATCGACGGTGCTGCGATAATGGCGATCAGATCGAACGTGCCGCTGACGGAATGAAGCGTCGTGACCTCGGGGATCGCATTCAGCGATGCGGTCACGACCGACAGCGCTTTCGGCGCGATCGTGATCAGCACATGCGCCCGGATGAGGCCGGACAGATAGGTCTCCGACAGCCGCACGCCGTAGCCCGCAATCACACCCTCCCGCTCCAGCCGTTCGAGCCTCGCCTGAACGGTGGTGCGCGACAGCGACAGCTTTTTGGCGAGAGTCGCGACGGGCATCCGGGCATTCTGGCCGAGCAAGGCGATCAGTTCGCGGTCCTTATCGGTAACCTGCATGGCGGCTCCTGCATTTTGCAAATTCCATTCGTCAGTTTGTATAGTTTTCTACAACGAAATGCATTTTTTGTCGCTATGAATCGTTCAACTCCTACCTACACTTATAAAAATCTTATCAATGAAATGCAGGGGAGTCATATGAAAGACATAGTGGTCATCGGCGCGGGCAAGATCGGTGGGGCAATTGCTCTGATGCTGGCCGAAACGGGCGATTACACGGTCGTTGTCGCCGACCGCAGCCAGGAACAGCTGGACAAGATCGACCACCATCCTGCGATTTCCACCGCCGCCGTCGATATTGCCGACCGCGCCGGGCTCGTTGGCGTTCTAAAGGGCAGGTTCGCCGTTCTGTCGGCCGCACCGTTCCATCTCACAGGCTTCGTCGCGGAAGCGGCACTTGAAGCCGCCGTCCATTATCTCGACCTCACCGAAGACGTCGCGACGACCAAGAAGGTCGAGGAACTGGCTCAGGGAGCAAATACTGCCTTCATCCCGCAATGCGGACTTGCGCCAGGCTTCATCTCGATCGTCGCCAATGATCTTGCCAAGCGCTTCGACAGCCTCGACAGCGTGCGTATGCGCGTCGGCGCGCTGCCGCAATATCCATCCAATGCCCTGAACTACAATTTGACCTGGAGCACCGACGGCCTCATCAACGAATATATCGAGCCCTGCGAAGCGATCGTCGAAGGCAAGCTTGTCACCGTGCCGGCCATGGAAGAGCGCGAGGAATTTTCGCTCGACGGCGTCACCTATGAAGCCTTCAACACGTCAGGCGGCCTCGGCACGCTCGCCAAGACGCTAGCTGGCCGCGTGCGCACGATGAACTACCGCACCATCCGCTATCCCGGCCACCAGGCCATTATCAAGGCGCTGCTCAACGACCTCAACCTCAAGAACCGGCGCGATGTGCTGAAGGATCTCTTCGAGAACGCACTGCCTGCCACCATGCAGGACGTGGTCGTCGTTTTCGTCACCGTCTGCGGTTGGCGCGACGGCCGCTACATGCAGGAGACTTATGCCAATAAGGTCTATGCAGGCATTGTTGCGGGCAAGAAGATGAGCGCCATCCAGATCACCACCGCAGCCGGCATCACCACCGTGCTCGATCTGCTGGCCCAGGGCAAACTGCCCTCCAAGGGCTTCGTCTGCCAGGAAGAAATCGATCTCGGCGACTTCCTCGCCAATCGCTTCGGGCAGGTTTACAGCCTGGAAAAAATCAGGATGAGAGAAGCCGTCTAAGCGGTTACTTTATTTGATGTTTTGTACGTGGCGCCTTCGGGCGCCACATGTATTTCGGCCGTTGAGGAAACTTTCTGAAGGCTAATCAATCAGCCGCTCGAGGATCTCGATCGGGTGCGGGATGGTCTGATGATCGATCTTGGCGACCTGTGAACGACAGGAAAAGCCGGTCGCCATAACCACCACCGTCTGATTGCCGTTTTCGGCGATCTTTTCCTGCCAGCTCATCGCGTAGAGCTTTTCCGAAATGGCGCGATTGCGCACCTCATGGCCGAAGGTGCCGGCCATGCCACAGCAGCCGGCATCGGCCATGTCGAGCTTGATCCCCAATTTCCTGAAGAGCACGGACCATTGCTTGAGAGCAGCCGGTGCATTCGTTCTCTCCGTGCAGTGGGCAAGCAGCGTGAAGCGTTCGTGCGGCACAGCCTCTGATGCTGATATTCGGTCAATATTGGCCGCAAGCCATTCCTGAAGCAGCAGCACCGGCGCGTGCAGCTTGGCGGATGGCAGAGCCGCATATTCGCTGCGATAGGTCAGCGTCATTGACGGATCGATGCCGACAAGTGGAATGCCCATTTGCGAGATGCGATCGAGATAATCTCGCGATTTCGCCGCCGCTTTCTCGAAGCGACCGAGATAGCCGTGCACATGCAAGGCCTTGCCGTTGTTCTGTGATCCGGCGAGCCACGGCTTGAAACCCATTTTCAGGGCGAGCTTGAGCGCTGCGATGACGACGGCCGGATCGAAATAGGTGGAGAAGACATCGGCAACGATGACGACCGCTTGGGCTCGCTCCTCTGCGGAGAGCTTTCCCAACAGTTCCGGAGTAGCAACCCGCACGCGGAGACGAGCGGCTTCCCGTTCGAGCGATACTGCAGGCATCGCGGGAGGGGCGGTGAGACCGGCAAACCGCATCAAGGCCTGGCCGGCGGTCGACCCGGTGAGCAGATTGTAGCCCGGCTTGAAGCGCGCCATCAGCGGCAAGGTCGTTTCGATGGCCGCAACGATCGGGTCCTTCAGCGGCCTAAGGTATCGACCGTAATAGAGCTCCAGAAATTTCGATCGGAAGGCCGGGACGCTGACCTTGACGGGACATTGGCCGGCGCAGGCCTTGCAGGCGAGGCAGGTATCCATTGCCGCCCTCACCTCATGGGAAAAATCGTCGCGATTGCCCGGATTGAGCGAGTTGACTACTCGCCGCAAGAAATTGCCGAAACGGTTGGTGCGGCGTTGAGCTTCGGCTTCGCGTCGTGGGTCGATCTGCCGTTCAGCTAGCAGGCGCAGCCATTCGCGCATCAGCGCCGCGCGGCCCTTCGGTGAATAGCGCCGATCACCCGTTGCCTTGAAGGAGGGGCACATCGGGCTTGTAGCCTCGAAATCGAAACAGGCGCCGTTCCCATTGCAATAGACTGCATTGTCGAAGGCGGCACGGATGTCGTTGCCGATGATACGATCAAAGTCACCGCGCAGTGACACTTCGTCGATCTTAAGCAACGGTCGCGACGCGCCGGATGCAATCTTGCCGGGATTGAGGCGATCTTCCGGATCAAACGCATGCTTGATTTCCTGCAGGCTCGGATAAAGCTCGCCGAAATATTCAGGAACATATTCGGAGCGAACGCCCTTGCCATGTTCGCCCCAGAGCACGCCGCCATATTTGCGGGTGAGGGCAACGACGCGGTCGCTGATCTTGCGAACGAGCGGCTGGTGGTCAGCGCGGGTAAGATCGAGCGCCGGGCGAACATGCAGCACGCCGGCATCGACATGGCCGAACATGCCGTAATCCAGCCCCTCGGTATCGAGAAGGGCTCGGAATTCCCTTATATAGGCAGCCAAATGTTCGGGTGGAACGGCGGTGTCCTCGACGAAGGGCACCGGGCGCACCGGTCCTTCGACATTGCCGAGCAGACCGACGGCGCGCTTGCGCATCGACCAGATTGCTTCGATCTCGGCCTCTTCGCGTGCGATTGTATAGCCTTTGTGGCGCGCTGAAGAGTGGTCATCAAGCGCGGCGATGACATCTGCGAGCTTGCGCTCCAACTCGTCGCTATCGTCGGCCAGCACCTCGACGATATTGATGCCGTTGGCGGCGCCAGATGCATCCTCGGGGAAGAAGCGGGCGATGCCGCTCCAGACGATATCGCCCTTGGCGAGACCCAGCACTTTCTCGTCGACCGTCTCGACCGAGGCCACCTTCAACGCCACCAGTTGCCGCGCATCCTCCAGCGCCGTGTTGAAATCGCCATAGCGGATGTTGATGAGGGCCGATTGCGCAGGGATCGGCAGCACGTTGAGTTCGGCCTCGGCGATCATGGCCAGCGTGCCTTCAGAGCCGCAAAGCACCGCGTTCAGATCGAAGCGGCCGTCCTCGCGCCTGATATGGGCAAGATCATAGCCGGTCATGTATCGGTTGAGCCTGGGGAAGGTCGCCGCGATCAGCTCGCTTTTGTCCCTGGCGATTGCATCCACCACCCGGTGAATTTCGCCGATCCGATCGTCACGCGCCTTGATCTCGTTCAGCTCGGTCTCGGCTAGCGGGCGCGACCACCAGTCGCTAGCGTCTGAGAACACCACATGCAGGCCCAGAACATGGTTGCTGGTTTTGCCGTAGAGACACGAGCCCTGGCCGCAGGCATCGGTGGATATCATGCCGCCGATCGTGGCGCGGTTGGAGGTGGAAAGCTCGGGCGCGAAGAATAGCCCATAGGGTTTCAGCGCCTTGTTGAGCTGATCCTTAACGACACCGGCCTCGACACGGGCGATCTTTCGAAAAGGATCGATCTCCAGGATCCGGTTCATATGCCGGGAGCAATCGACGACGATGCCCGAGGTCAGGGATTGTCCGTTCGTTCCGGTGCCACCGCCGCGGGGAGCGATGACAAGATCGAAAAAGGCAGGTTCGGATATGGCTTTGGCGATGATCTTCAGGTCATCGACGCCGCGCGGATAGAGAATTGCCGTCGGCTTGACCTGATAGATGGAATTGTCGGTCGAGGCGACCGTCCGCGCGCCATCATCCGTCTCAACATCTCCTTGAAAGCCGAGTGCTGATAGTCGACGGGCGAAGGCGCCTGTCTGATGTTGCAAACTGTCTTTCGCCGAAACGAGGCGTGGTATCATGATGCGAAGACTTCCGGCGTTTTACGCGATGATTGAAGCATTCCCGCTTTTAAACGGAATTATGGAAATGCTCTATCTCTTTGTTTTCACGCAGTTCCGGATGGGCAGCTGTTTTGCGCGTCTGCCGCCGCCGTTCTAGCGTCGGAGCGCCGCACAAGCCCCTTCGATACGATCGAGGGCTTCGACGAGATCGGCTTCCGACGTCGCGTAGGAAATACGGAAATAGGGCGACAATCCGAAGGCTGAGCCGGGCACGACGGCTACATGGGCTTCGTCCAGTAGGTAGGCGCAGAAATCCGCATCCGTCTCGATCATCTTTCCCGATGGCGTTGTCGTTCCAAACACGCCGGCGCAGCCGGAGAATGTGTAGAAGGCGCCTTCCGGCATAAGACAATCCAGGCCTTCGATGGCGTTAAGCCGACCAACCACCAGATCGCGCCGACGCTGAAAGCTTGCCTTCCGACCCTCAAGAAAGTCCTGCGGGCCATTCAGCGCAGCAACGGCCGCTGCCTGGCTAACGGAGGAGGGGCAGGAGGTCGCCTGGCTCTGGATAACCGCCATAGCCTTGATGAGAGCCTTTGGACCGCCAGCATAACCGATGCGCCAGCCGGTCATGGCATAGGCCTTGGAAACGCCGTTGACCGTCAGCGTCCGGCTCTTGAGACGCGGTTCGATCGCAACGGGTGTGGTGAACTCAAAGCCATCATAGACGATATGCTCATACATGTCGTCGACCATCAGCCAGACATGGGGATGACGCAGGAGCACCTCGATCAGCGGCAGATAATCGGCCTTGGAATAGGCGGCACCCGATGGGTTCGATGGCGAATTGAGCAACAGCCAGCGCGTCTTCGGCGTGATCGCCTGTTCGAGCTGATCAGCCTGCAGGCGAAAACCGGCCTTGGCATCGCAGGGGATCAGAACGGGCACACCGCCGCAGATTTCGACGATATCGGAATATGAGGTCCAATAGGGCGTCGGGATGATGACCTCGTCGCCTGGATTGATCGACGCCATGAAGGCGTTGAACAGGATCTGTTTCGCGCCTGTCGCCACGGTGATTTCATCAAGCGCGTAGTCGATGCCGTTCTCGCGCTTGAACTTTCCGGCGATCGCTTTCTTCAGCTCCGGCGTGCCGTCGAGCGCGGTATATTTCGTTTCGCCCCGATCGATGGCGGCCTTGGCCGCTTCCTTCACATTGTCGGGCGTATCGAAATCCGGTTCGCCCGCACCGAGAATGATGACAGGCAGGCCGTCACGCTTCATCGCGCCGGCGCGCGCGCCGATCTGAAGAATGGTGGAGACGCCGATGGAGGCGATCCGCGAAGCGGGCTTGAAGCCCGACTCTTCGATTTTCGTGGCGATCGTCATGGAGCTTACTCGATGTCGAAGGAGACACCCTGCGCCAGCGGCAGGGCCTTGGAGTAGTTCACGGTGTTGGTCGCCCGGCGCATATAGGCCTTCCAGGCATCCGAGCCGGATTCGCGGCCGCCGCCGGTTTCCTTCTCGCCGCCGAATGCACCGCCGATTTCAGCGCCCGAGGTGCCGATATTGACGTTGGCGATGCCGCAATCGGAGCCGTCGGCGGCAAGGAAGCGCTCGGATTCCTGCATGTCGCGCGTGAAGATCGAGGAGGACAGGCCGGCGGCAACGGCATTGTGCTCATCGATGACGGTGTCGAAATCGTCATAGGGCATGACATAGAGGATGGGCGCGAAAGTTTCTTCCATGACCGGACCGGCCTGCTTCGGCATTTCCACCAGCGCCGGCTTTGCGTAATAGCCGTCGGCATGGCCGACATCGACACGCTCGCCACCGGTGACGGAGCCGCCATGCGCCTTTGCTTCCGCAATTGCCTTCTGCATGTTGTCGAACGCCGCCTTGTCGATCAGCGGGCCCACGAGCGCGGAAGAGTGCAGGGGATCGCCGACCGATACGCTCTGATAGGCCTTCTTCAGACGCGGAACGAGCTGATCGTAGACGCTTTTGTGGACGAAGAGACGGCGCAGCGTCGTGCAGCGCTGGCCGGCCGTACCCATGGCGCCAAAAGCGATAGCGCGTAATGCCATGTCGAGATCGGCCGAGGGGCAGACGATGCCGGCATTGTTGCCGCCGAGTTCGAGGATGGCGCGGGCAAAGCGCTTGGCAAGCCGCGGTCCGACCTCACGGCCCATGCGCGTCGATCCGGTTGCCGAAACGAGCGGCATCTTCGGATGGTCGACCAGGATTTCGCCGATCGCACGATCGCCGATCAGTACCTGCGAAAGACCTTCCGGCGCGTCGCCGAAGCGGGCAAGTGCACGATCGAGGATTGCCTGCGAGGCAAGGGCGGTCAGCGGCGTCTTTTCCGAGGGCTTCCAGACGACGGCATCGCCGCAGATCAGCGCCAGCGCCGCATTCCACGACCAGACCGCGACCGGGAAATTGAAGGCGGAGATGATGCCGACGACACCGAGCGGATGCCAGGTTTCCATCATGCGATGGCCCGGGCGTTCGGTTGCGATTGTGAGGCCGTAAAGCTGGCGGGAAAGACCGACGGCGAAATCGCAGATGTCGATCATTTCCTGCACTTCACCGAGGCCTTCGGAGCGGATCTTGCCGGCTTCGATCGATACCAGCCGGCCAAGATCGTCCTTGGCGGCGCGCAGCTCTTCGCCAAGCAGACGCACCAGTTCGCCGCGCTTCGGGGCCGGCACGAGGCGCCAAGCGCGGAACGCTGCATGCGCCTTCTCGATTTTCTTCGCTGCTTCATCGGCAGAAACGGTCTTGAGGCTGCCGATCTTCTCGCCGGTGACCGGGGAATAGGAGGGCATGTCGCCTTGCGTGTAGAGCACCTTGTCGACGCCGAGCTTTTCGAGAATGGCGGCAGCTTCGGCTGCAACGGATGTGGTCTTGGCTGCAATGTTCATCGTTTGAAACTCCACTTGTCTTGATCCGGGTGGCGCGCGGCTGATATCGCCGCATCATCTCACTCGGCGGCATCTTGTTTGGATAATGCCCGTAGGCAGGCGTCGATCGATGCCTGTTCGATGCCGGCGTAATGGTCGAATTCGTTTAGCACCTTCATGCCGATATCGGCTTCGAAGCGCTGCTGGTTCGGGCTGGCGACGAAGTCCTGCTGCGCACCATCGCCGAGATTGGACTGGAAAATGCCGGCAGCACTGACGGGGAGGAAATCCTCGTAGACGATGGGGTCGAACTGGACGAGGCCCTGGTCGATCAGCGCGTCGATATCCCCATAGCTCGTTGCGGCAGTCTTGCCCTTGGCTGTCAGCGAATAGGTGAAATAGCCGAGGCCTTCGGCGCGGATTGCCGCCCAGTCATCCGGGAAATCGGCAAAGCTTTGAGCGAGAGCGGCCTCATAATCGCGCGCATTCGATCCGTCGGCAGCCGGGCATACGATCTTGCGCGACTGATCGAGCAGCCTGTCATAAAGCGCGCGACCCTTCGGCGTCAGCGCAATGCCGCGCTGCTCGATCTCGCCGAAGCGGGCGGTGTGCGAGCCCGCTTCCCAGACGCCATCGGCATTGCGGAAAGAGACCGGCTCTTCGAGCGCCTTGAACGAGGTCTGGCGCAGCAGGATCGGGCAGGCCCGCGTGGGCGGCCCCTCGACAACGGCCTTGGGGGCGATGTCGTAATCGGGCATCAGCGCCTGGACGCGATCGATATCCAGCGTGCGCGGCGTCAGATGGTTGATGTGCGGCCCCTTGAAGGACACGACATCGGCAATCAGGCGATGGGCATCATGGAGGCGATGGTACATGCCGGCATCGACATTGGCTTCGTCATGCCAGCGGAAGGTCTCCAGCACCTCGTCGACGAACTGGCTAGCGTCGGCCATGGTCAGGCCACCTTCACGCTCGGCCTTTTGGGTGAGTGCGACGGCGCCATCGGTGAAAATCTGGCGCTTCGCGAGAATGTCTGCGGCCGCCTTGCGAAGATCTTCATCGGCGATGAGATCGAGCCGCAGCAGCGAGGTGAAGACGCGGAAGGGATTGCGCTTCAGCTCCGCATCGCCGATCGGGCGGAATGCGGTCGAATGAACCGGCACGCCGGCGGTCGACAGATCGTAATAGCCGACGGGATACATGCCCATGACGGCGAAGACCCGTGCCATCATCGCAAGCTCCGCCGCAGTGCCGAGCCGGATGGCGCCGTGCCGTTCCTCCGAGATGCGATCGAGATAGTCCGTCGCCTCAAGGCGCTCCTTCAGCTTGGGCTGTGCCGCCAGCGTTTCGTCATTGACGCGGGCGACCAGCTTCATGAGCGTGCCGTAGGCGGGAACTTCTTCGCGATACATCGCCGACATGGCGGCTGAAAAAGCGCTGCGAATATCGCCGGTCGAGACGTGATCAGGCTTCATGTGCGATCTCTTCCTGAAAAGCTATATCATTCTTATCTCGCAGAATATCTCTTGTTGGACGGCTGGTGTTGTGAGAGAGAATTCTAACTTGATGCGAAAATGGAATGATCATGCGTCGGCGCCTTATCCCTGACATCGTCAATCTTCAGGCATTCGAATGTGCTGCGCGCCATCAGAATTTTTCGCGTGCCGCTGAAGAACTCAACCTGACCCAAAGCGCCGTCAGCCGTCAGATCAGCGATCTGGAGCAGCAGACGGGCCTGAAGTTGTTCGAACGTGTCCGTCAGCGGGTCGTCCTGTCTGAGGCCGGGCTTCGGCTGTTGCCGGAGGTCAAGGATCTGCTCCTGCGCTCCGAGCGGCTGATGATCGGCGCCGTCGCCGCCGGTCAGATGAAACTATCGCTGAAGGTCGCGACCTTGCCGACTTTCGGCACGCGCTGGCTGGTGCCGCGTCTCGGCCGGTTTCTCGACGAACATCGCGATGTCGCCATCACCGTGGAATCACGCTCCAAGCCCTTCAATTTTGACGAGGATAATTTCGATCTCGCCATTCACTACGGCCTGCCGGCATGGGCGGGAGCCGTCGCGACTTTTCTTTGTAACGAAACCGTTCTCCCCGTCGCCAGCCGGGAGCTTGCCGGACGGCTGGGTCTGATCTCGCCGGAAGAACTATCGAGAGCCCCGCTGCTGCATCTGACGACGCGTCCGAAGCTCTGGGCGCAATGGTTCGATCTGCAGGAGCTGCCGACGGAGAATGCCTATCCCGGCGCGCGCTTCGACCAGTTTTCCATGATCATCGCAGCAGCCATCGCCGGGCTCGGTGTGGCGCTTCTGCCGACCTATCTGATCGAGGATGAACTCAAGGCCGGCACGCTTCTGCCGCTGTTTAATCTGCCGATGCCGACCGAGAACAGCTATTACGTCGTCATGCCGGAAAAGAAGCAGACGAACGAGACTGCGACACTATTTCAGGATTGGCTGTTGAGTGAGGTCACACCGCAATCGTAGATGATGCCGCAGCGCTGATTTGCGTCTGCTGCTGCGAGGCGAAAAAATCGTCGCAGATGAGCCAATCTAAATGGATTTGAATCGTTGGGCGTTCAAGACGATTTTATTTGGAGTGCGTGGACATCCTAACGGGCCGGAGCGCCCCGCTGATAGAATAGTGTCGCGCGACTTAGACATCCGCATCGGACGGGAGGAACCTTTGCCAAACTATGTTTTGCTGCCCGAAGCTGCTGCATTACTTGCCGGCGCCAACAGGGTACTTGTCATTGGCTGCTCCGGAGGCGGCAAGACGACCTATTCCCAGAAGATCGCGAGTATATTCGGTTTGGAGTTTCAATCGCTAGATCGGGACGTTCGATGGTTGCCCGGTTGGAAAGAGCGCGAAAGGGAAGGGCAGCGGTCGATTATCGTCGAGCTGGCGCGACGCGAGAGGTGGGTCATGGATGGCAGCGGCGCATCCACTTTTGATCTGAGATTGCCGCGCACCGATCTTGTCCTTTGGGTTCGAGTGCCCAGGCATGTCGCATTATTTGGTCTGGCGAAGAGGGTTTCGCGGCACTATGGAACAGTTCGCCCTGCAATGGCCGAAGGTTGCCCTGAACCTCTGCCAGATAGGGCTTTCCTCTCCTATATCTGGAATTTCGAGAGGAAATATGCGCCTCTGTTTGTTCGAAGTATCGACCTGTATGGGCCGCAAGTGCCGGTCGTCCTTTTGAATTCGCACGGCGAAATGGATCGGCTGCTCCGGCTTGCACGCAAAGCCGATGAGAGCCAGTCGGATACAGCGACCAAGTCTACAATTAAAGCCGAGAATCGTGCTTAAATACAGGAGGCAAGGCCATACACCATGGCCGCAGGGCCATTTCCAGTCGGGTGGGGCAATGACGATAAGTGAACATGCCGAACTGGAGGATATCGTCTTCAAGAGCGCTTTGCTCATGTCGCTTCTCCGGCGCTGGGATGAGATTGCACTGCCAGATTGCTGGCTGGTGGCAGGAGCCGTTGCCCAGACCGTTTGGAATCATGCCTTCGGGCTGCCTCTGTCTCATGGGATCAATGACCTCGACATTGTTTATTTCGATGCCGATGATCTGTCTGAACAAGCGGAGGCCGATCATGCCGCTCGGATCCGCGGGCTCTTTCCCGATTTGCCGGTCTGGATCGATGTGAAGAACGAAGCCCGGGTTCACTGCTGGTACGAAGCGAAATTCGGATACCCGATCCCGCCTTACAAATCGACCCTGGATGCCATCACCACTTTTCCGACCACGGCAACCGCCGTGGGTTTGCGTTCCAATGGCGCGGGCCTGGAATATTGTGCTCCGTTCGGTCTTCCCGATCTGCTGAATGGCGTCGTGCGCCCCAACAAGAAGCAGATCACGCAGGCGATCTACGAGCAGAAAGTCAATCGCTGGATTGCAGTCTGGCCGAGGCTGACGATCGTTGGCTGGGACAGCTGAGGAGTTTCGAGGCTCAGCCGCGTGATTTCCGACCGGATGTCAGATCATGTCGAATATGGCCGATGCTACAACGACTTCCGTACCCGCGAGGCCGACCGAACAGAAGAGCGTGGTGTCGAGAGGAGATGTTCTGCCAGACGCCTGACCGGCGACTATAGCAGCAAGATCGAGCATTCGCTCTTCGTGCATGGTTCCGGAAAGGAAAAATGGGGACGCATAGGCGCACGTTTGCTCAGGAGAATCCGTAGCGATGAGGCTGGCCATGTTCGCGACGTCCAGGCCGAGTTCATGTCCCTTGAGCGTCTTCGGGCCGATCGTATTGATGTGGACGCCGGCTTTTAAATCCGAAGCATCGATCACCGGCCTGTCGCTGCTTGTTGCGCATAACACGATATCGGCATCGGCCACGGCTTTTGCCGCACTTGTAACCGGTTCAATGGAGATGCCGAGTTCCAATTGCATCTCTTCAGCAAAGGCGGCACAGTTTGTCGGGTTTCGGCTGAAGACATGGACAGAGCCTATGTCGCGAACGGCAACAGCGGCAATGAGCTGCGTTCGCGCCTGCGCGCCACTGCCAATGATGCCAACCGTGCTGGCGGTTGGAGCGCTGAGGTGATGAATGGCTATGCCTCCGATTGCCCCCGTCCTGATCTGGCCGAGCCGTTCGCCCAAGATGACGCCCTGCAGTTCGGCCGTGTCGGCACGCCATACGGCGACGACTTGTGCATGCTGCCCGCCGGCAAAGGTCTCGTAGGCGCGAAAGCCGGCAAGCGGCCGCTCGCCATCGATGCCTCCGACCGTAAACACGATGTCTCCACGATCGGGAAAGGAGACGTGATGCCGGGGTGGGGACACCAGCTTGCCGGCCGCCTTGGCTCGGAAGGCTGCTTCCAAGGCATCGATTGCCCCGCGCATGACTGTGGCAGGGCATAAATCCTCGTCTTTCAATATCTTCATCGAAGGTTGACCTCCGTGTGCCTGGCCACTCTGCAACCTCAGGCGCACTTGAGGTCAATGGCGGCCGGCCACAGCAGGTCGGAAAAAAGGAGGCGGGGTATCGATGGGCATGAATTATGCAGCTTAACCTATCTGCTTTTTAGGACCGCATCTCGTGATGCCGCCACCCTGGCGTTTCGCATTGCCCAACTCTTCAGGCGTAGGCCATTGAGTTTGATGAAGCCCTCGGCGTCGTGGTGATCATATGCTCCGGAGCTTTCCTCGAAGGTAACGAGGTCGGTAGAATAGAGCGAGGCGGGCGAGGTGCGGGCGATCACACTGGCTGAACCCTTGTAGAGCCTGAGCGTCACTTCGCCGCTGACATGGATTTGGCTCCGATCGATCAATGCCTGCAGCATTTCCCGCTCGGGCGAATACCAAAAGCCGTTATAGATCAGTGCAGCGTAGCGGGGCATGATCTCGTCCTTCAAATGTGCAGCGGCGCGATCGAGCGTGATCGATTCGATGCCGCGATGGGCGGCGAGCAGGATCGTGCCGCCGGGCGTTTCGTAAACGCCGCGCGATTTCATCCCGACGAAACGGTTCTCGACGAGATCAATCCTGCCGATCCCGTGCCTGCCACCCAATTGGTTGAGCTTCGTCAGGAGGCCTGCGGGCGTTATCGCTTCGCCATTCAGGGAAACGGCATCGCCCTTTTCAAAGCCGATGACGATGATCTCCGGCTCGTCGGGTGCGTCCCGAGGATCGACAGTGCGCTGGTAGATATAGGATGGCGCGATCTCGGCCGGGTTTTCCAGGATTTTGCCCTCGGTAGATGTGTGCAGGAGATTTGCGTCCGTCGAAAAAGGAGCCTCGCCGCGCTTATCCTTCGGCACGGGAATTTGGTGCGCTTCGGCGTATTCGATCAGCTGGGTGCGCGATTGGATGGCCCACTCGCGCCACGGCGCGATGATCTTGATCGATGGATCGAGCGCATTGGCCGCCAGTTCGAAACGAACCTGGTCATTGCCCTTGCCTGTGGAGCCGTGAGCAATGGCATCGGCACCCACCTCGCGTGCGATATTGATGAGATGCTTGGCGATGAGCGGGCGGGCGATGGAGGAGCCGAGGAGATATTGCCCCTCATAGAGCGCGTTTGCCCGGAACATCGGGAAAACAAAATCCCGAACGAATTCCTCGCGGACATCCTCGATCCTGATGTCTGTGACGCCCAATTGCTCGGCCTTTCGGCGGGCGGGCTCAAGCTCTTCGTCTTGGCCAAGATCGGCGGTAAAGGTCACGACTTCGCAGCCGTAGGTTTGCTGCAGCCATTTCAGGATTATGGATGTGTCCAGGCCTCCCGAATAGGCGAGTACGACTTTCTTGAGCTTTTTGGTCATCGGCTTTCGTCTCCATGTTAATGCATGAAACGATAGGCCAATCCCTGCGCAATGAGCTTGCAAAGAGTTCGAGAATACGAGAGAATTTGGCATATTATGCCACTTTCCTGTTCCTAGGAGCTATATAGTGTCATCGACTCTGGATAAGATAGACCGGCGTATTCTCAAGGTGCTGCAGCGTGACGGACGCATTTCCAATGTGGATCTCGCGAGGGAAGTGGGGTTGTCGCCGTCCCCCTGTCTTCGCCGGGTGCGATTGCTGGAAGATGCAGGCATTATCGATCGCTACGTTGCCGTTCTGGACCCGGCAAAGGTGGGTGCGGGCCTCACCGTGTTTGCACGCGTCTGGTTCAAGACGCAGGATGCACAGGTCACCCTGCAATTCGCGGAGGCTGTCAGACGGTTTCCCGAAGTCATGGAATGTTATCTGACCACGGGAGAATGTGATGCCATCCTGCGCATCGTGACGGCCGATCTTCATAGCTATTGGCGCTTTCAGGCCGATCACTTGACTCGCATCCCGAGCGTATTGAACGTCAAGACCGATGTGCCGATGGAAACGCTGAAGCGAAGCTTCGAATTGCCCTTGGCCTCTTAGTATTTCAGCCAGCCGTCGGCCAAGTATGGCGACGGCGAAGTGCCGTTCAGCTTACGGAGCCGATGCCCGCCTGCTCGGACCCTGGCGGACATATCGAACCCGCGAGACAATTGATGTTTGGAGAGCGAAATGAGCATATTCGAAACGGCAATGCAGGCGACACGCTCGGTTCTCGCCAGCCGTTTTCCTAGCTATTCCTTTGCCTTTGCCTCAGGGTCGATCATACGAGGTGAGGGAAGAAAGGGCTCCGACATTGATCTGGTCGTGGTCTTTGATCGGCTGGAAACCGCTTGGCGCGAAACCTTTATCGAAGGCGAGCTCCCATTCGAAGTGTTTGTTCACGACCCGGAGACGCTCAGCTGTTTCTTTGAGAGCGATATTGCGCGCGGCTACCCCGTCATTATTCATATGGTTGCGACGGGCCAGATTCTCGGGCCAAATCCGGGCAAGGGGCAGATCTGGAAAGACTATGCTTCCGATATCCTCCGTGCCAGCCCACCAGAGCTGGAAGGTGAGAAGCTGAATGCTCTGAAATATCAGATCACCGATCTTCTCGATGACCTGCATGGAGAGCCGGCAGCTCCAGAGGCACGCGCGATTGCAGCGCAACTCTACCAGCCCTTGGCGGACCTTATGCTGCTTGGGCGAGGCAAATGGTCGGGCAGGGGCAAATGGATTCCTCGCCTGCTGTGTGACGTGGCTCTGGACCTGGCCGATAGCTTCGACGATGCCTTCAGGCAGGCTTCAGCGGGAGAGGTGAAGGCATTGTGCGACCTCACACATCGCGAGCTGGATCGGCATGGTGGTCCATTTTTCGCTGGTGACAAGCGCATGGCATCGCAACAAGCGAGACGAAAGAGCCTCGTCTCGTGATTGATTGTTATGCGCTGATCAAAAATTTTAAGCTTGAAATTCTTCATTGCAATGCTCACACATTCCCTATCGGGTCGCTGCGGATTTGCAGGATAGGCGCGAGGTGAACTCGGGAGGAGAAAGCCGCCATGAAGATGCATCCGCTGAAGGGGCCGAACCGGCTGAAGCTCGGTGTTTTTTCGACCAACGCGGATGGCGGCCTTGCCATTACCGACGTGCCGGAGCGCTGGACGGCAGGGTGGCAGCACAATCTGACGGCGGCGCAGATTGCGGATCGGGCGGGGCTTGAGTTCTTTCTACCGATCGCCCGCTGGCGCGGTTTTGGGGGCAAGAACCGCGTGCGCGAATGGTCGTTCGAGACCTTCACCTGGGCGGCTGCGCTGTCGGCTGCGACCGAGCAGATCGGCCTCTTCATGACGGTGCACGTGCCGATCGTCCATCCCCTTTATGCTGCCAAGTCGCTTGCGACAGTCGACCATATCAGCCGGGGGCGGGCGGGACTGAACATTGTCTGTGGCTGGAACCCGAAGGAGTTCGGCATGTTCGGCGTGCCGCTCGTCGAAAAGGGCTACGACCAGGCAGCCGAATGGCTCGAAATCGTCGAGAGGCTCTATGCCTCGGATGAGCCCTTTGACTATGCCGGCACCTATTACAATTTGAAGGAAGCCGTCAGCCGTCCCGCAAGCCTGCAGGCGCCGCGGCCGGTGACGATGAATGCGGCTTTCGGCGGCCCCGGCCGAGACTTTGCCGCGGCGCATTGCGACTATCTCTTCACCACCTTCACCGAGATCGATGACGCCGGGAAGCATGTGGCTGATATCGCCGCACGGGCGGAAGGAAAAGGCAGGCAGGTCGGCGTTTATACCGTCTGTCACGTCGTCTGCCGCGAGACACAGACGGAGGCGGAAGACTATTATACCCGCTATGCCGTGACGATGGCCGATCACGCTGCCGTCGATCAGCACATGGCCGGCAAAAAAGAGTTCTCGCAGTCCCATGATCGCGAGGCCTATGACCGCTACCGGCAGCGGTTTGCCGGTGGAGCAGGCAGCTACCCGCTGATCGGCACGCCGCAGCGCATTGCCGAAGAGATGATCGCCATTGCCGGGCAAGGCTATGCCGGCATCGCCTTGTCCTTCGTCAACTACACGCAGGAACTGCCCTATTTTTGCGATCGGGTGCTTTCGATTCTGACGAAGGCTGGGCTCCGCGCGGGGTGAACCACCGGTTCGATGCTTCGCGCCGCGGCCGCTCGCGGGAATGTGATCATCCTTCAATGACGACTTGGCTATCCGGCAAGGGCTGGTTTTTCAGGCCGTTCGCGGTGATGTCGCTTTCATGCTGCGGCGTCGCAGGTGCGACATGTGTGCAACGCAGCAAAAAACATGAGATCAAGGGGTTTACAAGCGCGACCCCGGATGGGATTCTTTCAGGCGAAGGGTGCTTCTTGATTGGAAGCAGCGTCATTCCCTTCGACCGGACGCCGTAAATCTTGGCTCCGATGCGTCGCTATCTTGCTGGCGCTTAACCGAACAAAATCAATCCGAAGCCAGAATGCGGCGTTGTTCCGCGCTGGCTGTTGCCTTGTTGCGCCCTGAACATCATGAGGTCGGGGTATAGAGAATGCGGGCTTTAACATGGGCTTCAAGTCAAAACACGTTCTTCGCGGCGTTCTTGGTCTTCTTGCGAGTGTCAGCTTGCCGCAGGTCACCAAAGCCAGCGATCTGATGATCTGGTCGCCGGTCAAAGTGGCGCCGCGAATATATAAGACGACGCTTGGTTTCCGGCTGCCGATGGCCTGGGATGTCAGTGCCGGCATGGATCTTGGGCTTGGTAGCGCTGCCACCGGCGCGATCTTGCGAAGCAGCAGCCTGGCAACGCTCTGGGGCACGACGATCGACGATCACAAGCGCTTTTCGACCGTGTGGCGTCGCGAAGTCTCCGTGAGGGTGGACACTCTCAATAGCACGGGAACGCTTTGCCTCGAGCGCTCGCGAAGCTGGACAGTGTCGGAAAATCTGGACATGAGCACGTCGAGGTCGCTGAACGTCAATTACGCGGGCACGCGGAATGCGGCAAATTCCGTTACTGCGACACAAGCCGTTACCGTTGCCGTTCCCTGGACGGGAACGTCCTTATCTGCGATCGGCAATCTGAAGGACGTCGGCAGCGTCTTTTCCAGCATGGTCTCGTTTCAGCAGCCTTTGGCGCCGAACCTCAATTTCTCGGCCTCCTTCGCCGATCCGCAGACTTTGACACCGGCTGGCAATGTACGCCTGGACTACCGTATCAAATGGTAGCTACCCGAGGTTTCTAAGTTCGGCCCTTTGCATATCTCGGTGGGGAACAAATGTCCCTCGCGGAAGTTTAGAGCGGGCAGGACATCGATCTTGCTCGAGGTGTCATGACCTCGCGAAGCCTGCCGCTGGTTCAACTCCCTGCCGGCGGCAGGCTTAGCGTTGCACCGGAGAACTCAGTCAGCGGATCCTGTCGCTTCCGTCGGCGATTTGATCGTTATGTCGGGCTCGGCAAGCTTAGCCTTGAGCTTCGAGATGACATCGTGCCGGGCATCAGACCAGGACGAGGTGATCGCCCAATATTCGATGTTGAGCACGGCTTGATCGACGGCCAGCTCGTCGAGAAAAACCTTCGGTGCGGGTGTGGTCTTGATGCGCTGATCCGCTTTCAGGATGTCGAGGATTGTTTTGCGGGCAAGATCGATGTCGATTTTCTCACCCATGGCAACGGACAATTGCTGGCGGCGGTCCGGCTCGCGGCTGTGGTTGATGATGGGCGTGTTCCAGAGCGTCGAGTTCGGCGCCATCAGATAGAGGCCGTCGGCCGTTCTCATCTCCGTCGCGAAGAGCCCGATCTCCTTGATGTAACCTTTGACGTTCGCCGTCTCGATATATTCGCCGACCCGGAATGGCCGCAGGATCAGCAGCATGATGCCGGCGGCGATGTTTTGAAGCGTGCCTTGCAGTGCCAGGCCGATCGCCAGGCCGGCAGCGCCGAGAGCGGCGATGATGGAGGCGGTCTGAACGCCGAACTGGCCAAGGACGGTGATGAAGACAAGGATAAGCAAGCTGTAGTGCAAGACATTCTGGAAGAAGCTCGCGAGCGTTTCGTCTATGCCGCGAATGCGCGAGATGACACGGTAGGCCGACCGGCTGATAATGCCCGCAAGAAGCCAGCCACCGATCAGAAGAATGATCGCGCCGAGAAGCGAAAATCCATATTGAACCGCGAGTGCCGAGGCCTGGTCGAGTGCCGAGCGAGTGGCGACGACGATATTGGTCGTTTGATCGTCCATGTCAAAACTCCATCTTTTCCAGAAAGCCAAATGAGAAGTCGCGTTTTTTGCTCCGGGCGATCGGACGCATGAAACTCAACTGTTCAATGGCTTATGCGGGCTATTTTCTCTGCCGGAGCGTCAGGCGCCGTGCTTTGCCTGATGTGGGCCTATGGTGGCCGCTGCGGCGTAATGAGCCTTCTTTTGTTCGTACATGCCGAGATCCGCGCGCTTGATCATGGCCTCCATGGTTTCGCCGGGCAGGCTCGTGGCAATGCCGATGGAGACGCTGAGGGGCGCGCTGGAATAGAACTGATTGTTGATCTTCAGCAGTTCGTTGATCGTCTCGACCATCGCGGCAGCCGCGATTTCATCGGCGCCCGGCATGAGAACGGCAAATTCGTCGCCGCCGATGCGGGCGGCGTGGTTCGGCAGGGAGACGACGCTGTTCAGCACCTCGCCCATGCGGCGCAGCAGCGCGTCGCCAGCATCGTGGCCGCTCTCGTCATTGGACTCCTTCAGGCCGTTCAGATCGAGAATGATGGCCGATACCGGCCGAAGCGATTTGCGCTCCAGTCTGTTGAGCTCCTCCATATAGAAGGCGCGGTTGTAAAGTCTGGTGAGCACATCGTGCTTGCCGAGATATTCAAGATAGGCTTCCGCTTTCTTGCGCGCGGTAATGTCGGTCAGCGCCACCTGCACCAGGGACCAGTCTTCCTCGTAACCGGGAAAGACCGAAAACTGCAGGAGGACGTGACGCTCCGATCCGTCGAGCGCGTAGTTCAGCACCTCACGCTGATGGAAAAGGCGACTGTTCCACAATTCCACCAATTGCCCCCGAAAATGCTTCTCCATGTCATCGCGGAACACTTCACCGATCCGCTGATGCAGGGTCTGGCGGTCCGGTGCGCAGAAGAGATCGAGCGTTGCCTGATTGACGTCGAGCACGCTGATCTCGCTCATGCATTGCTGGACGAATTCCGGATGCACGTCGAGAAATACCTGAAAGTCGACGATGCCTCGGTGGCGGATCTCATCGAGCAGGATCTTGATGCGGCTGAAGTCCTCGACCCAAAGGGAAACCGGCGAATGCTCGAACATGCCCTCGGCATAGCGGCGCTGCCGCTCTTCCTGCCGTCTTGCCTCCTCGCGGGCCGTCACATCCTCCGTCGTCAGCAGCAATCTGCTCCAGGAGGTCTCGTGACCCGGCAGGATGACGCCGCGTAGCTGGATGTCGAGCCGTTTGCCGCCGAGGGAATAGTTGATTGCGGTACCGGAAAACTCGGTCTTGCCTTCCCAGAGCGCCACAAGCTCGTTCACATGGCTTTGCAGCATCTCGTCCCGGAAGACCCGCGAAAGACTTCCGACGAGCGTCTCGAAGGACGGCGCCTCGAAGAGCTCCAGCGTCCTGGCATTGACGGCAAGAAGCTTGATCTTTTGCGAGCAGGACCCGACGCGCTGCACGTCGGCGAGCAGATGGGAACGCAGGTCCGTCACGCCTTCCGCACGCCAGAGTTCGAACTGCTCCTTGACGCCGCTGAAATCCTCCAGCCACATGGCGACGGGGGCAAGGTCGAAAACGGTGCTGCTGAAGTCCTGGGCGTTCATCATGATTCCCTGCACCGGCAACAAAAGTCAGTATGCGAAATGGAAAGCCGGCAGTTCGCTAAATTCTGCTTAGCGAGCATTGGTAAACCTTGCGTTGATATCAAGTGGCCGGTCAAGCCGGACAGTCACTGTCCGCTTCTTTTCAACTCATTCTTGTCAAAACTGTGCCCTAAACGGCTCTCTAGCGCGATCGCTATCGGGTTGATCCGACGTATGGGCAGTCATGTCTTCAAAAAACGCTCGAAGGCTTCTAGGGTCTTTTCGCTGACATGGTGTTCGATGCCCTCGGCATCATTTCTTGCCGTGTCAGCATCGACGCCGAGGCGGCAAAGGACGGCCTCGACGATCTCATGACGCCGGCGGGTTGCCACCGCCAGGCGCTGCCCTTCTTCAGTCAGGAACACGCCACGATAGGGGCGCTGCGTGATCAGGTTTTCCTCGGCGAGCCGCTTGAGCATTTTTGCAACCGTCGGCTGCGTTACTCCCAGTCTTTGTGCAATATCGGTCTGGCGCGCTTCACCGGCATGTTCTATCAGATCGGCGATGAGCTCGACGTAATCCTCCATCAATTCCGTGCGTCGATCGTCGCGGCTTTTCTGAAAGGCCTCGGCATGCGTCTCGATCTCGGTCGAAGACAGACGGCTTTCCGGGGCGGCAGGCAATTTCGTCAAGGCGGCTCATCTCCCTCTTGATTAAGAGTCATGTAATGATGTTTAGCCTCGACTATAAATAATTCAACGACGTTATGAAACCCCGGCGGCCGATCCCGGCCAGCCGTGAAATCGAAATTCCTATGTCTCAATTGGTTCGTCGCGCCACGCCTTCAGACGCGCAACAGCGGCAGCAGTTGCTTACCCTGCCGCTTTATTTCCGAGAGGTAGGGTGTGTCCGAAAGAACGAAATGCGTGATGCCGAGATCGCGGTACTTGCGCAGGGAGCTGGCGACATCCTCTGGCGAGCCGACCAGCCAGGTTGTGCCGGCACCGCCGCCGCCGAACTTGCCCGGTGCGGTATAGAGATTGTCGTCAAGCACGTCGCCGCGCGCGGCGAGATCGAACAGTCGTTTCTGGCCCACTGCGATCGATTGCCGGTGATCGTTCCAGCCGACGCCCTTATTCTTAGCCATCTCGGCGACTTTCGCCTCGGCATCGGTCCAGGCCTGCTCCGTTGTGTCGCGCACCAGCGTCGTAATGCGCAGCCCGAATTCCAGCGGCGGCAGGTCGCGATCAAGATCTCTGCTTAGCGCCCTGAGCCGGCTGATCCGCTCAGCGATGTCGGCGAGTGGCTCGCCCCAGAAAAGCTGAACATCTGCCTCCGTGGCGGAAACGCGTTCTGCAGCATCCGAAGCGCCGCCGAAATAGAGCTTGGGATGCAGACGTCCACCCCGAGGCTCGATACGCGGAGCCGCCGTGGATTCTCTGACGCGAAAGTGTTCTCCCTCATAGGTGACATTCTCTTCGGTCCAGAGCTTGCGGGTAAGCCGCATGAATTCTTTGGTGCGGCCGTAGCGGTGGGCTTGATTACCCTCGCTGTCGCCATAAGCGGCAAGATTGTCCTTGCCGGAAACAATGTTGATGCGCACCCGGCCGCCGCTCAGCTGATCCAAAGTGGCAGCAGCGGAGGCGAAGTGCGCCGGGCGCCAGTAGCCGGGGCGGATTGCGATGAGCGGCTCGAAACTGGTGGTGCGTGCGGCAAGTGCGGCCGCGACGGTGAAGGTGTCGGGTCGGCCCCACCCGGTGCCGATCAATGCGCCCCTCCAGCCATGATCCTCCAGTGCCTTGGCATGGCTCGCGAGCGTTTCCAGGCTGTTATGGTTCTCGACGGCGGAGTCGCCGCGATGGCCCGGTTTGACGTCGTTCGGGATGTACCAGAGAAATTCGCTGCTATCGCTCATGCCTGCGCCTGTCGGTCCGTCTGAATTGATAGGGGATTTGTAGCGAAGCGAGCCGTGATCAATCCTCGGCTCACCTTCCTTGCGTCTAAAGCTTGCCCTTCCAAGGGACGAGCACTGCTTCAAGAATGCGGACGGCGGTCGAGAAGGCGAAGGCACAGACCGCAATGATGCCGATGCCGACGAAGACGACGTCGGTGGCAAGGAACTGCGATGCCGACATGATCATGAAGCCAATACCGCGGGTCGAAGCGATGAGTTCGGCTGCCACCAGCGTTCCCCAGCCGATGCCGAAGGCGATCCGGATACCGGTCAGGATTTCCGGCAGGGCAGAAGGCAGGACGACGTTGAAGAAAAGGTGCAGCCGGTTCGCGCCGAGAGACCGCGCGGCATTGACCCGCTCCAGGGGCAGCGAACGAACGCCCGCTTGGGCCGACAGGCAAATCGGCGCGAACATGGCGAGCACGAGGAGGGTAATCTTCGAGGTCTCGCCGATCCCGAGCCATATGATCATCAGCGGCAGGTAGGAAAGGGGCGGCAGCGGCCAATAAAATTCGATGGGCGTATCGAGAATTCCCTTTGCCCAGCGGTTGAGACCCATCAGCAGACCGACAGGAATGCCGACCCCGATCGCGATGGCCGCGGCGACGACGATGCGGAACAGGCTTGCCGATATATGCTCGGAAAGCGAGGCACCCGCATAGCCGTCGCGATAGACAACGCCGATCTGCGCCAGCACCTCATCGGGGCGAGGCAGAAAGAGATGAGATACCAGGCCGAGCTTGGCGACGAGCCACCACAATGCCAGGCAGACGATTGCAGTCGCGATGCTGATGGCGACGGTGGGTTTCTCGCCAACGCCGAAGCCGGGAACACGAACCAGCTTCGGTTGTGTTTCCCTTTGAGAAACGGTGGCGGAGTGCGTTTCGATGATGTCGCTCATGCCGCACTCCTGATGTTGTCAGCACTGTGCAGGATGGTGCGAATTTCTTCCCGCAGGCTACCGAACTCAGGCGACGAGACGATCGCCTTGGTATCGCCGTCGGCCGCAAAACGATGCACGAAATCAAGCTCGAAGCGGGCAACGACACGCCCCGGTCTCGGAGACATGACCAGAACCTCCGTTCCGAGAAAAAGCGCCTCCTCGATCGAGTGGGTAATGAAGAAAATGCGCTTGTCGGTTCTTGCCCAAATGGAAACCAGAAGCTCCTGCATCTGCTCGCGCGTCAGGCTGTCGAGCGCGCCGAATGGTTCGTCCATCAGCAGGATATCCGGATCCGGGGCGAGCGCCCGTGCAATGCCGACCCGCTGGCGCATGCCGCCCGACAATTCATAGGGCAGAGCATTGGCAAAGTCGGTGAGGCCCACCAGCCGCAAAAGCTCGGATGCTCGATCGCGGCGTTCCCGCTTGCCCAGTCCGGCAAATTGCAGGCCGAGAGCCACGTTGTCGATGACGGACTTCCATGGCAGCAGCGAATCTTTCTGGAACACGACGCCGCGATCAGCGCCTGGCCTGGAAACAGGCCTTCCGTCGAGCGTGATCTTCCCCTCGGACAACGGCAGGAAGCCGGCGATCGCATTGAGCAGAGTAGATTTGCCGCAGCCGGATGCGCCAAGCGCCACGACGATGCCGCGTTCGGGAATGTTGAAGGAAACGCGATCGAGCGCGTGAACGGTCCTGCCGTCACGCGCTGCAAAGAAGACGCTTGCAT
>NZ_JBXSOO010000008.1:0-207470 GCF_057784515.1 Martinezella sp. CNPSo 3732
GTCGAGTTCGTTCAGATCCAGCGCGTTTTCGAATTCGTCGCGGCTGTAGATCGCAAAATCCGCCTCGGTCGATTCCTTGAACTTATACGGGTTCTCCACCAGCTTCAGCAGGCTCCATTGCGGGAACCGGTTTGCGATGTCCGTCGTGAACTTGCGGTGCCGGACATGCGACGCGCCACGAATATCCGGGCCGTCGAAATTGGAAGCATAGATAATCACATAGCGCTGCGGCAGGGAGAAGAGCTGGTCGAGGTAATTGACGTAAATATTGTCGTCAACCAAATGGTAGAGAACGTCGAGTGACAAGGCGCAGTCGTAGGCGTCCTCGTGCATTTCCCAGTCAAGCGACTGATCGCCCAGCCAGACGAAATTGTAGTTCGGCTTATCTCTATACATCATCATCGTGCGTTCGATGACCGTCTTGGAGACATCGAAGCCGGTATAGCGGTCGAACGAGAAGTATTTCAGCTGATTGCCATCACCGGAGCCCATCTCCGCAAAGGATTTCAGCCCTTTCTTCCGGGCGAGACTATTCAGAAACTGGCCCTTGTACTTGGCGAGCACATCATAAGAGCCGGCACCCGAGTTGCCGCCATTGCGATAACGGCCCTCCCAATAGCCGGTGGAGTCAAAGGAAGGCGCAGCTTCCGATCGACGCATCGGCTGTTCCAGCGGCGTAACGGGAGCAAGCCGTTCCACAGATGGTGCCGGGATGGGTTGCGGCTGTGTCGGATAGGGCTGCTGCATCGGCTGCATCGGCTGCATCGCCACCTCGACAACCGGCATGGCTTCACGAACCTGCTGCACCGATATGGCCTGCGGAATAGGCGCGGGCTGTGGGGCCTGCTGTGCGGGGCCTGGCCGCTGCGCCAGCCAAAGCGGGACGGGCCGCTTCATATTTGAACCCGCCTGCTGTTCCAGGGATGCCCAATTCAAGGTCTTGGGTGCTTCTGCTACCCGGTCACCCATAACAACATCGAGTTCGCGCAGCTGCTTGGCGAGCGGGAATTTCTCGTGGACATATTGCGTCCATTGATGGGTCTGACCGGTAATGATCTTTTCGACGGCCTCATCCACCGACGAGAAACGGATTTCGTCGGGCCAGAATTCTTCCGCACCGGGATAATCATGGATCACCGGCAGGGCGCCGACAGCCATGGCTTCGGCGATGTTATAACCAAAGCTCTCGTGCACCGAGGTCGACAGTATCACGCCCTTGTCGGCGAGGAACGCCGGCATGTTGCGCTGCCAGCCATGGAAGAAGACGTTGCGGGTGAGGCCGAGCTTTTCCGTCGTGCGCTTCAGGTACGGCATCATGACGTACTCTTCCTGTTCGCCGGCCACATGCAGCGTGTAGGAAGGATCGCGCTTCACCAGCGAGTGCATGATTTGCAGGAACAGCGGCTGGTTTTTGCGCATGAAGGGCTTGGCGGCCCAGGCGATCTTTTTCTTGTCGAGCGAAGGGATCGGCTTGAACTTGTCGAGATTGAGGCCGTTCCACACGACGTGAGTACGGGTTTTCTGGGTGACCTGAGGCGCCCTGAGTTTCAGGACACGCAGCATGTCATGGGACACCAGAATCAGATCGTCGATGGCGCCGAAATCGATACGGTCGGGAAAATTCGATTCGACGATCTCGAAGCGATGCCAGCGCGCGATGACACGCTTGCCGCGCCGCTTGATGTTCTGGTTGATCGCGTGGACGAAGAGCTCGTTGCAGAATTCGAACCAGACGATGTCGGCCCATTCCACAGCCGTCTCGATCTCCTTGAAAGTCTTTGGCTGTATGGCCATGACTTCGTAGGTTTTTGACAGATGTTGGAATATGTCGCCGATGAAGCTATCGACTTCGATGATTATGGCCAGCTTTTTCTTCTGATGCATCTTCTGCTACCGTAAAAGAGACGAGTGGTTCTTAGTCTCGACCTGACGGACGACACGACCGACCTTCGTGTCCGCCGAGCACCGACGTTCTTGGCAATATTCTGAACGCGCGATTGTCCCCGCACAGAAATCCCAGCGCTGAGATTATGCCGGCCAACTTTCGCGAGGCTGGATTGCTCGAAATGCGTTCTGGGCGACAGTGTTCCGGGCGGCAAGCGGCCTTTGATTTCCCGCACAAGCTTCGCAAAAGGAATGGTGGCCAAAGTGCCGATCAAACGAGCTCGATCGCGAGCGAATCTCCGGGAGCCACGTCGTCTGACTGCTTTCCTCGGATCGGGCCGTTACCTGAGGTTCGGAATTAGGGAACAGTCCACATGTCATTGGCAGCGAACAGCCTGCATACGCCCGCCTACGAAGTGCATCCGGCGAGCCAGATACAATGGTCCGATGCGCCGCCGCTGACCCAGGACATGTTGAACGGCACATTCTGGAGCCTTGGCGACGTCAATCGCGGAATGTTTTCTCGCTTCATGGTTTTGGCGCCTGAAGGCATGATCGGCAATTATTTCGATCCGAGCGTCGACTTCTGGCATGTCATGGGTGGTCGGCTTTGCCTGATCGACAGGGATGGACTGCCGTCGGTCATCTTTGATTCCGCCCATATCGAGGGCGGCAATCTTATGGCGCTTGCTGGACGAGGCGTCGTTGGCGGCGTTGATGCGACCTATCTGCTCGTGCCGGCAGATCATCCTCCTCATCCGCTGTTTTCGACACCCGTGGGCGTCGAGCGCAAGGCAAACTTTCTTGTTCAGCCTCAGGAAGGATTGCGGCGTCCCAATCTGGTCGTTGTGCCGGCCGGTTCGAAGTCGCTCCATCCGCGCTGGTTCGAGAAGATCGATGATGCCTCGCGCAACTGGGATCTCTGCATCGGCTATTATGGTGCGGAGACGCCGGAAGTTTCCGGCAGCCCTTACGAATATCTGGCGCATCTGCCGAAGACCAAGAAGTTCAGGATCATCTACGACCTCTTCCATCAAGGCAGCCCGCTTTGGAATTACGAGCGAATCTGGCTGCCGGATGACGATCTGCTGTGCGACGGCGAGGACATCAACAGGATGTTCCATCTGTCGCACAAGCATGGTCTGGATCTGGCACAGCCGTCCCTCAAGAAAGGACCAGGCTCTTACCCCAATCATCCTTTGACGGTTCAGCGACCTAACAGTGTCGTGCGTTTCGAAGGCTTCGTCGAAATCATGTGCCCGGTCTTCTCGTTGCGTGCGCTGCATATCTGCATCGAGTCCATGAAGGATGTCGAATCCGGATACGGCCTCGACCATCTTTGGCCGTCATTCCTCGGGCGGCCGGTGGCACGCATGGCAATTATCGATGCCATCTCCGTCGCTCATACCCGGCCGCTGGGTGCGACCTACAACGTCAATGCAGCGGTGGAAGAACAGGCAGCACTCTTCAGGACGTATCAATATACGCCGCTAAAATACGCTGGCGTCTGGTAAGCGTGCCTGGATTTTTCCAAGTGCTGCCGACAGGTTCTTGCCGACGTCATCCTTATATATCCAATTCCGATTGCCATCTTCGATTGCAACCGCCACCGAGATTTGGTGGCAGCGAGAATTTAGAGCATGATTGATTTTTCCAAGGTAGATTTATTGATCGTCGGCGCCGGCTTTTATGGCGCGACGATTGCTGAGCGGGTGGCGAACGAGCTGCAGAAGAATGTGCTTCTGATCGACAGGCGCAGCCATATCGGCGGCAACGCCTATAGCGAGTTCGACGGCGAGACCGGAATTGAGGTTCACCGCTATGGTGCGCATCTCTTCCATACACCGAACGAACTGGTCTGGACCTATCTCAACAGATTTACCGCTTTCACCGACTATAAGCATCGCGTCTATTCGACCTATCGCGATCAGGTCTATTCGATGCCGATCAATCTCGGCACGATCTCGCAGTTCTTCAACCGGCGCCTTTCGCCCGACCAGGCGAGGGCACTGATTGCGGACCAGGCGGCTGAAATGGCCGGCCGCCATCCGGCCAATCTGGAAGAGAAGGCGATTTCGCTGATCGGCCGACCCCTATACGAGGCGTTCATCCGTGGCTATACGGCCAAACAGTGGCAGACGGATCCGCGGGATCTGCCGGAGCATATCATCACGCGCCTGCCGGTCCGCTACACTTTCGACAACCGCTATTTCAACGACAAATATGAAGGTCTGCCGGTCGACGGCTATACAGCGATCTTCGAGAGGATGCTGAAGCATCCCAAAATCCAGATCGCCCTCGACGTCGATTTCTTTTCGCTGAAATCCTCGCTGCCGGCCGGGCTTCCGATCGTCTATACCGGTCCTATCGATCGCTATTTCGATTATTCCGAGGGCGAGCTCGGGTGGCGGACCATCGACTTCGAAAAGGAGACGCTGAATACCGGCGATTTCCAAGGGATGGCGGTCATGAACTATGCCGACGAGACGATCCCCTACACACGTATCCTGGAGTTTCGCCACTTCAATCCGGAGCGCAACTATCAGAATGAGAAGACGGTCGTGGTGCGGGAATATTCACGCTCTGCAAGGCGCGTTGACGAGCCCTATTATCCGATCGACACGCGGCAGGACAAGGAGCTCTTCCTGCGCTATCGCGAGCGCGCCGGGGCGGAGACCAATGTCCATTTCGGCGGGCGGCTCGGCACCTATCGCTATCTCGACATGCACCAGGCGATCGGTGCGGCCTTGAAGGCGTTCGACAGCCGGATTGTTCCGCATTTCACCGAAGGACGCGCCATCGGTGGTGAGAAATAGCAGGCGGCAGGCGCTGGCTTACTTTCGGCATGTTTGAAGACGCGGCCGAAGGAAGATCTCTGTGGAAGCAATTGAATGATGAAAAGCCCGGCAACCAGGCTTTCTCTTTTTTCCTTAGGATCGTCTGCGGCGTTCGCGAGCGGGTGCCGCGCCGCCTTCGTTGGCGGTCTTGTTGCGAAGGGGGCCGATCCGTTCGATGATCGTTTCCAGCGTCGGGCGAGGGCCGGGTACGTAGCTGTCCAGCGCCTCCCGCATGGCGGCGAGATGACCGCAGGAGGTCCCGCAGCAGCCGCCGATGATCTTGGCGCCGGCATCGCGGGCAAGGCGGGCATAGTCAGCCATCAGCGGCGGCGTGCCGGAATAATGGATTTCGGCACCACGATATTCGGGAATGCCGCAATTGCCCTTGACGATGACGATTGCGGAAGCGTCCGCCTCGGTCATGTCGAGGAGGCTGGAGAGGATGTCGGAAGCGCCGACGCCGCAATTGGCGCCGACGGCCGCCGGGCCTGCGCCGATATCGGTCGCGACGGCATGAATGTCCTTGGGATGCAGGCCCATCATGGTCTTGCCGGCGGTATCGAACGAGCCGGTATAGGTGTAGGGCAGGCCGACCTTGGCGGCGGCTTCGGCTGCAGCCCGGATTTCTTCCGGCGACGACATCGTTTCGATCCAGGCGATATCGGCACCACCCGCCTGCAGGCCTTCCATCTGCTCGACGAAGGCGGCGACGGCATCTTCATAGGTCAGGGCGCCGAGCGGCATCAGCAACTCGCCGGTCGGTCCGACGGAGCCGCCAACGATGACCTTTCGGTCGGCCTTGTCGGCCACCGCTCGAGCGATCTCGGCAGCCGTCTTGTTGAGGCTATGCACGCGATCCTGCGCATGGTGTAGCTTCAGGCGATGACGGGTGCCGCCGAAAGTGTTGGTGAGGATGATATCTGCGCCGGCATCGACGAAATCCTGATGCAGCTTCGTGATCCGGTCCGGATGCTGTTCGTTCCAGAGTTCGGGGGCTTCACCGGCCTCAAGGCCCATGGCGAAGAGGTTGGTGCCGGTTGCGCCGTCGGCAAGCAGTACGCCCTTTTCGGCAAGGAGATCGGTCAGGGGATTGATGGCGACGGTCATGGTGCGTCCTCGGATACGTCGGATGTTCGATATCAAATGCAGATATAAACATTTCTTTATGTGAACACAACGACAAGATGGCTACCTCTATATCGACGCGGCAATGGCGGCAGAAAAAAGCGCCCCGGTGAGGGCGCTTTGCCGTTTGCGATGAAGATCAGCCGTCAGGCTGCCGCCATCTGTGCCGTCTCGTGCGATGTCGGCGTGACCATGGCGGCGATGATGCTTTGCAGATCGATCGTGCCGATAGGCTTGCCGCCCGCATCCGTGACGACGGCTCCTGTCTGGCCTGCCTCGGTGATCTGCTTGGCGGCGACTTCCAGCGTCATATCGCCGGGTACGCGCGCGCCGCCCGGCTCGCCGGCAAGCGGCTTCATGATCGTCTGGGTCTGGATGACGCGACCGCGGTTCACTTCCTTGACGAAGGCGGTGATATAGTCGTCGGCCGGCTGCAGCACGATCTGCTGGCCGGTGCCCTGCTGCACGACCTTGCCGTCGCGCAGGATCGCGATCTTGTCGCCAAGGCGCAGCGCCTCGTCGAGATCGTGGGTGATGAAGACGACGGTCTTCTTCAGCTCCTTCTGCAGATCGAGGAGTACGGTCTGCATGTCCACGCGGATCAGCGGGTCGAGCGCCGAATAGGCTTCGTCCATCAGCAGGATATCGGCATCGTTCGTCAGCGCCCTGGCAAGGCCGACACGCTGCTGCATGCCGCCGGAAAGCTGGTTCGGAAAGTGCCGTTCGAAGCCCTTGAGCCCGACGCGCTCGATCCAATACTGGCCTTTCTTCTCGCTTTCGGAGCGCGGCACACCCTGGATATCAAGGCCGTAGATCGTGTTTTCGATGACGGTGCGGTGTGGCAGCAGCGCGAATTTCTGGAACACCATCGCCGTCTTGTGACGACGGAATTCGCGCAGGTCGTTTTCGCTCATCTTGCAGACGTCCACGCCGTCATAGAGCACTTCGCCGGCCGTCGGCTCGATCAACCGGTTGATATGACGGATCAGCGTCGACTTGCCCGAGCCGGAGAGGCCCATGACAACGGTGATGGCGCCGGCCGGCATGTCGATGTTGATATCCTGCAGGCCGAGCACATGACCGTGCGTTTCATTGAGTTCGGCCTTGCCCAAGCCGTTCTTGACCTGATCGATATAGTTGCGTCCGCGAGGACCGAAAATCTTATAAAGGCTTTTGATCTGGATCGCGTGACTAGCCATGGATGACCTCCGAGTGCTTCTGGAGCCGTCTGCCATAGGCTTGGCTCGTGCGATCGAAAATGATGGCAATGGCGACCAGCGCGAAACCGTTGAGGAAGCCGACGGTGAAGAACTGGTTGTTGATCGCCTGCAGCGTATTCTTGCCGAGCCCGCCGACGCCGACCATCGAGGCGACGACGACCATGGCCAGCGACATCATGATGGTCTGATTGATGCCGGCCATGATGGTGGGCAGGGCAAGCGGGATCTGCACGTTGAAGAGTTTCTGGCGGTGCGACGAGCCGAAGGCATCGGCGGCTTCCAGCACCTCTTTGTCCACGAGGCGGATGCCTAGATTGGTCAGGCGGATCATCGGCGGAACTGCATAGATGACGACTGCGATAAGGCCCGGTACCTTGCCGATGCCGAAGATGACGACGACGGGAATGAGATAGACGAAGCTCGGCATGGTCTGCATGACGTCGAGGATCGGATTGACGATCGACTGCAGCCGGTCCGAGCGCGCCATCAGGATGCCGATCGGCAGTCCGATGACGATGGCGATGAGCGTACAGACCGTCACCATGGCGAGCGTGACCATCGTATCGGTCCAGAGGCCGAAGACGCCGATGAGGATCATGGAGATCGCTGTGCCGGCAACAATTTTAAGGTTGCGGCTGGCGGCATATACGACGAGCATCATGGCGACGAGTATGATGAACCAGGGCGTGTTGGTGAAAACCCATTCGAGATAGTTCAGAAACCATTGCAGCGGCTGCACGATGGCGTCGATGAGATTGCCGTAGGCGCGTACGGACGCCCTGAAACCGTCATCGATGTTCTTGCGTGCGAGACGTATGATCGACTCGTCTATTGCCGGAAAGTTGCAGAGCAAATTCGGCAGGATCGTACACTGGATAGCCATGTATTTCCCCTTCTTAGTCCGGTTCTGTCCCGCTGCGCTCGTGTGGCCATCACATGCGGGCAGCACTGCAGCGCTGCGACCGGTTCTTCAGGCTGCCCCTGAATTCTTACAGCATTCGCCGCCGTTAATCTGCACTCGTTGCGACCTTGCGTCATGTCGCTCTGTCGGTATGAGCGTCATACCGATTACGGCGCGCGAATGTGAAATCGGCGGCAGGCAGGCGCCTGCCGCCGATTCTGCAGCACGGATTAGAGCGACGCCTTGACCTTGGTGGCGACGTCCGGAGCAACCCACTTGGTCCACATGTCGGGGTAGGTCTTGAGGAAATACTTGGCGCCGTCCTCGTTGGTACCCTGATTGTCGGTCATCCAGGCGAGAACCTTGCCGACGGTGCCGTTATCCCATTTGCGGGTCTTCATGTAGTCCATGGCGATACCGGCCTTTGCGGCAAAGTCCTTGGTCACGACGGTATAGACGTCCGAAACCGGATAGGAGTTCACCTTCGGATTGGCGCAATCCTGCTGTGACGTGCAGGCATCCCAATCCTTCTTGTCATGCGGCACGTTGAAGCTCAGGCGAACCATCTCGTACTTGCCGAGGATGGCTGTCGGAGCCCAATAGTAGCCGAGCCAGCCGGTCTTCTTTTCGAAGGCATTGGCGATCGAGCCGTCGAGACCTGCCGCCGAACCGGTATCGACCAACGTGAAGCCGAGCTTTTCGGCGCCGAGGGCCTTGTAGAGATTGGCGGTCGAAATCTGGCAGTTCCAGCCGGCCGGGCAATTATATACCGCGCCCTTGGAAGAATCTTCCGGGGCAGGGAAGAGTTCCGGATGCTTCAGCGCGTCCTGAACGGTCTTGATATCCGGATGGGCGTCGGCGAGGAATTTCGGAATCCACCAGCCTTCCACGCCGCCATCGCTCAAGAGCGGTGCCGCCTCGATCAAGCGGCCTTCGGAAACGGCCTTGTCGAGCGCTGTGCGCACTGCGTTGACCCACAGCTCGGGCGCAACGTCAGGCTGGCCTTTTTCATCCATGGAGGTAAAGGTCGGCTGCGTGTCGCCGGTCACCAGAGTGACGTTACAGCCATAACCGTTTTGCAGGATGATCTTGTCGACCTGAGCGGCTACGCCTGCCGATGCCCAGTTCATTTCAGCGATGGATACGCTGCCGCAATCCGCGGCGTGCGCCGAGCCAGCCAAAGCATAGGCGCCGAATGCGAAAATGGCTGAAGCGAGAAGCTTCTTCATTGATATCGTCTCCCAATTTTTCGTTACGTTGCGGAAATCGACTCCAAACGCGTTCGATTTCTGTCGATCCCCTGTCAGCGCGGTCTGATTGCAACCGTTCATACGCCGCTGACGACGCCCGTACGGTCCCCTTTGCTGCCGTCGTGCATTTGGTCTTTTTGCGACCGCGGAACTCTGTCGCGGCCGGGCATTCTTTGCATCGACAAAGGGTAGCGTAAGGATTTGAAAGAAGAAATCAACAGCCTGCCAGCCGAAGGAAGTTATCACGCCCCTTGGAGAAGCTTAATTAAGCGCCTGAATTAGCCTGTTTTCTGCTATTCACGGCTGCAAAACAGGCATTGTGTGGCTTTCGTGAAGCTTTACCATCAAGACGGAATTAAATGGCGCTGGAATATCGCGTCCCTGAAAGACGTTTTGTATTCCATTTGCGTCGTTTGCGATTTCTCAACGCAAAGCGGAAAATTTTCAAAAAATTTTCAGATTCACTCTAATTTAAGCACTTAATAACCCTCCGGTAACGATGTCGGTTTATCAATCGATGCGTGGCGGGGGACATACCGCTGCTTCCCTGGATCAGGTATTGCGTACCGGGGAAAGCGAACCTTGTGGTGTTTGTGCAGGGAAGCCGGCGTTTTTGGCAAACCGCGTTGATCCTCGGATCGCGCGGTTTTCGCGCTTTAGAGGGTGCCGTTACGAGACAGTTTGATGTGCGGGAAGCAGGAGCCTGCTCCGATCCCGATAACGATCAAAAATAAAGCCGCCGATGCTGTTGCATGGCGGCTTCTCATGTATGGGGCTGGCAGCTTGACGCGCTCTCAGCCGACATTATAGGTGCGGATGAAGCCGATCGTGCCGAAGCGCGTGTCGAGTTGCTGCAGGCGGCTCTCCGGGCGGCGAACCGGAAGCTTGCCATTCCAGGCGATCTGAATGGAATTCTGTCTGTTGAAGATGAAGAGCATTGGGGTATCCTCCGACCGGACAGGCCGGTTTCGTTGTTTGTTTTCACGATGCAGATAATCCTCCTTCGCGTAACTCACAACGGATGAAATCGTCATCCAATGTCGCAAATAGAGCATGTTTGAAGGTGATGTATTTTTGTATCGTGGCCGCTCTTTCCGGCAGCTGGATATCGCGGCAAAATCAAGGCGGAATCTAGCGTTTTCAGTGGCTGTGGCGTATCGAGGTGGTGGGCAATGACAAGAGCGATCATGCTACAGGGAACCGGTTCCGATGTCGGAAAAACGGTATTGGTCGCGGGACTGTGCCGGCTGTTCGCAAACAGGGGCGTGAGGGTGCGCCCATTCAAGCCGCAGAATATGTCGAACAATGCCGCCGTTGCTGAGGATGGCGGCGAGATCGGACGGGCGCAGTGGCTGCAGTCGCTGGCGTCGCGCGTGCCATCATCGGTTCACATGAATCCGGTGCTGTTGAAGCCGCAATCGGAGACCGGCAGCCAGATCATCGTTCAGGGCAAGGTCTGGGGGCAGGCCAAGGGCAGGGACTATCAGGCGCTCAAGCCGCAATTGCTCGGCGCGGTGCTCGAAAGCTTCGCCACCATGCGGGCAGGGACCGATCTCGTCATCGTCGAGGGAGCGGGTTCGCCGGCCGAGATCAATCTGCGGCGCGGCGATATCGCCAATATGGGCTTTGCGACGCGCGCGAATGTCCCCGTCGTGCTGGTCGGTGACATAGATCGCGGCGGCGTGATCGCGTCACTGGTCGGCACATATCATATATTGCCAGAGGAAGACCGGCGGATGATCCGCGGCTATCTGATCAACAAGTTCCGTGGCGATGTCTCGCTGTTTGGTGAGGGCATAGAGGCGATTGGCAGTTTCACTAGATGGCAATGTCATGGCGTCGTCCCGTGGCTGAAGGCGGCGGCGCGTCTGCCGGCAGAGGATTCGGTCGTATTGGAGCGACTTGCTCGAGGTTCCTCCGGCGCGCTGAAGGTCGCCGTACCTGTGCTGTCGCGCATTGCCAATTTCGACGATCTCGACCCGCTGCGGGCCGAGCCCGATGTCGATCTCGTCTTCGTCCGGGCTGGCGAGCGTTTGCCCGCCGATGCGGGGCTTGTGGTATTGCCGGGCTCCAAGTCGACGATCGGTGACCTGCTCGATCTGCGCGAACAGGGATGGGATCGCGATATCGCTGCCCATGTGCGCCGCGGCGGTCGCGTCATCGGCATTTGCGGCGGTTATCAGATGCTCGGTCATACCGTCCACGATCCGCTCGGTATCGAGGGATCGGTGACCGAGACGCCCGGATTGGGTCTTTTGGATATCGAGACGGAAATGGCCCCTGAGAAGACGGTGCGCAACAGTCTTGCGGTCTCGAAAGAGTATGACGTGCCGCTGTCCGGCTATGAAATCCATCTCGGTGTGACGCGGGGTCCGGACTGCGAACGGCCATCGGCCATGATCGACGGGCGGCCCGATGGAGCGGTATCGCCCGATGGCCGCATCATGGGCACATATCTTCATGGGCTCTTCGGCAGCGACGCTTACCGGGCAAAGCTGCTGGCAAGCTTCGGCCTTTCCGGCGAGCGCGTGAACTATCGCGCCAGCGTCGATATGGCTCTGGACGAAGTTGCGGCAGAGCTGGAAAGCGTACTCGATCCGGCCTGGCTCGACGGTCTGGTCGCCTAGAGTTCGCCGGAAACTTCCCGCCGACGGCGGTCGAGTTCTTCGCTGTAGCGGCGCAGCGTATAGCTCTCCGTCAGCAGACCGATGACCTTGCGTTCGATCAGGTCGTTGACGACGACGAGCGCTTCGCTCTTGGTCTGCTCGAACATGGCGGCTGCCTGCTTGGCGTTCATCTGCGGCTGCAGGAATTCGTTGCGGAGCCGGATGAAATCGGAAAGACCGTGCTCCTCGTCGTCTTTTTCGATCGGGCTCGCATAGACGTCGGGCACGAGAACCATTCCGGAATATTTCTCGTTCTTGTCGATCAGGATGACGCGCTGCGCCGAGCCGATCGGAAAATTCTTGCGGAATTCCTCGATGCTCATGTCGATGCTGCCCGTATGCACGTCGGGGCGCATCATGCGGGCGACAGTGAGATTGCGGATCCAGCCGACGTCGTGGGCGCTGCGGATGCTCTCGCCACGCAAGTGGAAGCGCCATGTGGCGAAGGAGTAGCCGAAGGTCGTGCGCACCACGAGCGACGAGGTGATGACGGCGGCCAGCACCAGAGCAGTGATCGGAAAGTCCCCGGTGATTTCAAGCGCCAGGAAGGTCATGGTCAGCGGGCCGCCGATGATGGCAACAGCAAGCGAGCTCATGCCGACGACGGCATAGACGGCCGGCGTCAGCGTAGCGTGATCGAAATAGGGCGCGCAATAGGCGAAGATCTTGCCGAGCAGCGCGCCCATGAACAGCGAAGCGAAGAAGAGGCCGCCTCTGAAACCGGAGCCGATCGATATTGCGGAGGCGAGCGATTTCAGCAGGAATAGACCCGCCAAGGCGCCCAGCGTCACGTCCGTAGACAGATTGAGATGCAGCGCGCCATGGCCGGCCGAAAGGACTTGCGGCGAGATCAGCGCCAGTGTTCCGACGACCAGGCCGCCGAGCGCAGGCCGGAAAGGCGGCGCGATCGAGCTTTTGCGCGCCAGTTCCTCGACCCAGGCGACGCCCTGCATGATCAGGATGCCGATACCGGCGCAGAAGGCACCAAGCAGGATGGCCGGAAGATAATCCGCCGGAACGATCGTCCCGAAGTGATCGATATCGATGGCAAAGTCGTCGCCGGCAAGCAATCTTGCGATCATTGTGGATATCAGCGCCGAGACGACGACGGGTGTCAGGGTGACGATCGAATAGCTGCCGATGATCAGCTCGAAGGCATAGAAGGCGCCGGTGAGCGGCGCATTGAAGGCGGCTGCGATGGCGCCGGCGGCTCCGCAGCCGACGAGCATGCGCAGGTCAGCGCGGCGCATCTGCATCTTATAGCCGAATTTGGAGGCAATGCCGGCGGCGAGCTGCGTATACCCTGCTTCAAGCCCGACAGAGGCACCGAATCCATTCGAGATCAGATTCTGCACCGCGACGATGATGCTGTCGGTCAGCGACATGCGGCCGCCGTGCAGCGCATTGGCCTCGATCGGGTCGACCATCGGCTTCTTGCGCGTGCGCGATAATATGTAGAGCAATATGCCGAGAATGATGCCGCCGGCGATCGGCGCGATGAACAACACCGACTTGTCGGGGATCGCCATTGCCGCTGAGCTCAAGCGTTCATAGTCGGTTATGCCGTAGATGACGCTATGAAGCTTACGCGAGATATAGCTCATCGCGGTTACGGCGCAGCCGGATGCTATTCCCACTAACGCGCCGGCAAAAACAAGTCCCAATTCGCCACGACGCAGCAATGCCCTGAAGCGACCGAGATCGAATAGGACCGAGAAGACGCCGAGACGTCGCGGTTGGAATTTCTGCAGCATGGGAAGCGGACGATACGTTTTTACTCGAATGTGAGGGCTTACCCTCTATAAACTCCTAACATCAAAGAAATACGGCAAAAAAGCCGCTGGTTACATGGGAATTTTTGACCGATTTCGCAATCAGGTTGGCGCAGGTCGCATCCATGCCCTTGATTGACTTGAACTAAGTGAAAGCCTAATCATTGCGGCATAACGAATGGTTCCTGAGCGGCGATCTGTCGCATGGGATGAAAAGGGAATGTGAAGGGGCGGACCCAATCCGGGCGTTCTCATCACAGCCGACCCCGCGACTGTAGAGCGGTCAGGGTCTTTCGTTCGGTTTGAAGTCTATTCCGTTGATGGTTCGCATGGGGCGAACGGGGCGGGGCAGGCTCAAGTCGAAAAAGCCACTGGTGTGGCATCATGATCAACCGGGGCTGGACGCCTCTTATTCTACGAATCGTCCGCCTTTTCATGATGGATGCCGGGAAGGCGAGAAAGATCCGCTGGCGCACGATCGGGGGCGACCGGTTTTGGTCTGCCCCCGTCGCGGCGCCTTATCCGCGAGCCAGGAGACCTGCCATGCGTGCCGGGCGCAGAGCCTGTTCTGGGACGTAAGTTCCGCTGCCAGCACGGAGGTTGTCATGGCGCAAGACGAATTTTCGGCGTATAGGCGCCCGTTTCCCGGTTCCAGCGACATGCTGCCGACCTCCGCTTTTGCGTGGGAGCGGACATAGCGCATGTCGACTTCAATTTCCCAAGCGATCTTCGTCCTTGGCGGCGCGCGTTCCGGCAAATCCAGGTTTGCCGAATCTCTGATTTCGGACACTGGTCTCGAACGTCACTATGTGGCGACGGGACGCGCATGGGACGACGAGATGCGCGAGCGCATCGCCCAGCATCGTGCCGACCGCGGCGATCTATGGCAGACGCATGAGGAGCCGATGGATCTCGTCGGGCAGCTAGCCGCCATTGACGCCGAGGGGCGGGCAGTGCTTGTCGACTGCCTGACGCTATGGGTCACCAATCTGATGATGGCCGAGCGAGACATGGCGGCGGAATTTGCCGCTCTCACTGCATTTCTGCCAACTGCACGATCATGGCTCGTTTTCGTCTCCAACGAGGTGGGCTTGGGAATCGTGCCGGAAAATCGCATGGCGCGGGAATTTCGCGATCATGCCGGCCGCCTGCACCAGATGGTCGCGGCGGCGAGTGCCGAAGTTTATCTTATCGCAGCGGGCCTGCCGCTGAAAATGAAGGGTTGATCCATATGAACCAGGAAAAGATTCCCGCCACCGTCATCACCGGCTTCCTGGGAGCCGGCAAGACGACGATGATCCGCAACCTCCTGCAGAATACAGGCGGCAAAAAGATCGCGCTGATCATCAACGAATTCGGCGATCTCGGCGTCGATGGCGATGTGCTCAAGGGCTGCGGCGCGGAGAACTGTACGGAAGACGATATCATAGAGCTGACCAACGGCTGCATCTGCTGCACCGTCGCCGACGACTTCATCCCCACCATGACGAAGCTTCTGGAGCGCGATGCGCGCCCGGACCACATCGTCATCGAGACCTCGGGCCTTGCTCTGCCGCAGCCGCTGGTCGCTGCCTTCAACTGGCCTGATATCCGCACCCACGTGACCGTGGACGGCGTCATCACCGTCGTCGACAGCGCCGCCGTTGCCGCCGGCCGCTTTGCCGACGATCACGACGCTGTCGAGGCTGCCCGCGTCGAGGACGACTCGCTGGACCACGAAAGCCCGATCGAGGAACTGTTCGAAGATCAGCTGACCTGTGCCGATCTGATCGTGCTCAACAAGACAGATCTGATCGACATCGACGGACTCGGCCGTGTGCGCGCCGAGGTTGCCTCGCGCACCGCCCGAAAGCCGACAATCATCGAAGCAAAGAACGGCGATGTGCCGGCCGCCATCCTGCTCGGCCTCGGCATTGGCACGGAAGACGATATCGTCAACCGCAAATCCCATCATGAACTGGAGCACGAGGATGGGACGCCGCACGACCACGACGAGTTCGACAGCTTCGTTGTCGAGCTTGGTCCGATCGCCGATCCGGTGGCCTTCGTCGATGCGCTGAAGGGCGTGATCGCGGAGCATGACGTGCTGCGCCTCAAGGGTTTCGTCGATGTCCCCGGCAAGCCCATGCGCCTGCAGATTCAGGCCGTCGGCAGCCGCATCGACACCTATTTCGATCGCGCTTGGACGCCGGGTGAAGCCCGCGCGACCCGGCTTGTGGTGATCGGCCTGCACGAGATGGACGAGACGATCGTGCGCAAGGCGATCGAAGCGCTGGTCTGATCGATGCTGCGTCTTTGCCGTGCGATACCCCCCTCTGTCCCTTGCGGGACATCTCCCCCACAAGGGGGGAGATTGGAAGCTCGTGGCTGCTACATCGTAAAACAACCGATGTCGGGAGTAGCTGGGGCTTGGGGAGGTAAGTCCAGCGAAGCATGGCACCAAACAATCTCCCCCCTTGTGGGGGAGATGTCACGAAGTGACAGAGGGGGGTATGCCGCCGCATACTCTGACGCCTGATGCATCTCCTCCTGGCTCAAAAGGGAACGATCAGCGACGGCGAGGAGGCGATCGATCTCGGGCAGTCGCCCGGCGATATCCTCTTTCTGTCGGCTGCCGATACCGAGCTTGCGGCGATTGCCGCAGCGCATGGTGAGGGCGATCGTTCCCTTCGGCTTGCGAGCCTGATGAGCCTCAAGCATCCGATGTCCGTCGATACCTATGTCGACAGGACGGCTCGGCATGCGAAGCTCATCATCGTGCGGGCGCTGGGAGGGGCGAGTTACTTCCATTATGCTCTGGAAGCGCTGCACGCCTGCGCGGCGCGCCAGGGTGCCTTGATCGCAGTCTTGCCGGGAGATTCGAAACCCGATCCGGGGCTGATGCCATTCTCCAACGTCGCTCTCGATGATCTCAACGCGCTCTGGTCCTATCTGATCGAGGGCGGTGAGACGAATTCACGGGCGTTTCTTGTCTATGCCGAGGCGATGCTCTCGGGTGGCGAGAAGCCGATGCCTGCCGTACCTTTGATGAAGGCCGGCATCTGGTGGCCGGGCCGGGGCGTGATCGGCGTCGAGGAGTGGCGGAACGTTTCTGCGTTATGCGACGGTACCCCCTCATCCGCCCTTCGGGCACCTTCTCCCCGAGGGGAGAAGGTAGATGCTGAGAGTGCGGCGAATTTCCCCTCGCCCCAGCGGGGAGAGGGTGGCGCGCCAACGCCGGGTGAGGGGGCGTTACAAGCAGAAAAGCCATTGGTGGACCTCAAGGCCCCGACCGTCGCGATTTCCTTCTATCGCGCGCTCGTCCAGAGCGGAGAGACGAAGCCGGTCGAAGCTATGATAGAGGCTCTTATCGCCGAGGGCATGCGGCCGTTGCCGGTCTTTGCCTATAGCCTCAAGGATGCCGTGTCGGTCGGCATTCTCGAAAGCGTCTTTATGGAGCTGAAACCAAGCGTGGTCATCAATACCACTGGCTTTGCCGTTTCGGCGCCGGGCGCGGATCGTCAGGCGACGGTGCTGGAAACGAGTGATACCGTGGTTCTGCAAGCCATCTTCTCTGCTTCATCGAAGGAGGCATGGGAGGCATCCTCGCAGGGGCTTTCGGCCCGCGATCTCGGCATGAATGTGGCTTTGCCCGAGGTCGATGGGCGTGTCCTTGCGCGCGCTGTGTCCTTCAAGGCTGCTGCTCGCTACGACGAGCGGGTCGAGGCCAATATCGTCGCCAGCGAACCGCTCGAGGATCGCATGCGCTATACGGCGCGGCTCGCCGCCAATTGGGCGCGGCTGCGCAAAACGCCGCCCGGAGATCGCCGCGTTGCGCTCGTGATGGCAAACTATCCCAATCGCGATGGGCGCCTGGGTAATGGCGTCGGGTTGGATACGCCGGCCGGCACGATCGAGGTGCTGAGGGCGATGCGGGCGGTGGGTTACGGCATTGCCGATCTGCCTGCCGACGGCGATGCGCTGATGCGGCATCTGGCGGAAGGGCCGACAAATTCGGGGCATGATGGCCGCGTCGTTCGCGAGAGGCTTTCTTTTAGCGACTACAAGGATTTCTTCTCGTCGCTTCCCAAACAGATTCAGGATGAGATCATGGCACGCTGGGGCGAGCCTGCGGCGGACCCTTACGCGCTCGACAGCGGATTCGCCCTGCCGTTCGCGCACTTTGGCGATGTACTTGTCGGCATCCAGCCGGCTCGCGGTTACAATATCGATCCGAAGGAGAGCTACCACTCTCCCGATCTCGTGCCGCCGCACAGCTATCTCGCTTTCTATGCCTTCCTGCGCCGTTCTTTCGACGCGCATGCGGTCATCCACATGGGGAAGCACGGTAATCTCGAATGGCTGCCGGGCAAGGCGCTGGCACTGTCGGAAAGCTGTTATCCGGAAGCCATTCTCGGGCCGCTGCCGAACCTCTATCCTTTCATCGTCAACGATCCGGGCGAGGGTACGCAGGCCAAGCGTCGCACGAGCGCCGTCATCATCGACCACCTGACGCCGCCACTGACACGCGCCGAAAGCTATGGTCCACTGAAGGATCTGGAGGCGCTGGTCGACGAATATTACGAGGCCTCGGGCGGCGATCCGCGCCGCATCCGTCTGCTGCGCAAGCAAATCCTCGATCTTGTCGCCGATATCGGGCTGGATCAGGATGCGGGCATCGCCAAGGGCGAGGGTGAAGACGAGGCATTGCGCAAGCTCGACGCCTATCTCTGCGATCTCAAGGAAATGCAGATCCGCGATGGCCTGCATATTTTCGGTGTTTCGCCTTCCGGGCGGCTACTGACGGATTTGACGGTGGCGCTGGCAAGGGTGCCGCGCGGCCTGGGCGAGGGTGGCGATCACAGCTTGCAGCGGGCGATTGCTCGGGATGCTTTTGAGGGTGTGGAGCGTGGGGAGGGTACGGTAACCCCCTCTGTCGCGTTCGCGACATCTCCCCCACTAGGGGGGAGATCGGTAAGGCGTGGCACGCTCTCGCATCAAACCGAGATCGGATTCGCCGATGCTGTTAATAAAGATTTGGGACGGCCGAGCGACATATTCCCTCCAATCTCCCCCCTTGTAGGGGAGATGTCAGCAAAGCTGACAGAGGGGGGTATCTCTCCACAGAAGCCATTCGATCCTTTGGATTGCGACATGGCCACCGAATGGACAGGCCCGCGCCCGACGATCCTCCAAGATGTCTCGGATGCCCCCTGGCGCACCCAGGGCGATACCGTCGAGCGTATCGAACTGCTGGCCGCAAAGCTCGTGGACGGCGAAATAGCCTGCCCCGACAACTGGCCGAACACCCGCGTGGTCCTCGACGAAATCGCCTCGAAACTCCAGCCTTCCATCCTCGCTTGTGGCGATGCGGAGATCTCAGCTCTGCTCAAAGGCCTCGACGGCCGTTTCGTACCTCCCGGACCATCCGGCGCACCGACACGCGGTCGACCGGATGTTCTACCGACAGGGCGGAACTTCTATTCGGTCGATAGTCGCGCCGTGCCGACGCCGGCGGCTTACGAACTTGGAAAGAAATCGGCCGAATTGCTGATCCGCCGTTACGTGCAGGACCATGGCGAATGGCCCGTTTCCTTCGGACTGACGGCCTGGGGCACGTCGAACATGCGCACGGGTGGCGACGATATCGCGCAGGCGCTGGCGCTGATCGGCGTCAAGCCCGTCTGGGATATGACCTCGCGCCGCGTCACCGGCTACGAGATCATCGCGCCGGCAATGCTCAACCGGCCGCGTGTCGATGTTACGTTGCGTATCTCAGGCTTTTTCCGCGATGCCTTTCCCGAGCAGATCGCCTTGTTCGACAAGGCAATCCGTGCCGTCGGCATGCTTGATGAAGATGCTGCGGATAATCCCATTGCGGCGCGCATGCGGGGCGAGATCGCGCGGCTCGAAGCCGCCGGCCTCGATACGGTCTCCGCTAGCCGCAGGGCCGGCTATCGCATCTTCGGCTCCAAGCCCGGAGCCTACGGTGCCGGTCTGCAGGCGCTCATCGACGAGAAGGGATGGGAGCGGCGTGCCGATTTGGCCGAGGCCTATCTCGTCTGGGGCAGTTATGCCTATGGTGCTGGCGAAGAAGGAAGAGCCGAACGGGGCGTCTTCGAGGAGCGGTTGCGTTCGATCCAGGCGGTCGTGCAGAACCAGGACAATCGCGAGCATGACCTGCTCGACAGCGACGATTATTATCAGTTCGAGGGCGGCATGGCGGCGGCGGCCGAGCAGCTCGGCGGTGCGCGTCCCTCGATCTACCACAACGATCATTCGAGGCCGGAGAAGCCTGTGATCCGCTCGCTCGAAGAGGAGATCGGCCGTGTGGTGCGCGGGCGCGTCGTCAATCCCAAGTGGATCGAGGGTATCATGCGCCACGGCTACAAGGGCGCCTTCGAGATCGCGGCAACGGTCGACTATCTCTTTGCCTTTGCCGCGACGACGGGTGCTGTGCGCAATCATCATTTCGAGGCCGTCTATCAGGCCTTCGTCGCCGACCAGGGCGTGCGCGATTTCATGGCGGAGAAGAATCCGGCAGCACTTCGGGACATGCGCGAACGTCTGCTTGAGGCGATCGATCGCCAGCTCTGGACGCCGAGAAGCAATTCGGCGCGGTTCGATCTGGAAAGCCTGGATAAGGGCAAGGACGCGGCGGAATGAGTGCGATCGACGAGCTTCTGGTTGGTTTTCGGGATTACGTGCTGTCGCGCAGCGATCTGATGCTGCAGCATTTCGTGGAAGGCTTTGACTGGCCGGCGCAACCGCGCTCGCTTGCGACGCACGGCTTGCCCGTCGTCGATTACCTTCGGAAGCATGATCGGTTGGGGGAGGGTGCAGAAGGCGTGCTGTTCGACAGGCTCTTTCAAGCCGCGAACGAGCTGCATTGGGCCCAGACCTACAGCATCACAGATTTCGGCGCAGACTTTCTGCAGCGATATGGCTGGGTCGAGCTGTTCGGCACGCGCGGCCATTTTGCGAGCGAGGAGATGGCCGGCGGCTTTCTGCTGCTTGGTCCCAATGTGCATTATCCGAACCATCATCACGAGGCGGAGGAGATCTATATCCCTCTGACCGACGGCTCGCTATGGAGCAAGGACGCTCAGCCGTTCCTGCCACACTGGTCAGGCGAGATTATCCATCACCCCTCGAATATCCGCCACGCGATGCGCACGGAAGACCAGCCGCTTGTCGCGCTGTACCTCTGGCGCGGCGGCCCGCTGGCACAGAAATCGATCATATCAGGGAGAACGCAATGAGCGACGAATTGGCCGAAACCGGCACGGATGCACCGAAGAACGACGATGCCCGTCACGCCGACAAGATGGCCAAGAAGAAGGCCGCGCGCGACAAGATCATGGCGACCAAAAACGATGAGAAGGGTCTGATCATCGTCCACACAGGCAAGGGCAAGGGAAAGTCTTCCTCCGCCTTCGGCATGATCTTCCGCCATATTGCTCATGGAAAGCCGAGCGCCGTCGTGCAGTTCATCAAGGGCGCCATGTGGACCGGTGAGCGCGATCTGATCGAGAAGCATTTCTCCGATCTCTGCCAGTTCCATACCATGGGTGAGGGCTTCACATGGGAGACGCAGGACCGCGCCCGCGATGTGGCGGCGGCCTCGGCCGCATGGGAAAAGGCCAAGGAGCTGATCCGCGACGAGCGCAATTCCATGGTGCTGCTGGATGAGATCAACATCGCGCTGCGCTATGACTATCTCGACATCAACGAAGTGATTGAGTTCCTCAAGAACGAGAAGCCCTACATGACTCATGTGGTTCTGACGGGCCGCAACGCCAAGGAAGAGCTGATCGAGATTGCCGATCTCGTCACAGAGATGGAATTGATCAAGCATCCCTTCCGCTCCGGCATCAAAGGGCAGCCGGGCGTCGAGTTCTGATCGCTTGCCGGGCGTTTAGCTGCCCGGCAGCATCGCCTTCAGCGCTTCCGCCGTCTGCGGGTTTGCAGGAAAGAAGGACTCGATCGCGAGTTCCGACAGTGTGACGTCGACGGGCGTTCCGAAGACCGTCGTGGTGGATAGAAACGATAGATGTCCCGCTTCGGTGACAAGCTCCAGAGGCACGGCGATGCCTGCGAAATCTCGTTCCGGAGCCGCCGATTTCGGTGCAGGCGGTACCGGATAAACTGATAGTTCTGCAAGCAATTTTATCAGAACCGGATCGCCGGATACCGATATCTGTTGGCGTAGGCGCTCCAAGAGATGTGCGCGCCATTCGGGTAGATTGGCGATGCGGGATGCCAGACCTTGAGGATGCAGGCTCAATCGCAGAACATTAATTGGTGTCTCGGTCAACGAGGTATCGAGGACACCGGCAAGCAGCGGAGCGACGGCGGCATTGGCGGCGATCAGCGTCCAATGCCGGTCTACGGCTAGGGCTGGGAAGGGCTCGTGTCCCTTTAGAAGCATGTCGATGGCACGTCGTGCCGGAGCAAGCGCCGGATCATCCAGTTTGCGCTCTGGAAAGACCGGCGCAAATCCGGCTGCCAGGAGCATTGGATTGCGTTCGCGCAACGGCACCTCTAGCCTTTCGGCGAGATGCATCAGCATCTCGCGGCTTGGAAGCGCCCGCCCGCTCTCGATGAAGCTCAGATGTCGCTGCGATATATCGGCTTCAAGGGCGAATTCGAGCTGGCTCAGGCGGCGGCGTTGCCGCCATTCGCGCAGATGATCGCCGAGAGAGCGGGCCGGGTTCATCATGCGGCAGCCGGCAGCTGATCGATGAAGCCGTGAACGGATTTCAGTCGCTCGCCTTCGAGGATGGCGAAATCCGTGCCCTTGATCAGCGGTTCGGCATCGGCCGGACCGAAGCCCCAGGAGAAGCGAAGATTGTCGCCGTGGCGATCGCCGTTCGTGATGAGCGTGAAGCGGAAGCCGGGGAAGCGCTCGTGCGCCGCCGTGACCAGCGCGTGGATTTCTTCACGATTGTCCGCGCGCATCATCGGGTCGACATAGCTGCAGTCTTCCGTCCATGCCTCGGCGATGAGCGCGCGCCGGCGGTCGGCATCTGCCTCGTTCCAGATTGCGATGTAGCGGTCTGCAATGGTGTTCGCGTCAGTCATCGGTCAACTCCTTTGGATCGCCTGAACCGTTCAGGCAGGGCGATCATCGGCGCGTACCGAAGCACTATCAATTACGTCGGAGGTAATCAAAGGCGCGTTTCTTACAGTCCAAGCCAGATCCTGACGGGATGGGTGGGATCCGCCAGCAGCTTGATCGCAAAGGCGATGCAGACGATGACGAGCAGCGGCTTGATCAATTTCGCACCAATGCGCATGGCAAGCCGCGAGCCGAGCTGCGCGCCGAGAAATTGGCCGAACCCCATCGTCAGTCCGACTTTCCAGAGGATGGCACCGGAGAAGATGAAGACGATCAGGCCGCCGAGATTCGAGCCGAAATTGAGCAGCTTCGTATGCGCAGTCGCCTTCAGCAGGCCGAAGCCAGCGAGTGTGACGAAGGCGAGCATCAAGAACGAACCGGTTCCGGGGCCGAAGGCGCCGTCATAAAAGCCGATCAATGGCACCAGCGTCACGCCGAAAAGCCCAGCGCTCATGCGCCTATGCTTTTCAACATCGCCGAGATTGGGTTTCAGGGCGAAATAGAGCGCGATTGCGATCAGCAGGAAGGGCAGAATGATGCGCAGGACCTGGCTGGGCATGATGGTCGCAAGCATCGCGCCGAGCATGCCGCCGATGACTGCCATCAACGCCATGGGAAGCTGCTCGCGAAGTTTGACGTGTCCCTGCCGGGCATAAGCGATCGTTGCCGAAGCCGCGCCGCAGATCGACTGCACCTTATTCGTGCCAAGCGTCTGCAGCGGCGGAATACCGGCCAACAGCATGGCAGGCACGGTAATCAGCCCACCGCCGCCCGCAATGGAATCGACGAAACCGGCGAAGAACGCGGCGGCAAAGAGCAAAAGCAGGAGTTGAAATGTAATATCTGGCAAGGCGGGAACTCGGAGGCGGGGAAATCAGCGGCCTTCTGGCACTTCGCCCGCCGCAAGGCAATTGCTATCAGGACACACCAGGCGAAATTGACGTGTCGAAAGCTGCCCGCTACAGCTGTTCTATCGGTCGATGCTGCTGGGAGCGAATATGACGATCTATGCCGATTCCACCCGCCGCTATCTTCTGGGTCTTGGGTGCGAGCGCGGCACGGACTGGAATGAAGTGCGGATGCTTGCGGAAAGGGCATTCCAGGAGGTCGGGATCGGGAGGGATCAGGTTCTGGCCGTTGTATCAATCGACACGCGCATGGATGAACCAGCCATCCTCGAGACAGCCATGCATTTTCGCCTCCCGGCACGCTTCTTCAAGGCGGCTGCACTGGAGCGGGAGACACCCAGACTGAAGAACCCGTCCGAGATTGTTTTCGCCCACGTCGGTTGTCACGGCGTTGCAGAGGCTGCAGCGCTGGCGGCCGCAGGCCCTGATTCCGAGCTCGTGCTTCCCAAGATCAAGTCCGGCTTTGCTACGGCGGCGATCGCCAGGATTGCCTGAGTAGCGAATTCGCAACGCAAGTCTCGGAAATGATCAGCGGCAGATCTCGACGGCATTTCACCGCCGCCTGTTCTCGTGTATGCCGGTAGGTCAAGCGCTGGTCCCAAGCGAAGTAAATTTCCGGAAGATCAAGCTTATTCAATATGTTGGTAAGGAAAAATCATGCATAAGGTCATTTATGATACCGATCCTGGCGTCGATGACGCCATGGCGCTTCTCTTTCTGCATCGTCACCCGGGTATCGACCTTCTCGGCGTGACGACGGTTTTCGGCAATGCCTCCGTAGACACGACGACGCGTAACGCGCTGTTCCTGAAGCGCGAGTGGAATATTCCGTGTCCGGTCGCGCGAGGCGCCAGCGTTACCTTCGATTCTTCGCGGCACGAGCGCCCCTGGCCGACGATGGTTCACGGCCATAACGGTCTCGGCGATATCGACGTGCCTGAAACGATCGACCTGCCGACCGATCCGCGCCCCGCCTATCAATTCATCATCGACACGGTTCGCGCCCATCCGGGTGAGGTGACCCTAGTCGCCGTCGGCCGCATGACCAATCTCGCTTTGGCGCTGAAGCATGATCCCGAGATTGCCAAGCTCGTGAAGGGCGTGGTCATCATGGGGGGCAATTTCTATGTGCCGGGCAATGTTTCTCCCGTCGCTGAAGCCAATATTCACGGTGATCCGGAAGCTGCCGATTTCATCATGACGGCGGCCTGGAAAGTCGTCGTGGTCGGTCTCGATGTGACGTCGGTGACGACCATGAGCCGCGGCTATCTCGCTGATATGGCAAAAGCGGGCGGACCTTCGGTGCAGCTCCTGGCCGACCTGTCGCAGTCCTACATCGATTTCTACAAGCATGCGGTCGAAGACGGCATGATGGTCCACGACAGCTGCGCCTGCGTCTATATCGTGGCGCCCGAGCTGTTCGACACGATCGAGGGATCGATCCGCGTCGTCTGCGGCGGGATCGCCGATGGTCAGACTATTATCAAGCAGGACGGCCGCCGCTTTCCGCCGGGCGATTGGGATAATCTGCCCAGCCAGATCGCCTGCACCGGTATTCGCTCGCAGCAGGTTCTCGACCTGATCCGCGACGTGATTCTGGGCAAGGTACAGCATTAAACCCTGTGAAGGGGCGGCAACGCCCCTTCACAATTCGCTGAAGACCATTTTCCAGCTCTATCAAGAGCCTATTTGAGTGTCCGGAAATATCGAGTGCGGAGCGTCATGCGATTGGCAAACCCGATTTTCGTTTCCTGTCGTGGTTGGAAAAGCTCATAGCGTGCTGTCGCTCATGTCGAGGAGTTGCGTGACGTAATGTCCGCAATGGGAGCGATGTCGAACCGAGATCGCCTTATCCCGTTCTCAACATTGCAATTTCGCCCATCCGGGCATAGGACACATGGGATGAACGATATCGCTTTTTCCACTCTGCCGGCCCTGGAGCCGGGGTCGGTCTGGCTCGTTGGCGCCGGACCGGGCGATCCGGGGCTTTTGACCCTGCTGGCCGCCAAGGGGTTGGCCGAGGCAGATGTCATCGTGCACGACGCGCTCGTCAATGAAGATTGCCTAAAGCTCGCCCGTTCGGGCGCGGTGCTGGAATATGCCGGCAAGCGCGGCGGCAAGCCGTCGGCCAAGCAGCGGGACATTTCCCTGCGGCTAGTGGAACTGGCGCGGGCCGGCAAGCGCGTTCTGCGCCTCAAAGGCGGCGATCCCTTCGTTTTCGGACGCGGCGGCGAGGAGGCGCTGATGCTCGTTCAGCACGGCATTCCCTTCCGCATCGTGCCCGGCATCACGGCCGGAATCGGCGGTCTTGCCTATGCCGGTATTCCGGTTACCCATCGGGACGTCAACCATGCCGTTACCTTCCTGACCGGCCATGATTCGTCCGGCGTGGTGCCTGACGCCATTAATTGGGAGGCTATCGGCAAGGGATCGCCCGTTATCGTCATGTATATGGCGATGAAGCATATCGCGCAGATCAGCACGAATCTCATTGTCGCCGGCCGTTCGGCGGACGAACCTGTTGCCTTCGTCTGCAATGCGGCCACGCCCTCCCAGCAAGTGCTGGAGACGACGCTTGGGCGTGCGCCTGCCGATGTCGAAGCCTCTGGTCTCGAGCCGCCAGTCATCGTTGTCGTCGGCGAAGTGGTGAAACTGCGGCCATCGCTCGACTGGCTGGGCGCGCTTTCTGGTCGCACGCTGGTATCGCCGAGCGAAAGGCAGAGCGAGAGCGGACGCAAGGTGCCGGCATGAGCGGACTTCTGATCGCGGCACCCTCATCAGGCTCCGGCAAGACCACCTTCACGCTTGGTTTGCTGCGGGCATTGAGAAACAGGGGTGTTGCGATCGCACCTGGCAAGGCTGGACCCGATTATATCGATCCCGCATTTCACGCCGCGGCGGTTGGATCGCCCTGCCTCAATTTCGATCCCTGGGCGATGCGCGCCGAACTGATTTCAGCGAATGCCGCGCTTCATCGCGCCGGAGGGCGCATGCTTGTCATCGAGGGGATGATGGGGCTCTTCGATGGTGCTGCCGATGGTACGGGCACGCCCGCCGATCTTGCCGCTTTGCTCGGTCTTTCCGTCCTGCTCGTCGTCGACTGCTCGCGTATGTCGCAGTCTGTTGCGGCCATCGTCAGTGGCTTTGCCAATTTTCGCGCCGATATCCGCATTGCCGGCGTCGTTCTCAATCGTGTTGCCAGCGATAGGCACGAGAAAATGCTGCGTCAGGCGTTGAATGCGGCGCGGATGCCCGTCGTTGCCGTTATCCGCAGTGATGCAAGCCTAGCATTGCCAGAGCGGCATCTCGGTCTTGTGCAGGCGGGAGAGCATGGGGCACTTGAGCAATTTATCGAGGCGGCGGCAGAGGTCGTCTCGAAAGCCTGCGATTTCGATCTGCTCTTGCGGGCGGCGCAGCAGCATCTCGTTCGCACCTCCGCGGCCAATATTGCGCGGCTTATGCCCTTCGGCCAGCGCATTGCGGTGGCAAGAGATATCGCATTCGCCTTCTGCTATGAGCATATGCTGCTCGGCTGGAAGCGGCGCGGCGCGGAAATATCCTTCTTTTCTCCGCTCGCGGATGAAGTTCCCTCGGCTGATGCCGATGCCATCTATCTCCCGGGCGGCTATCCGGAATTGCACGCCGAAAAGCTTGCTGCCGCCCAGCATTTCAAGGATGGCGTGAAGGCGGCCGCGGCGCGCGGAGCACGCATCTATGGCGAGTGTGGCGGCTATATGGTGCTCGGCGAGGGGGTTGTGGATGCGGCAGGTACCCGCCATCAAATGCTCGGTCTTCTGCCAGTCGTTACCAGCTATGAGAAACGACAGCGCCATCTTGGCTATCGGCGCGTAATGCCGCTTGCTGGCTCCTTCTTCGACAAGCCGATGACGGCGCATGAGTTTCATTATTCGACCATCGTATCGGAAGGCGAGGCGGACCGCCTGTTTGCAGTCACGGATGCACTTAATGTCGATCTCGGTGCCGCCGGTCTGCAACGCGGCAATGTCGCCGGCTCCTACATGCACTTGATCGATCTAGCCGGTGAAGCCGCATGACCAACAGGATCGTCCACGGAGGCGGCATCACGGCTGCTGCGCGTCAGTATGGTGGGCGTCCGGAGGAATGGCTGGATCTATCGACCGGTATCAATCCCAATCCGGTGACATTACCGGAAATCCCCGTGGCGGCATGGCACAGGTTGCCTGACCAGCATTTGCAGGAGCGGGCGCGAGAAGCGGCGAGGAGCTATTACCGCAGCGGCGATATTCTGCCGCTGCCGGTTCCCGGCACGCAGTCCGTCATTCAATTGCTTCCAAGGCTCGTGAGTGACGGCAGCGTCGCGATCCTCTCGCCAACCTATGGCGAATATGCGCGCGCCTTCACGTTGGCCGGCCTGCAGGTTCGCCAGGTTTCGACCGTTGCCGAACTTACCGCCGATGACAGGCTGATCATTGCCGTCAATCCCAACAATCCTGATGGGCGGATGTTGCCCATCGACCAGTTGCGGGATTTGCATGACAGGCTACGGAGCCAAGGCGGGCTCCTTCTTGTCGACGAGGCCTTCGGCGATATGGAGCCGGCGGCGAGCGTGGCGCCTCTTGCCGCATCAATGCCGAATCTGATCATCTTCCGTTCGTTCGGAAAGTTTTTTGGCCTGGCCGGACTTCGGCTCGGGTTCGTGATTGCCGAGGCCGCGATCCTGACCCGTTTCGAGGATTGGCTCGGCCCTTGGGCGGTTTCCGGGCCGGCTCTTTCGATTGCTGCCTCCCTGATGGAAAGCGATACAAGCGCCATCCTAAACCGCATTCTTCAAAGGCATTCGGCGCTGCAGACGATTCTTCGCCGCGGAAAGCTGCAGGCTGCGGGAGGTACGGCGCTGTTTGCTCTTGTTGCAGACGACCGGGCCGAGGGCATATATACGCGTCTCTGCCGTCATCATATTCTCGTCCGCAAGTTCGATTACGCCCGCAATTGGCTGCGCTTCGGGCTTGCTCCGGATGAGGAAGCCGATCAAAGACTCGCCGGGGCACTAGAGGACTATTCGACATGACCGCCGACGAACATTTGCTCATTCTGGTCCTTGCCTTACTGCTTGACCGCTTCGTCGGTGATCCCGACTGGCTTTGGCAGCGCTTTCCGCATCCGGTCGTACTGTTCGGCAAGGCGATTTCGGCTTTCGATCAACGGTTCAATGCAAAGCATCTGCCGGGCGTGCTCCGTCGTCGTAATGGGCTGATGTCGATCGTCGCATTGCTGATGGGCGCTGCCATCGCTGGCTGGGCTATTCATGGATTTCTCGCCTTTTTCGGCTGGCTCGGCATATTGGTAGAGGCAGGATTGGTGGCGGTTTTCATGGCGCAGAAGAGCCTTGGCGATCACGTCGGCGAGGTATCGCGAGCGTTGCGCTCCGATGGTCTGGACGGCGGCCGTCTTGCCGTATCGCGCATCGTCGGCCGCGATCCCGAGACGCTGGATGAGCCGGGTATCTGCCGCGCGGCCATCGAAAGTCTTGCCGAGAATTTTTCCGACGGCGTCGTCGCGCCCGCCTTATGGTACGGGTTCTTCGGGCTTCCGGGCCTGTTTTTCTACAAGATGCTGAACACTGCCGATTCGATGATCGGGCACAAATCTGAGACTTATGTCGATTTCGGCCGGGCTGCCGCGCGTCTCGACGATATCGCCAACTGGCCGGCCGCGCGTCTCTCCATCCTGTTGATCGCCGCCGGCGCTCTGGTGAAGCGCGGAATCTCCGCGCTTGGAAATGCGATCCGCATCGCCGTCCGCGATGGTGGGCTGCACCGTTCGCCCAACTCTGGCCGGCCTGAGGCGGCTATGGCTGGCGCGCTCGATATTCAGCTTGCAGGTCCGCGAATCTATGGCGGTGAGCTCGTTCGCGAGCCGATGATCAACGGCTCCGGCCGCGATACTGCTACCGTCAACGATATCGAAGCCGGCATTTCCATATTCTATTCCGCCTGCACGATGCTGACGCTTCTCGCTTTCCTGGGTTTCCTGCTGCTCTTGTGAGTGTCTCTAAATTAAGCAATCGCTCACTATATGTATTAATTTGGTATAATCCGCATAGCGATAGAATCTCCCATCGTCTGAATTGCTTCATAAGGAAGCAAACAGTCGGAGGGGCAAGATGAAGCGTATCGTGTTCGCAGTAACGGCGTGCCTGTGCATTCAATTCCACACCGTTTCGGCCCAAGCCGGGACTGTTCTTGCAGTGGTCGATCTTCGATCGCAGACAATGACCGTTTCCGAGGATGGAGCTCTGAAGTATCGCTGGCGAGTGTCGACGGCGCGCAGGGGATATGTGACGCCGACCGGCTCCTACACGGCCAAATGGCTGTCCAGGGATCACCGCTCGAAGAAATATGACGATGCGCCGATGCCTTACGCTGTGTTCTTCAATGGCGGCTATGCCATTCACGGCACCTATGAGGTGCGGCGGCTCGGCCGGCCGGCATCGCATGGCTGCGTTCGGCTCGATACCCGCAATGCCGCCACCTTCTTTGCGATGGCGGCTGACGCCGGGCTTCACAATACGCGCATCGTGATTAGCGAATAGACTTGCTTCGTCGTTGCGGTTCGGCCGCAATGCTGCCATATCCCGCGTCCACGTCGAGCGCGATTTCACGGGTATGACGCGACCGTCATTTTGCTGTTTGCGCAACAGTGGCTTGCCAAATTGCCGGGGTTTCTGGTGGAAACCATTGGCTTTTGGAATGGATTTCCCTATGAGGGGGATGAATTATTATTTCAAGAGGTATGGGCAGTGACTGCTACATTTGACAAAGTTGCCGACATTATCGCTGAAACCAGCGAAATCGACCGTGACACCATCACCCCGGATAGCCACACGATCGACGACCTCGGCATCGACAGCCTGGACTTCCTGGATATCGTTTTCGCGATCGACAAGGAATTCGGCATCAAGATCCCGCTCGAGCAGTGGACGCAGGAAGTCAACGAAGGCAAGGTCTCGACCGAAGAGTACTTCGTGCTGAAGAATCTCTGTGCCAAGATCGATGAATTGCGCGCCGCCAAGGGCTGAGCAACATCCTTGCATTTTTTGACGCCCAGCCGCCTCTGAATATGGCGGCCGGGCGGTTTCATTCTTAAATAGCGTATCCCGCCCGCAGCATCTTGCCTTGCCGGGTTGGATCGGAGGCGTTGATGCTGCTGGAATATTTCCAGATGATCGACCGGATCGAATCCGTCGATCTGTCCAAGGGTCATTTGAAGGCTCGTTCCGTCGTTCCGGCGAAAAGCCCGGTCTTCGAGGGTCATTTCCCAGGCATGCCGCTCGTCCCCGGCGTTCTCCTTATCGAAACGATGGCGCAGGCCTCGGGCATGCTGGTGCTTGCGGCGACGAAATTCGCCTATATGCCTTTCCTGATGTCGGTCGATGGCGCCAAGATGCGGACTTTCGTGGAGCCGGAAGCCGAACTCGATATCGAAGCCGATCTCGAGCACGAGGGCTCGGGCTTCGCGGTCACCAAGGCGCGTATTACCATTGCTGGTAAGAAGGTTTGCGATGCGCAGTTGAAGCTGCGGACCATGCCGTTTAATGAGGTGCCGCTCGGCGATATCGTGCGCAAGCGGGCAGGCGAGGTCGGGCTTCTCGACGCCATCGCCGCCAACGGTTGATGCTGCCGGCTTGTTCGGCGCCGCATTCGAAGAGGATTGATGAATGAGCAAGGCTCAGAATGATGTGGTCATCACGGGTATCGGCATCGTTACCTGCCAAGGTGTTGGCAAGGACGCGCATGTCGCCCTGCTGAAGGCGGACAAAGCGCCGCCGACCATCGTCGAAACCGAGAAGTTCAAGCCCTATCCCGTGCATCCGCTGCCCGAAATCGACTGGTCGCAGCAGATTCCGAAGCGCGGCGATCAGCGGCAGATGGAAAACTGGCAGCGCATCGGCGTCTTCACGGCTGGATTGGCGCTTGACGATGCCGGCTTCAAGGATGATCTGGAAGCCTGCGGGACCATGGACATGATCGTTGCAGCCGGCGGCGGCGAGCGCGACACCAATGTCGATACGCTGATCGTCAACGAAGGCTTGAAGCGCAATGACCGCGAACTGCTGCTGAATGAGAAGCTGACGACCGAATTGCGGCCCACCTTGTTCCTGGCGCAGCTTTCCAACCTGCTTGCGGGCAATATCTCGATCGTCCACAAGGTGACGGGTTCGTCGCGCACCTTCATGGGTGAGGAAGCCTCTGGCATTTCCGCCGTCGAGACCGCGTTCCATCGCATCAAGTCGGGCGAGTCGAGCCATGCCCTGGTAGGCGGCGCATTTTCCGCCGAGCGCCTGGACATGATCCTGTTGATCGAGTCGATCAATGCGCATGCTATCGGTGACTGGCATCCTGTCTGGTCGCGCAAGCCGGAAGATGGCGGCGGAATGATCATGGGATCGCTCAGTGCCTTCCTCGTTCTTGAATCGCGTGCGCATGCCGAGGGTCGCGGCGCCCATATCTATGCGACCATCGATGCCGTCGAGGGTGATCGCGGCCGGCGCGACGAGGGTAAATTCGAGACACGGCTGGAGCGGATGCTCGCGCCAGCCAAGCAGACACCCGGCGATGCGACCGTCGTCTTTTCCGGCACGACGGCGATCCCCGATCTCGCCCAGCGCGAAAAAGCGGTACTCGATGCGCAGCTTCCGGGCTCGGCCATTCGCGCCTATTCCGGCGTTTCCGGCCACGGGCTCGAAAGCCAATTCCCGCTCGGACTCGCCTTCGCGGCATTGGCCGTCGCCAACCAGGCCAAGGTGCCGCCATTCGACGCTACGCATGAAAAGCCGATGACGGCGGGTGCCCGCAAGGCCGTGGTCACGACCGTCGGCCATGTGCGCGGCGAAGGCATTGCCGTATTGTCAGCTGAAGCGTGAGGAACAGGATATGACCGCTTACAAGGATCATCTCGGACGCCCGATCGTTGCCGTTACCGGCATGGGGATCATCACGTCGCTGGGGCAGGGCCTGCAGGACAATTGGAATGCATTGTCGTCTGGCACTTCCGGCATCCACGGCATCACCCGTTTTCCGACGGACGGGCTTTCGACGCGCATCGCCGGCACCGTGGATTTCATCGATATCCCCGTTCCGAACGCCGTCGAGCGCTCCTACGCGTTCGCCCGCGAAACGACCATCGAGGCCCTGGCCCAAGCCGGCATTTCCGGTGATTTCGATGCCCCGCTTTTCCTGGCCGCACCGCCGATCGAACCCGAATGGAGTGCCCGCTTTGAGCTGGCCGACCGTTCTCCTCCGGCAGATCATGAAGGGGACGCGTATGAACGCTTCCTTGCCGCCATGCGTCAGCGTCCCGATCCTGCCTTCCATGAAGCGGCTCTTTTCGGCGCCATTTCCGAGCGGCTTGCCGACCGTTTCGGCACGCGCGGCCTGCCGGTGACACTGTCGACAGCCTGTGCATCGGGCGTGACCGCCATCCAGCTCGGTATCGAGGCGATCCGCCAGGGGCGCACGACGCGGGCACTGACCGTCGCGACCGATGGTTCGCTCAGCGCCGAGGCGCTGATCCGCTTCTCGCTGCTGTCGGCGTTGTCGACGCAGAACGATCCGCCGACCAAGGCCTCCAAGCCCTTCAGCAAGGACCGCGACGGCTTCGTCATCGCCGAAGGGGCGGCGACGCTGGTGCTGGAATCGTTGGAGGCGGCAGTTGCGCGTGGTGCGAAGATCCTAGGGATCATGAAGGGCGCCGGCGATAAGGCTGATTCCTTCCACCGCACGCGGTCTTCGCCAGACGGCGGTCCGGCGATCGCTACGATCCGCGCAGCACTTGCCGATGCCGGTATGGCCGAGACCGATATCGGCTACATCAACGCTCACGGCACTTCGACGCCGGAAAATGACAAGATGGAATATGGCGCGATGTCCGCCGTGTTCGGCGAACGGCTTCCGAGCATTCCGGTTTCCTCGAACAAGTCAATGATCGGCCATACGCTGACGGCGGCGGGTGCAGTCGAGGCGGTGTTCTCGCTGCAGACGATGCTGACCGGCACGTTGCCGCCGACCATCAACTACAACAATCCGGACCCGTCGATCATTCTCGACGTGGTACCGAACAAGAAGCGTGAAAAGCAGGTGAATGCCGTTCTTTCGAACTCTTTCGGGTTCGGTGGTCAGAATGCCAGCCTTGTCATGGCGCTTGAACCGGCTTAATCGGACTTCTGAAAAACAGAATACAACTGCGCCCGAGAGGCGAGGGACTTTGCCATGCGTGCTTTGCAACTGATCGACGACCGCAAACTTGAGATCACCGATCTGCCAGAGCCGGAGGCGCCTGGTGCGGGTGAGGTGACCTTGCGCGTCAAGGCTGTCGCTCTCAATCACATCGACGTCTGGGGCTGGCGCGGCATGGCATTTGCCAAGCGCAAGATGCCGCTGGTCATCGGCGCGGAGGCTGCCGGCGTGGTCGAAGCGATCGGGCCGGGCGTTGCCAATGTCCTGCCGGGTCAGCTGGTGTCGATCTACGGCGCACGCACCTGCGGCCTCTGCCGCCATTGCCGCGAGGGGCGCGACAACCTCTGCGAACATGTCGGCGGCGTGCATGGTTTCCATCTCGATGGCTTCGCGCAGGAGAAGGTCAATCTGCCGGCTCGCCTGCTTGTTCCGGCGCCTCCCGGTGTCGATGCGGTGGGTGCAGCGCTTGCCCCGGTGACTTTCGGTACCGTCGAGCACATGCTGTTCGACAACGCCAAGCTGGAGCCCGGTGAAACGATCCTCGTTCATGCCGGCGGTTCGGGCATCGGCACGGCCGCCATCCAGCTTGCCAAGAAGATCGGCTGCACGGTCATCACCACGGTCGGCTCCGATGACAAGATCGAGAAGGCCAAGGCGCTTGGCGCCGATCACGTCATCAATTATCGCACAGACCGCTTCGAAGGCGTCGTGCGCAAGCTGACGAAGAAGAAGGGTGTCGACGTGGTCTTCGAGCATGTCGGTAAGGATACCTGGGCCGGCTCCATGCTTTGCATGAAGCGCGGCGGACGTCTCGTCACCTGCGGTTCGACATCGGGCGTTTCGACCGAAATGAACCTGATGATGCTGTTCCAGCAGCAGCTGAAGCTCCTCGGCTCCTTCGGCTGCCGCATGGAGAACATGGCCAATGCCATGCAAAAGATGGCGCGCGGCCTCGTTCATCCCGTAATCGATACCGAAGTCGGCTTCAATGACATCGATCGGGCGCTGGAGCGGATGGAATCGCGCCAGATCTTCGGCAAGATCATCCTGAAGATGGACTGAACCGCGTGAAGCTTTTCATCACCCGGATTGTCCTTGCGCTCAGAAATTTCCAGCAGTGGCTGGTGGCGCAGATCATTTTCGGTTTCCTCAATTTCCTGAAACTGTTTCCGGCGGATGCAGGCATCAACTTTGCCGACTGGCTGACCCGCAAGATCGGTCCGCGCATGCGCCGGCATCAATTGATGCTGACCAACCTGCGCAATGCCTTTCCGGAAAAGAGCGAGGCGGAGATCGATGAGATCGCGCGCGCAAGTTGGGGCAATATGGGCCGTCTGGCGGCTGAATACGTCTTTCTCGACCGGCTTTTCGACTTCGATCCCTTTAGCGACAAGCCAGGTCGCATCGAAGTTTTCGGTATTCCGATCTTTCTCGATCTCAGGGACAATCCGCGCCCGTTCATCGTCTTTACCGGCCATACCGGCAATTTCGAACTACTGCCGGTCGCGGGCGCTGCCTTCGGACTGACCGTGACCGTGCTATTCCGGCCGCCGAACAATCCCTATGTCGCTCAGAAGGTCTTCGACTTTCGCGCCAAGCGCATGGGCAATCTCGTGCCCTCCCACGCCGGGTCATCTTTCGCGCTTGCCAGGGAGCTGGAGGCAGGGCGCGGCGTCGGGGTGCTGGTCGACCAGAAATTCCGCAAGGGCTTGAAAACGTTATTCTTCGGCCGGGACGTAAAGACGAATCCGCTGCTGCCGAAGCTGGTGCGCCAGTTCAATTGCGAGGTCTATCCGGCCCGCTGCATCCGCTTGCCCGGCAATCGATACCGGCTGGAGATCGAGCCGAAGCTTGAAATGCCGCGCAACGAAGCCGGCGGTCTCGATCTGACCGCAACGGCGCAGATGCTGAACGACAAGGTCGAGAGCTGGGTGCGGGAAAACCCCGAGCAATGGCTCTGGTATCATGACCGCTGGAATATCAAGAAGAGCGTTTTCTAGGTATCCATTCCGGTGCGTTGCCGATAGTTCTGCATGTATAGTTGCATCCGGTCTTCGTGCAGTCATTACGCCCAGTAAGCCTTGCATTTCAGAAAGTTCTCCTTTCCCGAGAACTTCCGCTCATCTGGATTGAAAGTGGGGGTAAGTCATGTTAATTCACAATGTAGAAAGTTTGGTGAGAAAGCGGACACCAAGCTGAATATCCTTGGGCATGGCAACGCCGGGAAACGAGGCCCCTGCGTCCTGTTATGTTCTGGGACAGGAGGGCAATTTTGCTGGCACTCTTTCATGCCTTCTCCACGAAATGTAACCAGATTCAGCGTGCGATAAAACTTGGCGATGATGAGCTTGTAGCGTCACTTGATCGCGAATTGGAGCCACTTATCGCGGCTATCCTGGCCTATAAGGCCACGAGTCTGCTTGAAATTTACATGCAGCTCCAGTTCATGAACAATCTAATCCGGGAAGAATCGGACGATCGCTCGCGCGTCATGCGCAACTCCGCATCGCTGTCGGTGCTGATCGATCGCTATTTCGGCGGTGCAAATGAAGCAGCGGGCGAAGTTCTTAGGGCGTTTTCAAGCGAGAAAATCGATCGGGACGATGCGTTCGGCCTCGAAGAAAGCAGCGTTCTGAACGATGTCATTCTGGACAGCCTGCCGGATCGCGTTGCCGTCGTAACGCGGGACTATCGTTACCTCTACAGCAACGCCGCCAATTCGGAGTTTCTGAAGTCGAAGCCGATGGAACTCGTAGGACGCCACATCTCGGAATTCGTCGGTGCGGAAGATTTCGAAAGCAGCCTCAAGGCGAAGCTTGATGCCTGCTTTACCGGGGAGAAGGCGGAGTGCCTTTATCCCTCCTATCGTCAGATCGAATCTGGCAAGGTATTTCACTGCACCATGACGCCGTTGCGTGCAAAGGCGGACGTGATCGGCGCACTGCTCGTCATGCACGAGATCATCGCCGTTCCTGCAGGCATGCTGGTGGCCTGAACTCGCGTTCAGGCCCCAAACAACAGTTTTCCAATCATGTCGGGCATTGGGCGAAGGTGAGCTTCGCTTGATTTCACGCTGTCTCGGTCCGTTTCGATCGTATCGGACCGCGATTTATCGTTCGCCTGTTCGTTATCGCCGCTGCATTCGAAGCAGTGGCAGCGGAACCGGACCCCTTTCGGCTGTTTCATGCCGGCAGCCTGTTCCAGCTTGCAAAAGGATCGGGCAGATCTCGCCAGCGCTCAGGCGTGAAGCGGTCCGCCTTGACGAGGCAGGCATCCAGTTCGGCGGTAATCTGTTTTTCGCTCATCGGATCGGCGCCGATGAACACCAGCTCTTGGCGGCGGTCCCCCCAGATGGGATCGAGATAGGGTGCCAGCGCCCGCTGGAAGCCAGGATCGCGCGGCCATTGATCCTGCGGCACGGCCGCCCACCAGAGGCCCATCTTGCTCGTGCGGACGAGCGCACCCGCCTGGCTCATTTCGCCGACAAAGTAGGGTCGGGTCGCGAGCCAGAAGAAGCCCTTGGCCCTGACTACGCCCGGCCATGACCGATTGAGAAATGCTTGGAATTTAATAGGATCGAACGGTTTCTTCGCGCGATAGACGAAGGAGCGGATGCCATATTCCTCCGTTTCCGGAACGTGATCCTTGAAGCCGTGCAATTCCTTGTACCAGAGCGGATGGGTTTCGGCTCTATCAATGTCGAAGCGTCCCGTGCCGAGAACCTCCACCGGTTCGACCGCACCGAAATCCGCCTCGATGAGACGCGCATCGGGATTGAGGCCGACGATGATCTTGCGCGCGGCATCGCGTTGTTCAGCCGTTGCCGAACCAACCTTGTTGAGAATGACGACATCGGCAAATTCGATCTGCTCGACCAGCAGGTCGACGATGGTCCGGTTGTCGCCGTCGCCGGCGGTTTCGCCTCGATCGGCAAGGAAATCCGTCGATCCGTAGTCGGCGAGAAGATTGGCGGCATCGACGACGGTCACCATCGTGTCGAGCCGGGCAACGTCGGAAAGACTGCTGCCATCCTCGTCGCGGAACTCAAAGGTGGTGGCGACGGGCAGGGGCTCGGCGATGCCTGTGGATTCGATCAGCAGATAATCGAAGCGGTCTTGCTTTGCGAGTTGGCGGACTTCCTTCAGCAGGTCGTCGCGCAGCGTGCAACAGATGCAGCCATTGGTCATCTCGACGAGCTGTTCCTCCGTGCGGGAGAGATTGGCGCCGCCATCGCGCACCAGCGCCGCATCAATGTTGACCTCGCTCATGTCGTTGACGATGACGGCAACGCGCAAGCCCTCGCGGTTGTTGAGGATATGGTTGAGCAGCGTCGTCTTGCCGGCGCCGAGAAAACCGGAGAGAACGGTAACCGGGAGCTTCTTGTTCATGACAGCTTCCTTTGTAATGTAATATCATCACATATGTTGCGATGAAAAAAGCGAGCAGTATGCCCGCTTTCTTCGGTGATGTTCAGCCTTGCGCTGAAAGGCAGGTTTTCAGGGAGCTCGCAATGCCGCGCATTAGATCGAAATAGAGATCTGGCCCCTGCGGCAATGTTGAAGCTTCCGGGTCCAGGACACCAGATTTTGCCGTCGTGCCTTCCAGCACCACATTGACCAGCTTCGGTTCGAATTGCGGCTCGGCAAAGACGCAGGTCGCGCCGAGATCGGCGACCTTGCTGTGGATCTCGGCGACGCGCTGCGCGCCCGGAATGGTTTCCGGGCTGACCGTGATCGAGCCTGAGACGCGTACGCCATAACGGTGCTCGAAATACTGGTAGGCATCGTGAAAGACGATGAAGGGCTTGTCCTTAACTGGAGCGAGCGTCGAAGCGATTTCCGTATCGAGCGCATCAAGCTTGTCGTTCAGAGCTTTCTGGTTCGCTTGATAGGTCAGGGCGTTGACGGGGTCCGCCGCGACCAGGGAAGTGGTGATCTCGGAGACCATTGCCTTAGCATTGTGCGGATCGAGCCAGAGGTGAGTGTCGAACTCGCCGTGGTCATGATCGCGCCCATGGGCGTGATCGTCGCTGGCCTCATGCTCGTCGCCATCGTCATGCGGTTCGAAGGCGCCGCCTTCGCGGAACTTGAGTTTGGTAATGCCGGGCGCATCGTCAAGCTCGACGACGGTTGCGTTGGTACCGAGTGCGGCAAGCGGCTTCTGCAGAAAGGCTTCCATGCCCGGCCCAACCCAGAAGACCAATTTAGCCTCCTGAAGGCTGCGTGCATTCGAAGGCTTGAACGCGTAGGTATGCGGCGAAGCAGCACCATCGACGATCAGATCCGGCGTGCCGACGCCTTGCATGACGGCGGCGACTAACGAGTGGATCGGCTTGATGGAAACGACGACTTTCGGCACATCGGCTGCAGTTGCGGTCGTGCTGACGAGCAGGCCGGAAAGGAGAAGGGAGGCCGCGACGGGAAGAAGAGTTTTTGCTGCGTTCATGCCAGAAATGCCCTTGAATGGGTCTGTTATGTTATTACATCAATTGCGTTATGCTATAACGTGTGCGATAGCATGGCGCAATAGTGCAATTGGAAATTTCATGCTTTCTTCCATCGACAGCAAGAGCCGGCCACTGGTGTCGCTCCATGATGTCGGCGTCCGTCGCGACGGCCGCTGGCTGGTGCGCGGCGTCGATTTCTCCGTCAGTCGCGGCGAGATCGTCACCTTGATCGGCCCGAACGGTTCCGGGAAGTCGACCAGCGCCAAGACGGCGATCGGCGTGCTGAAGCCGGACGAAGGGCGCGTGGAGCGCATTGCCAATCTGAAGGTCGGCTATGTCCCGCAGAAGCTTGCCATCGATTGGACCCTGCCGCTCAGCGTGCAGCGATTGATGACTCTGACGGTACCTTTGGCGGAGCGCGAGCTGGTCGCGGCGCTGGAGGCAGTCGGCATAGGGCATCTCGCGAAAGCTGAGGTACAGCATCTTTCCGGCGGTGAATTCCAGCGAGCGCTTTTGGCGCGCGCCATCGCCCGCAAGCCCGATCTCCTCGTGCTAGACGAGCCCGTGCAGGGGGTCGATTTCAGCGGTGAGATCGCACTTTACGATCTCATCAAGTCCATCCGCAATTCGCAAGGCTGCGGTATCCTGCTGATTTCACACGATCTGCATGTCGTCATGGCGGCGACGGATACGGTGGTTTGCCTGAATGGCCATGTCTGCTGCCGCGGCACGCCGCAGACCGTCAGCCAGAGCCCGGAATATGTGAAGCTGTTCGGTACGCGGGCGGCACAATCGCTGGCGATCTACAGCCACCGTCACGACCATACGCATCTGCCGGATGGTCGTGTGCAGCATGCGGACGGTTCGATTACGGACCATTGCCATGCCGATGATGGCCATCACCATCATGAGCATAGCGATCATGACCACGATCACGACGATCATCGTCATGGCCATGACCATGCCGAGGGAGAGCGCCATGTTTGACGATTTCTTCCTGCGCGCCGTCGTGGCCGGGGTCGGGCTGGCGCTGACGACCGGGCCGCTCGGCTGCTTCATCATCTGGCGGCGCATGGCCTATTTCGGCGACACGATCTCGCATTCGGCACTGCTTGGCGTGGCGCTGTCGCTGCTCTTCCAGCTCAATCTGACACTCTCCGTCTTCGCGGTTGCAGCTCTCGTGTCGATCCTGCTGCTCTTCCTGCAGCGGCGGCAGGCGCTTTCGGCGGATGCGCTGCTCGGCATTCTCTCGCATGCGACGCTCGCGATCGGCCTGGTCATCGTCGCCTTCATGAGTTGGGTGCGGATCGATCTCATAGCCTTCCTCTTCGGCGACATTCTGGCCGTCAGCCAGTCCGATATCGCGGTGATCTGGGGCGGCGGCATTCTCGTTCTTGCGGCGATTGCCTGGCTCTGGCGGCCGTTGCTGGCCTCGACCGTCAATCCCGAGCTCGCCGAGGCGGAAGGATTGCGGCCGGAGCGCGCGAGGCTGCTTTTCATGCTACTGATGGCCGTGGTGATCGCAATCGCCATGAAGATCGTCGGTATTTTGCTTATCACTGCGCTGCTGATCATTCCCGCTGCCACAGCGCGCCGCTTTGCCGCCACTCCGGAAACGATGGCGGTTTTCGCCTCATTGCTCGGCGCCATCGCCGTTGTCGGCGGGCTTTTCGGGTCGCTGCGCTATGACACGCCGTCCGGCCCGTCGATCGTGGTTGCGGCGCTCGTTCTATTTATCTTCAGTCTGCTGCCCCTCGTTCGCAGGAGCGGCACGCCAGCAGCGCAACAGAGAGGACAGTCATCATGACCACTCCGATGCTCACCAAGAACCAGTCTCTCGTTTTCGATATCCTGACCAAGGCGGAAGCACCGCTCAGCGCCTATACCATTCTCGATAAGCTGCGCGATCAGGGTTTCCGCGCACCGCTGCAGGTTTACCGGGCGCTCGACAAGCTGCTCGAATATGGCGTGGTGCATCGGCTCGAGAGCATCAATTCCTTTGTCGCCTGCGCCCATCCCAACGAGGATTGCCATAGCCATGGCCTCGTCGCCTTCGCCATCTGCGAAAGCTGCGGCCAGGTAATCGAGTTCCACGATCACGAGGTGGATCATCGGCTGATGGACTGGCTGAAATCGCAAAAGTTCAAGGCAGAGAAGTCGACCATCGAAATTCGCGGTCATTGCGCCAATTGCGCGGCTTGAGCCACGGGCCGCACCGCATTCCGTGCCCTGTCAATTATTTATGAGAAAATTCTAATCTAATATTTTAAGATCACGTGCGAAGCGCTGCCAGTTGGCGACATAATGCTGGGCGGAACGGCGCAGGCCTTCGATTGCGCCTTCGTCCAGTGTGCGAATGGCTCTTGCCGGTGCGCCGACGATCAGGGAACCATCCGGAAATTCCTTTCCTTCGGTGACGAGCGCATTGGCGCCGACGAGGCAATTATTGCCGATCTTCGCGCCGTTCAGGATCGTTGCGCCCATGCCGATCAAGGAGTTGTTGCCGATGGTGCAGCCGTGAATGATGGCATGATGGCCGATGGTGCAGCCTTCGCCGATCGAAACAGGAAAGGCCGGATCGGTGTGGATCATGGTGCCTTCCTGAATATTCGTCGCCTTGCCTATGGCGATCAGTTCATTGTCGCCGCGCAGGACCGAGCCGAACCAGATGCCGACATCCTCGCCGATCTCGACCTTGCCGATGACGCTGGCATCCGGCGCGATCCAGTATCGATCCGGACCGGGCGTTTTCGGTGTCAGGCCGGCGAGGGCATAGAGCGGCATGGTCGATCCTCCTCGATCAAACGACGTTCAGGACAAGATTGGCGACGCCATCGACGGCGCAGCTGATCCGGTCACCGCGCGCGACAGGGCCGACGCCGGCCGGCGTGCCGGTCATGATAATATCGCCCGGGGCCAGCGTGAACAGCTTGGAGAGTTCGGCGATGATCTCAGGCACCTTCCAGATCATCTGTGAAAGGTCGCCTCTTTGTGCGGCCTCGCCATTGCGCATCAGCCAGATGCCGCCCTTGTCGGGATGGCCGACGCGGGTGGCCGGAGCCAATGCGGAGACGGGGGCCGAATGATCGAAGGCCTTGCCGATTTCCCAGGGGCGGCCGAGCTTCTTGGCCTCACCCTGCAGGTCACGGCGGGTGAAATCGATGCCGACGCCATAGCCATAGACGCAATCCAGTGCCTGTTCGACCGGGATGTCCGCGCCACCGCCGCGCAGCGCCACGACAAGCTCCACTTCGTGGTGCACGTCCGACGATAGCGAGGGATAGGGGAAATCGCTCGAGACAAGCAGATTGTCCGGGTTCTTCTGGAAGAAGAAAGGCGGTTCGCGGGTAGGGTCATGACCCATCTCGATGGCGTGGTCGGCATAGTTGCGGCCGACGCAATAGACACGGCGCACGGGGAAGAACTCGGTCTCACCTTCGATCGGCAGAAGGACAGGGGCAGGTGGCGGAATGACTGTCGTTAGTGGGGCGTTCATATGCGCTTTCGAAACTTTCATCTTTTTCAGAGGGCTGCTGCCGTCCGACTCCGTCGAGCAAGCTAGCATTATTGTTACAGCCGCGAAAACTGGCCTTTTTGAGGGATTTGGTGTAGAGCGCGGATCAGAAAGGTTTCCCATGTATAGCGACGCCCTGAAAACTGGCCGCAAGATCTTTGCGGTTGCCCCCATGATCGACTGGACGGATCGCCATTGCAGATACTTGCATCGGCAGATCAGCCGGCATGCATTGCTCTATACCGAGATGGTGGTGGCCGATGCGATCATTCATGGGCCGCGCGACCGGTTGCTCGGGCATGATGCCGCTGAACATCCCGTCGCGCTGCAGCTCGGCGGTTCCGATCCGGCCAAGCTTGCCGAGGCGCTGCGGATCGCCGAAGCCTATAACTACGACGAAATCAACCTCAACGTCGGCTGTCCCTCGGATCGGGTACAGTCAGGCACCTTCGGCGCTTGCCTGATGCTAACGCCGGAGACGGTCGCATCGTGCGTTGCCGCCATGAAGGCCGTATCGAAGGCGCCTGTTACCGTGAAATGTCGGATCGGCGTCGATGAGCAGGAGCCGGAAGAGGCTTTGCCGGAGCTGATGACGCGCGTGCTCGATGCCGGCGCCGATGCGATCTGGATCCATGCCCGCAAGGCTTGGCTAAAGGGCCTGTCGCCCAAGGAAAACCGCGAGATCCCACCGCTGGACTATGATATCGTCTATCGCATGAAGAGCCGTTGGCCCGATGTGTTCATCGGCATCAATGGCGGCATTCAGACGTTGGATCAAGCCGAAGCGCATTTGGCCCATGTCGACGGCGTCATGCTCGGTCGCGCCGCCTATCAGAATGCCGCCATTCTCGCTGACGTCGACCATCGCTTCTTTGGCCAACCGGCTGCCGAGGCCGACTGGAACGGACTGCGCGACCGGATGATGGACTATGTGGAGCGCCACATCGCCAATGGCGGTCGTCTGCAGCATGTTGCACGCCACATGGTCGGCCTCTTCACCGGCTTGCCGGGCTCGCGCCGCTATCGCCAGATCCTTTCCACCGATGCCAACAAGCCGGGGGCCGGGCCGGAGGTGATTGCGGCCGCTTTCGCCGCGGTGGATTTTGGCGTGGATTCGGAGCGGGTCAGCGCTTGATGGGGCTCCACGCGCCCTCGTGGTTCAAGGGCAGCTTTTGCTCCCACCCTGGGACAGAGCAATCGCATATGGACAGGTTAGCCCCTCATCCGTCCTCTCACAGTTTCGCTTCGCTTAACTGTTCGAGTCCACCTTCTCCCCGCATGCGGGGCGAAGGGGTTTGACGGGATCGCTCCCTCTCCCCGTCAAAACGGGGAGAGGGCTGGGGTGAGGGGCACTTTCTATTTTTATGCAATGGCCCTTGCCTCCAGGGGTAAGGAAGCAGTTTGATGTCAAAAGATCTCCTCACTCCCGTCATCCTCGGGCTCGACCCGAGGATCCACGCCCAAGCACGTGGGCGTGTCTAAATCGACAGAAGTGCTGGTTTCGCTTTGGGAGCCTATCCCTTTTCGCCAGAGGAGGCAGTGGGGCTCGTGCCTGGATCCTCGGGTCAAGCCCGAGGATGACGGAATGTTGGGATGCTCCGGGGCAGGCCACGGACTTGCGGTAAGTGCATAGCCTGCTTCAGGACGAGGACGCGATCCTCACATACGAAAAACGGCGCGGTTTGCACCGCGCCGTCCGAAAACCTTATTCAGGCAGTCACCCGGGGCTTAGTTAGCCTGGATGTTGACAGCCTTCGGGCCCTTGCCCATGCGATCCGGCTCGGTGTCGAAAGTGACCTGCTGGCCTTCGCGCAGAGACTGGATGCCGGAAGCCTGAAGAGCGGAGATGTGGACGAAAACGTCCTTCGCGCCGCCGTCAGGAGTGATGAAACCAAAACCCTTGTCCTGGTTGAAGAATTTTACGGTGCCCTTGGTGGCCATGGGGGATAGTCCTTTACCCATCAGTCTTAGTTTATCCGGATGAACCCGGACGGCTTTGCTTCCGCAACATGCGAAAGCCAGTCGAGAAGTTCACGTACGGGGAAAGAACGTCTGCGCGGGTCAGAAGACCCAACCGCTGCCTGCCGCAAGCGGATCACCAAATCAGTCCAGTCACCGGCATGCAAATGCCCGAGCATGCATATGGGTGACAGGGTTTTCAGAAAAAGGCAAGGGGCAATATCGGGGCAGGGTGGGAAACGGGTAGGATAGGGTGGGGAATTTCAAGGGGTTGGAGCAATGCAAGGCAGCTCTTCTAAAATGGTCGTTTAAGGCATGAATGCCTTAATGCGTAATCCCCGCTCTATTATGAAGAGCGCGACCCATTAGGTAGATAACTAAACTAGTGGACACAGCACGCTAGCGTCGCAGGGCATCATTTAAGCAGTGCATAATTTCCTTACCTAAGTCATAGCTCCGTTTTGCTTCCTCATAAGTTGCGTTGATTGGGATAATCCCACCGTGTACGAAGCTATGTCTCCAAGTTAAAATGTTTCCGTAGCTACTTTTAATAGAGCCATCGCCACTACGAAGTTTTTCTCTTTCGAGACGGTCAAGCATACTGTCAAATCTCTTTTGGTATTTACCGCCAAATTTTGGAATATGATCTTTGCGAATATCTTTTAACGAGATCCGACCGTTGAGTTTCTCATATTGAGCTTTTACATGAGCGCCAAATACTGGGTGCTTCCTTCGGGCGAAGTCGTAAAGAATTTCTTTGAATGCTTCCTCAAAGAAAGTGACCGCAGTAACAGATAGAAAACCGACAAACTTATTCTTGGATAACGGGTCGGTGGCAGCCTCGGCGCTTGCATCTAAAAGCGCCACATATATATCTGAGTTGCTTAATATGTCTTGATACGACATTTACCTAACTCATAAAAAGACTTTTAACATCGTTCATACGGTTTCTTACTACAGACGCATCACTGGTGTTGAAAAATATACTGTCGCGAAACGATGTGTTGTTAATCAGTTCGTCATATCTTCTCTTTGCCTGCTTGAAATCGCCATCATAATTTTTGATACATTCGCACATAATGCTATCAAGAGCTGCTAGGTTAATTGGGCCTCTGATATGGAAGGGTTTCTCGCCAAAATAATGAATTATTTTTTCGCAGACATCGAAAAATCTGTCTTTAAATTCCGTAAATTTTTTCGCTGTCGCCGATCTATTCTCCTTCATGCTCATGTTTAGAAACTCTTTCATCGGTTTCTCATACTTATCAGAATGTTCATACATTGCGAAAACGCGCAAAATTATCTCTACATCTCTCTGGTGTTTGTCGAGGCTTTTCTTACCTAGAATTTTGCGCCAATTAAGATTTCTATTTAAAGCATTGAGTTCAGTAACAATTGGCCCGTGAAATACAGAATTTCTAATTTCTTGGGCCTTGAGTGGTGTTCCGCCGGTATTTAAGCGCTCGAATATATGGAACGCAGCGGTATCGTCTTCCTTAGGTGCCATTTGCCGAATATTTACAACGCGAAGAACGGAGTTTGATAATTTTCGCTGATCTTTTTCTTCTAGGTCGACAAATCTCTTGTTTTTAAATGGACTTTTCTCACTTAGGCCAGTTAGGCGAAATACTTGTCGTCGGCCTTGGTAATCCTCATCTCCAAAGAAGCCACTGAGAAAAAGGATAAGTGATATAATTCTTTGTTGTCCGTCGATTACTAAGTTCTTATGCTCTTTATCGATGTAGAAAAATGCTTGAGGTACAGGTAATCCAAGTAGAAATGATTCTATCAGAAGCGAAGCTTGCTTGATAGTCCAGACATAATTTCGTTGAAAATCTGGTATAAGTATATCGTCGTTATCCCACATTCCCTTCAATACTTGAATAGTTAGGTCGGATGGATACGTTGCTATGTCGTATCTAATGAAAGAATCTTCTTCCTCTGCGGTTGCGTCAATTTCAATTTCTTCGATGTCGTCGTTCATTGATAACTCCGATAGTGTTATGGCTATTCTTAGAGTATCGAGCTATCAATGCAACTATCTCGTTACACTGTAACGCGGATCGGCGCCATCTAAACTTTGAGTTGCATGAGCCAAGGCATCAATCTCATTAATGACACTCTTCCTTCGAAAACGATACGAGCGCCAATCTTATAGCTGGACTAAAGTAAACACTGCACAAGACTCCGCTATTCCCCGCAGCTCATAGTCCCCCAAAGACACCAACGCCACATTCGTTTCCGCCGCAACCGCACCCGAGATCAGCACGTTGCGTCCGAGCGGCTTGCACAGGCTCTCCAGCCGGCTGACGAGGTTGACGGCGGGGCCGATGGCGGTGAAGTCCAGGCGGTCGGCGGCGCCGATGTTGCCCCAGAGCATGTCGCCGAAATGCAGCGCGACGCCGAAGGGGAGCTGCGGCAGGCCCTGGCTTGCGCGTGTCGCGTCGAGATGCGCCATGCCGGCGCGGATGGCGGTGGCGGCGCGCAAGGCCGCTTCGCAGGCTTCCTTCGGTGTTCCAGTAACCGGGAAGATCGCCAGCACGCCATCCCCCATGAATTTCAGCACTTCGCCGCCGAAGGCATGTACGGCACCGGCGACGCGGTCGAACCAGGCATCGAGCGCTGCGATCATGACGGTCGGTTCCGACGCTTCGGAAAGGGCCGTGAAATCCCGCAGATCGGCGCAGAGCAGGGCTGCGCGGATGATCTCGCCGCTATTGCGGCTGAGTGCACCGGCCTGGACGCGAGCCGCACTTCTGCGGCCAAGGTAGGCTTCGAGCAGGGTCGATAGGGTGGCGCGGGCGGCCAATCCCGCCAAGGGGGCTGCGGCAAAGCGGGCGATCTCGCGCAAGTTTTCGGCTTCGGAGGTGCTGAACGGCCGGGTGCCGGCCCAGGCAAGGACGGAATTGCCAGGCGCAATCCCGATCGTTTCCTCGCATATCGGGCCGAGATCACCGAGCCAATCGCGGCCGGCCTGTCCGAGCGCCGTGCCGGCGAAGCCGAGAGCTTCGGTCACTGCGCCGGTTTCGGCACGCCAGAGCCATGTATGTTGCGTGATGATCGGATGCGGTGCAGCAAGCGTCAGAGCACTGCCGGCAAGCGGGAGGCCGGCGGCCGACAGGTGTCCGCCCAGATCGGCCAGGAAGCGTTCGGGGCTGGGCGAGGTGCCGGCTTCGTCGACCAGCCAGGCAAGGGGGGCGGGCAAATCCATGCGGCGATCATGCCATGGCGCTTGCCGGCTGTCATCTGTGCCCATGTGACCACGCCAACGGCATTGGAAAGCAAAATGACATAGGAAACTGCTGTCGCCGGTCGGTGATATTGCGGATATCTGAGCGCCGAGCCTGATGATGCCGCCCTTAAAACATCATCAGCTCCTGCCGTCGTGGCCGCGCATGGGGTCCGGGCCGGGATCGCGTCCGGCGGCCGCCGCTGCCATACGATCAAGATAATGCGCCCAACCCTTTGCATGCGCTTCGCATTGTTCGACGGTCGGCAGGCCGGTATGGGTGAGGCGCACCAGCGTCCCGTCCGGCTGCTCTATCAGGTCGATCTCCACAAGGCTCGATCCGGGAGGCACCTCCTCGCTGCCTTCCCAGCCGAAGCTATAGGCGAGGCGATGAACCGGCACGACTTCGCGGCACGGGCGCCAGTGACATTGACGAGATAGATGCCGCCAGGCTCCGGCTCCGTCCGCGCTTCCGTGCCCATCCAACGCAGGATTTTTTCGGGATCGGTCAGCAATGCAAATATGGCTGCAGGCGGTGCCGAGACATGGGTCTCGCGACGGACGATCAAAGGCTCGGACATCAGACTTTCTCCCCAGGTTGCTATCGCTTCCCACCGGCCCGGTATGCGCCCAAGCGCCTTCCGTCTCCCCGTGGGCCTCCTCATATGATGGCATGTAGCGGCTGCGGCCTCGTCAGCAAGGCATTGCTCCATGCTTGAAGGCCTCAGCCTTCATAAAATCGGCAGCACCGGGCGGCAGATATCCGACAATCGCGGTCGCCTTATCGGCCGGGCCGTCCCGTCTTGCCTTTCGTCCGCCCCTTGCGCTGCTTCTCGTCCACCGGATCCTCATAGGAGCCGACGCCCGGCTTTGCCCGGGTGATCGGCTTGTCCGGCACCTTGCCCATGAGAGGCTTTTCAGTGCGGCCGACAGTCATCTCGTCCAGTGTATTCTTGCGGAAGAGCGGCGTGCCGGCATCGCTGCCCGGTCCCATTTCGTCGAGGCTCGGCTTGGCAAAATAGGAGCGAGAATCCGGTGCGGGTGGAGCGCGTTTGCCCGCTGCAGAACCGCGGCTTTCGAGGCTCTTTGCTTCCTCGCGCGCGAGCGGATCGTCCATGGCGGCGAGCTCGACGGCCTTGAGGCGCTTGATCTCGTCGCGCAGCCGTGCCGCCTTTTCGAAGTCCAGGTCGGCTGCGGCGTCGCGCATGGATTTTTCCAGTGCGTTGAGATGGGCCTGCAGATTGTTGCCGACGAGGTGGCCGCCATCGGCAAAGCCCTTGCCGGCAGCGCCGCCGATATCGGCGCGGACATGGTCCTTTTCATAGACGCTGTCGAGGATGTCGGAAATCTTGGCCTTGACCGATTCCGGCGTGATGCCGTGTTCCTCGTTGTAGGCCATCTGCTTTTCGCGGCGGCGGCTGGTCTCGTCCATCGCCCGCTGCATTGAGCCGGTAATGGTATCGGCATAGAGGATGACCTTGCCGTCGACGTTACGCGCGGCACGGCCGATCGTCTGGATCAGCGACGTTTCCGAGCGCAGGAAGCCTTCCTTGTCGGCATCGAGGATGGCGACGAAGCCGCATTCCGGAATATCGAGGCCCTCGCGCAGCAGGTTGATGCCGACGAGCACGTCGAAAGCGCCGAGGCGAAGATCGCGGATGATCTCGATGCGCTCCAGCGTGTCGATGTCGGAGTGCATGTAGCGCACGCGCACACCCTGTTCGTGCAGATATTCCGTCAGGTCCTCGGCCATGCGCTTGGTCAGCACGGTGCAGAGGGTGCGATAACCCTTGGCGGCAGTCTCGCGGATCTCGCCGAGAACGTCATCGACCTGGGTGCGGGCGGGGCGCACTTCGACCGGCGGGTCGATCAGGCCTGTGGGCCGGATGACCTGTTCGGCGAAGACGCCGCCCGATTGTTCCATTTCCCAGCTGCCGGGTGTCGCCGAAACCGCGATCGTGTCCGGGCGCATGGCGTCCCATTCCTCGAAACGCAACGGACGGTTGTCCATGCAGGAGGGCAGGCGGAAGCCGTATTCGGCAAGCGTCGCCTTGCGCCGGAAGTCGCCCCGGTACATGCCGCCGATCTGGCTGACCGAGACGTGGCTTTCGTCGATGAACAGCAGGGCATTGTCGGGGATATATTCGAAGAGTGTCGGCGGCGGTTCGCCGGGATTGCGGCCGGTCAGGTAGCGCGAATAGTTCTCGATGCCGGCGCAGGAGCCGGTCGCTTCAAGCATTTCGACGTCGTAACGGGTGCGCTGTTCCAGGCGCTGCGCCTCGAGCAGGCGTCCGGCCTTTTCCAGTTCGGCCAGCCGGATTTTCAACTCTTCCTTGATCGCCTTGATGGCGCCGTTCAGCGTCGGGCGCGGCGTGACATAGTGTGAATTGGCGTAGATCTTCACCGATTTCAGGTCGCCGGTCTTCTGGCCGGTCAGGGGATCGAATTCGGTGATGGCGTCGATCTCGTCGCCGAACATGGAGATGCGCCAGGCGGCATCCTCCAAGTGGGCCGGGAAGATTTCGATCGTGTCGCCGCGAACGCGGAAGGAACCGCGGATGAAGTCCATGTCGCGGCGCTTGTATTGCTGCGCCACTAGGTCGGCCAGAAGCTGGCGCTGGTCCAACCGATCGCCGACATTCATCTGGAAGGTCATCGCCGTATAGGTCTCGACCGAGCCGATACCGTAGATGCAGGAGACCGAGGCGACGATGATGCAATCGTCTCGCTCCAGCAGCGAACGCGTCGCCGAGTGGCGCATGCGATCGATCTGCTCGTTGATCGAGCTTTCCTTCTCAATGAAGGTGTCGGAGCGCGGCACATAGGCTTCAGGCTGGTAATAGTCGTAGTAGGAGACGAAATACTCGACCGCATTATCCGGAAAGAAGTTCTTGAACTCGGAATAGAGCTGTGCCGCGAGCGTCTTGTTCGGCGCGAGGATGACGGCGGGGCGCTGGGTCGCCTCGATGACCTTAGCCATCGTAAAGGTCTTGCCCGAGCCGGTGACGCCGAGCAGCACCTGGCTGCGGTCGCCATTCTCCAATCCTTCGACGAGGTCACGGATCGCCGTCGGCTGGTCGCCTGCGGGCTGGTATTCCGAAGCCATGCGGATCCGGATGCCGCCTTCGGATTTCGCTGGCCTGGCAGGCCGGTGCGGCGTCCAAAGCTTGCCGTCCTTGAAGAGCGGATTGCCGCTCTCGATGAGCTTCGACAGCGCCTCCACGGTCGCCGTCACACCGCTCGTCGCGATCTTGTCGGCATCCTCAAGCGCAATATCGAGGCCGGCCACCGGATTGAGGCCGGCAGCAGCACGCGTCTTCGGGTCGGTCGAGCCGCCCATGGAGACGCCGCGCGCGGTCTTGCCGGCGGTGATTTCCACCTTCTTGCGGTGCTTGCCGGCCTTCGAGGCAATCTCGCGCTGGGTTTCGACGCTGGATGCCTCCGCATCGGCTTCGAGTTGCTTCACCCAATCGGCAACGCTGCCGCTGAGCGGCGTGCCTTCAAACGGTGCCTGCGGCGCCTCTTCGAAACCGGTCGGGGCGGGGGACTTTTTCGGTGATTTGGCCATGGGGCGAATATGGCGACAGATCGCGCAGATGTGAAGGGGTAAAGGGTACAAAAGGGAAACAAAGTGGCGGATTTTTCCATTCGCCGGAGATGTCAAATATGTTACAACCCAAGGGCGGCCGATGCGTTATCGCTGATCCGAAGTCCGCATAGCGCGATCCTCGCAGGCGCCAAGGGAGGAACCAGCCGCAACGTCGACATGCCCGGCTATTGCCGGGTTCCCCCAGCTTCGACGGCATCCGGTATTGCCCGCCTCGCCGCCGCCATCCGGTCGGAGGATCATGATGACCGCATTGGATAGCTTACGTTCCCTGTCCCCCCAGCAACGAAACACCGTGATCGCAGCCTATCTGGGCTGGACATTGGACGCTTTCGATTTCTTCATTTTAGTTTTCGTTCTCAAGCATATAGCCGAAGAATTTCACACGGACGTTCCGGCGGTTGCCGTGGCGATCTTTCTTACCCTCGCCATGCGGCCGCTCGGCGCCCTGATCTTTGGGCTTGCGGCGGATCGCTTCGGCCGGCGCACGACCCTGATGGTCGACGTGCTGCTTTACTCCGTATTCGAATTTCTGACCGGCTTTTCGACCGGTTTGACGATGTTCCTCGTGCTGCGCGCGCTCTTCGGCGTCGCCATGGGCGGCGAATGGGGTGTGGGTGCGTCACTCGTGATGGAAACCATACCCGAGGATTCGCGGGGTCTTGTGTCCGGTATCCTGCAGGCGGGCTATCCCTCGGGCTATCTGATCGCCTCGATCGTCTTCTTCCTGCTGTTTCCGATCATTGGCTGGCGCGGCATGTTCTTCGTCGGCGCGGTGCCGGCGCTGCTGGTGCTCTATATCAGACGCAATGTGGAGGAATCTCCGGCCTTCCTGCAGCGGCAGGCCAAGCCGCAACGGCCGTTCCTCACCGTGCTGCGTGAGAATATTCCACTGTTCCTCTGGGCGGTGCTTCTCATGACCGCGTTCAATTTCTTCAGCCACGGCACCCAGGATCTTTATCCGACCTTCCTGGAAACCCAGCGGCAATATGATTCCTATACGGTCGGCGCCATTGCCATCGTCTACAATATCGGCGCGATCGTCGGCGGTCTGACCTTCGGCTCTTTGTCGCAGCGTTGGGGCAGGCGGCGGACCATCGTCATCGCGGCACTGCTAGCCATACCCGTCGCCCCACTCTGGGTGTGGGGTCAGGGGCCGGTCATGCTCGCAATCGGCGCCTTCCTGATGCAGCTGTTCGTGCAGGGCGCCTGGGGCATCATTCCGGTGCATCTCAACGAATTGTCGCCGGATGAGGTACGCGGCACCTTCCCCGGATTTGCCTATCAGCTCGGCAATCTGCTGGCTTCGGGCAATGCCTCGATCCAGGCCGGGCTTGCCAAGCAATGGGGCGGCGATTATGCGCTGGCGCTGTTGATCGTCGCCTGCATCGTCGCCGTGGTCGTTGCTGTTTTCGCCGGCTTTGGCTTCGAGAAGAAGGGTGTTCGGTTTGGCGGGAAGGATGCGGGCCAAGCGGATAGCGCCGTGCGGGCTTGAACGGGCTCGCCATCAAGGTCACGAGGGCCGGATGATATCGCCGGCCTCGTTTATTTTCCGCAAATTTCCGAGATCTTAGCCTGGGCAAAGCCGCGGGCAAGCTCCTGCAGTCCACCGACCGAGGATATCAGTTCGCCGATCGGGCCATTGATGCCGAGGTGCAGGTCGGTGATGTGGCATGCGCCGACGTCGACGGTCATGGAGGCGTCGAGCTCACCCTTGATCGTCGTTTTCAGTACACCATGCGATTTGCAGGCCATCTCGGCATGGGCATTGATCTGGACGCCTCCGCTCGGGCCGTCGCAGACATCGAGCGACTTCACTTCGAACTTGTCCTTGTGATCGACGCCGGGCAGTTTCTTGCAGGGATCGGCCTCATTCACGGACTTCTCGATCTCGGGGCCAAATTTGCTCTGCAGCAGCGACCAGCACGAGCCGGGCGCCGCCTCCGCCGGCATTGCCGTCATCGGAAGCGGAGAGAGCGGCAGCACGACTGCCGAGGCCAGCAAAGCCATGCGAAGCGGCGGCAGAAGCGAGAAGGGGGGCATGAGATATTTCAGGTTCACGGCGGTCTATCCTCTGAAAAGAAGAAGCAGCAAATCAAGGCTGGCGCGGTGACAGTCTTCTCTCTCTTCCTTCGCCAAGGCAATCCCCCGACTTGACGATTACCATCTGACGGGTACCAGCATGCTTTGGCGCGTTTCGCCGACGGCGGGGCAAATTTCCGACAAGGCATGAGAGATTCCGGTCGGCCAGTGCCGCGCGTCATATCGGAATAGTCTGTACGCCCGATGGATCCTCCGGCGGTTCGTCTGTGTCTCCGTCGTAACCCAGATGCTTCGCCTTGCGGAACCACTCTGCCGCCTTGGCCGCATTAGCGGCAACGCCATCGCCGTCGCGGTACATCATGGCGAGATTATAGGCCGCGCCGGCATAGCGATGTTCGGCTGCTCGCTCGAACCAGTAGATCGCCTTCGGACCATTCTTGGTAACGCCTTCGCCATCGCGGAACATGACGCCAAGATTGTATTCGGCCTCGACATCATTCTGCGCCGCTGCCTTCAGGAACCATGCGATTGCCTGGGCATCATCCTGCCTGATCCCGTCGCCATCGGCATACATGGCACCGAGATTGAATTGCGCGCTCGCATCGCCCTGTTCGGCCGCCTTCTTGAACCAGGAGAAGGCCGCAGCGCCGTCCTTGGCGACGCCTTCGCCGTCGCGATACATGATGCCCAGATTGTATTGCGCCTCGACTTTTCCCTGCTCTGCCGCCCTGCGGTACCAGATGACGGCCTTGCCCTTATCCTTGTCCGCGCCGTCGCCCTGATCGTACATGGTGCCGACATTGAACTGAGCATCGGCATCGCCCTGTTCGGCGGCTTTGCTATACCAGGCAAACGCCTGCGCCTTGTCCTGCGCTACGCCTTGGCCGGTGTCGTAGACGACACCGAGATTATATTGCGCATTGAGGTATCCCTGTGCTGCGGCCTTCTTGTACCAGACAATGGCCTGGCTCTTGTCGGCAGTGACGCCTTCGCCCTGATCGTACATGGTGCCGACATTGAACTGCGCTTCGGCATTGCCTTGATCGGCGGCCTTCCTGTACCAGCTGAGGGCGAGCGTCAGGTTCTTCTCGACGCCGTTGCCGTCCTCGTACATTTGTCCGAGCTTCAGCTGTGCGGCGGCATTGCCCTTGTTCGCCAGGGGACGCCAGTAATCCAGGCCGGATTTGATATCGCCGCGATCGTAGCTGTTTCGTCCGACATCGGCTTGTGCCGCTCCCATGGACGCCAGCGCGAAGAGCAAACCTGCTGCCCCCTTCTTCCAATTCACGATCTACCCCTCAGTCGAAATCCGTTGAATTAACATGCCGAGCGCTTCGCGACCGTTAAGGCACGAGCACCATCAGCAAATGAAACAAGAGCCAGCCCGTGCTGACGCCCGTACCCTTTTTGCCGGCAGCCCCTTGTCCAAGCGGTCCGAGATCCTTGATCGGGCCGTCGCCATTGGCTTCCATGTAGCTGAGTCCATGCTGCGCTTCCGGCAGTCCCTTAGCCGCTGCCTTGTTGAACCAGTCGGCAGCGATCTTGGAGTCCTTTGGCACGCCATAGCCGTTATAATACAGATATCCAAGGCCGTATTCCGCCCGAGCATCGCCCTGATCAGCTGCTTTGCGAAACAGAGCGGCTGTTTGGCCATAGTCCTTAGGAACGCCAGCACCCTGATAATAAAGGTAGGCGAGCGCATATTCGCCCTGTGAATTGTTCTGGTCGGCCGCCTGGCGATACCAATTTGCGGCGGCCGATTTGTCAGCCGTCGTCCCTTGACCGTTTTCGTACATATAGCCGAGTGCGTATTGGGCGTCAGCGTGACCCTGGCTCGCAGCCTTCTGGTACCAGTCGAAGGCCTTGCCATAGTCTCTGCCAACGCCGCGGCCGCCTACATACATGTAGGCGAGGGCATATTGACCCTGTGCGTCGCCTTGTTCGGCGGCCTTGCGATACCATCTCACCGCGCCGTCATCATCAGTCTTCACGCCCTGGCCGTTCGCGTAGAGGTAGCCGATGGCATATTGCGCATCGGGGCGGCCCTGATCGGCAGCTTTGCGATACCATTGCAGTGCCTGCCTGTAGTCTCGGGCAACGCCTATCCCGTTTGCGAGACTGTAGCCGACGGCATATTGCGCGTCGGCGCGGCCCTTTGCGGCCGCCTTCATATACCAGGAATAGGCTTCGGCATCGTTCCGTCCGACACCCTTGCCGTTGGCATAGGCATAGCCGACTGCATACAGACCCTGCGCATTTCCTTGATTGCCGGCCTTTTTATACCAGGCGACGGCCTGCTCCTGGTCTTCTTCCGTGCCTTGACCATTGTCGTACATATAGCCGATTGCATATTGGGCGTCGGGCCGACCCTGGTCGGCAGCCTTGCGATACCAGCCGAGTGCAACCGCCTCGTCCTGATGCACGCCGAGGCCATTGGCATACATATAGCCGAGCGCATATTGCGCCTGTGCCTGTCCCTGGGCGGCGGATTTCTGATACCAGGTGACGGCGTCTTCATTATTGACCGCCATGCCGCGGCCATTGGCATAGGAATAGCCGATGGCATATTGGGCATCGGCATCGCCGGCTTGTGCCGCCCTCAAATACCAGTCGTTTGCCTGTTTCGGATCCGCATCGACACCCCGGCCGCTGGCATACATGTAGGCCAGTGCATATTGCGCCTGCGCATTGCCTTGCTCGGCCGATTTCCGATACCAATCGACGGCCTGGGCGTCATCCTGTTCCACGCCCTGGCCGTTGGCGTAGCGATAGCCGAGACCGTATTGAGCGGCCGGATTGCCCTGTTTTGCGAATTCCACCCAGTATTTCAGGTCGATCTTCGTATTGGCGGGGCCAGGGGCAGGATCCTCAGCGTAAGCAAGCCAGGGCAGCGAAAGAACAAGCGCCAGTCCCAATGCATAGCTCTTCGTCTTCAAGGCTTGAGTCTCCCACCTGCGTCCCAGACGTAATCGATCTGAACAATATGGCGATGTCTTGGTCAAGGATCGCAGGAACCCAGATAGCAGTGGATTTAATGCCCCATGACGGATGCGATCACTATACCGGAAGCACGTCGTAGAGGCGGAAGATCCATGTGATCTGGTAAATCAGTCCGACGATCACGAATGCGGCCTGGAAGCGCCGGTTGGCGGTGATCGAGGCGACGACGCAAAGCACGATATAGACGATATTGCGCGTCGGATATTCCCAGCCGAGCGACCGGAAATAGGCTTCACCCTTCAGCAATGTGTCGATGAGGTCGACGGCGTAGGTGACGGCGAGCAGGCCGAAGAACCAATGGCGGCGGGAGATGAAATATTCCTCGAAGCCGCCATAATCCTCGACCGAGGGCGGATTGAGCAATACGCAGAGAAAATAGAAGAGGCAACAGAAGCAGATGAGGAAGAGGTAGACGCCGAAATTGATCTGCGCGACCGATTGCAGCCGATACTCCCACCACCAGAAATGGATGATGAAGAGGAACATGGACAATACCCAGCCGATATGGACCGGGTAGATCTTGTTCTTACCCGGCGACTGCACGAAACCGGCAAGCCGGGTCAGAAGCTGGGCGAGCGAAAGGCCGATCACCATGCTCATGACCGTCCTGATATAGACGTAGACTTCCGGTGTGTGCGCGGAATCCATCGCGTTAGCTCTCCTCTGGTACAGCCTTCGGCAAGCCGTATTCATCGAGCGCGACCATGATGAAGGTCGCAGCCGTAACCTTCTCCAGGCTGTTATAGCGGGCGCGGTGTGCCCATGCTTCGACGCTCAGCGTGATCGAGGTACGGCCGACGCGTTCGATATCGGTGAAGACGCTCAGTGTATCGCCAATCTTGACCGGCAGTTCGAAGGCCATCTCCTTGACCGCAGCCGTGACTACTCGCCCGCGCGCCCGTTCGGCGGCGCGGATACCGCTTGCCAAGTCCATCTGCGCCATGACCCAGCCCCCGAAAATATCGCCGGCAGGATTAGCATCGGCGGGCATGGCAAGCGTGCGCAATGTGAGCTCGCCTCTCGGTTTGACGCTGTCATTCATTCTTCGGCTCCTGTTCACGGTCGATTCCGACAATCAGCCTATGCAATCCTGCCGCGATGGAAAAGCCATGCTGGCATTTCCATGGAGGACTCCTATGGGCCGCGTGCTTGCTTCATGCCATTCCAGGGCGACATGGTGCCGGCGTGAAGCAGCGAGATTCCCTGCGGTAAGCTTTCGTTCACCCTTCCCATTTAGGATTTGTAGTCGTTACCGACCGTGGCTGGGGCAGCGGATCAGGAGTATGACCATTTTACCCATTCTACGGCGGGCCGCGCTGCCATTGCTGTTGTCGTCTGCGCTGGTCGCCTGCACGGCAGATAGCCTCGTGCCGCCTTCCGGCATTGACAGTTCCTCGCGCGTCGGCTCCATCAAGCCGCATCGCAGCGTGCCGCAGCGGCAGTTTGCTTATCAGGGGGGGCAGGATCCCGTCGTTTCCGCATCGAGCAATTACAAAAGCGGCGGTCCCGTTCGTTCCAGTGCACCCGGCGAAGCCGTGACCACGACGGATGTCGAAGCCGGCTTAGCGCAGCAGTCGGATGCCCCCTCTCAGGGCGTTAACATGGATGCCGAGCTTGGCGTCGGGCCGAGCGAAGAGGCGCAATCCGCCTCGGTTGTCGGGTTGGCGCAGGAGGAGCAGCAGAACATCGCCGAAGGTCAGTCCGACCAGCCAGTGGTCGACGGCATCGGCACCGATGCGCCCGTACAGACCAACCGCTCCACCCTTCAGCGGCCGGCCGCCCAATCGGAAATCAGGCAGTCGCAGATACCGAGGCAGCAGCCAGGAACGCAGGTCGCGATGTTGCCGCGGGTCGAAAATCCGATACCGCGTCTCGATCAGCAGTTCGAAGCGCCGCAATCGACGCCGGGCATGATGCCGCCTTCGGAAATCGCCTGCCGCCAGGAATTGCAGCGGATGGGCGTCGTCTATACCGACAAGCCGGCGATCTCGAACGGTCCTGCATGTCAGGTTCCCTATCCGGTTTCGCTGAGCGGCCTTTCCGGCAATATCGCGGTCCGACCGGCGGTGACCTTGAATTGCCAGGTGACGCTCGCCTTCGCCAAATGGGTGAAGAACGAACTCGCCCCAGCCGCACGCACGCGCTACTGGACCGGCATCGGCACGATCGTACCGCTCGGCGGCTATTCCTGTCGGCGGATGAACAATAGCCGGCAACGCTATAATCCGATGTCGGAACACGCGCATGGCAACGCGATCGATGTTGGTACCTTCGTCCTGAAGAATGGCCATGTGATCGACGTGCGGAAGAAGGGCTTGTTTTCCTTCCGGGAAGGGCGGCTGCTCAAGGCGGTACGCAGCGACAGCTGCCGCTATTTCGATACTGTGCTCGGCCCCGGCAGCAATCCGGAGCACTGGAACCACTTCCATTTCGACCTCAGGGACCGAAAGGGCGGTCGGCGCTATTGCAGCCTTTGATTGGCCCTTTGCCGGAGCAGCATCCACCTTGCCAAATGGGAAAGCCGATTTACCTATCGGTGGAATCGCGCTTAATTGCGCGGGCCGCGGGCAGGAGAGGGTTCATGGAAGACGTACCAAGACGAAAGAGAAGCCTGGGAAGGGCACTCCTTGCCGCCCTGATTGCCATCATTATCGTCATCGGCGGCCGCTGGTATGCTTATGTCGCCTATGCCGACGATCCGTTCGATGAAGTCGGCATCGGTCTCAACTCCATGATGCCCGGACCCATCCGCGACAAGGGTTGTGCGATGCTGAAGGCACGTTTCGAGCACAAGACGCTGCCGCCCGCCGGTTGCGGCGTCAACGGCAACTGGTAGCGGTCGTTTTCCAGATCGTAAGCTGGCAAAAAGAAAAAAGCCGGCTGAGCCGGCTTGAGCGGAGCATGGCAACGACGGGGAATCCTTGCCAGCCCCAGAAAAGAACTTCATGTTGCAATGATGATGCACGCAATATGAATGCGAGGGCAATAAATCGGCCAGTACAACAGGCGCTGACGGTGCCGCCAAGAGGCGTTGGGCGGAGTTGCGACAAACGTTGCTCACCTAAGGAGCTATATGCCCGACGAAGGTCACGATTTGATGACAGCTTATTCCGCTTAAACGAACGCAGTGTTTCACTACCGTGGGGTGGTAAAAGCCCAGGACCGGCTATATAGCGGGCAAACGCCGCGAAATTCATCATAAAAGCCGGACTTTGCCTGACCATGGCTGCGATCATTTCCATACGCAATCTTACTAAAACCTATGCCAACGGATTTCAGGCGCTCAAGGGCATTGATCTCGACATCGAGCGGGGCGAAATCCTGGCGCTGCTGGGGCCGAACGGTGCCGGCAAGACGACGTTGATTTCCATCGTCTGCGGGATTGCCAATCCGAGCGGTGGATCTGTGACCGTCGGCGGTTATGACGTCGTGCGCGATTTTCGCGCCACGCGCAGCCTGATCGGCCTCGTGCCGCAGGAATTGACGACCGATCAGTTCGAAACCGTCTGGAATACAGTCAGCTTTTCGCGCGGGCTTCACGGCAAGAGGCCGGATCCCGAATATATCGAGAAGATATTGCGCGATCTCTCGCTCTGGGAGAAGAAAGACAACATGCTTCGCCAGCTTTCCGGCGGCATGAAGCGACGGGTGCTCATCGCCAAGGCGCTCTCGCATGAACCGGAGATCCTGTTCCTCGACGAGCCGACGGCCGGTGTCGACGTGACGCTGCGCAAGGATATGTGGCATGTGGTCGAGCGCCTGCGCGCGTCCGGCGTCACGATCATTCTCACAACGCATTACATCGAAGAGGCCGAGGAGGCCGCCGATCGCGTCGGCGTCATCAATGGCGGCGAGCTGCTGCTGGTGGAGGAGAAGAAGGCGCTGATGGCCAAGCTTGGCCGCAAGCAGCTCATCCTCGATCTGAACGAGCGGCTCGACGTCGTACCGGAGTCTCTCGACGGGAACGGGCTTTCGCTCGGTCCGAACGGCCTGACGCTGATCTATGATTTCGATGCCCAGCACGAACAATCCAGTATCGCGGCTCTGCTGTCGAAACTCGCTGCCGAGGGAATTCATTTCAAGGACCTCTCGACGCGCCAGAGTTCGCTCGAGGATATTTTCGTCTCGCTGGTGGAGGCAGGCAAATGAACTTCGAAGCGATAAAATCCATCTATTCGTTCGAAATGGCCCGTACGCGCCGCACCCTGTTGCAGAGCGTCGTCTCGCCAGTCATTTCCACGTCACTCTATTTCATCGTCTTCGGTGCGGCGATCGGTTCGCGCATCAACCTGGTCGAGGGCGTTTCCTACGGGGCGTTCATTACGCCCGGCCTGATCATGCTGACCTTGCTCGGCCAGTGCATCAGCAACGGCTCCTTCGGTATCTATTTCCCGAAGTTCACCGGTACGATCTACGAGGTGCTGTCTGCGCCTGTCGCCATGACGGAAATCGTTCTCGGTTATGTCGGCGCAGCCGCGACCAAGGGGATGCTGATCGGCCTGATCATCCTCGCGACCGCGAGTTTCTTTGTCGATATCAGGATCGAGCATCCATTGATGATGATCCTGTTTTTCGTGCTGACGGCGGTCACCTTCAGCCTCTTCGGTTTCATGATCGGCATATGGGCTGGGAATTTCGAGCAGCTGAACCTCATCCCGATGTTGATCGTGCCGCCGCTGACCTTCCTCGGCGGGAGCTTCTATTCGATCAACATGCTGCCGCCCTTCTGGCAGGCGGTCAGTCACCTCAATCCGGTCCTCTATCTGGTCAGCGGCTTCCGCTGGAGCTTCTATGGCATCGCAGATGTTAATCCGGGCTTGAGCCTTGCCATGATCACGCTTTTCCTCGTCGTCTGTCTGATCGTCGTGGGATGGATTTTTCGGACGGGATATCGCTTGAGAAATTGATGGCGATGCTTGACTTGTAGGCTTAAGAAGGCCTGCGGCTTTTGCAGCCGCAACAAAATGGTCCAGGAAAAGCATCCAATGTCGCAGGCGCCACTCAATCCTTCGCTGTCCCAGGTACTTTCCCGGCTCGATCAACTGACCAATTGGGAGCGTAAGCCGCGCGGGGAGATGCGGGTCGGTCTCGAGCCGATGCTTGATCTCATGCAGCGTCTGGGCAATCCGCATCGGAGCTTTCGCGCGATCCATGTCGCCGGCACCAAGGGCAAGGGGTCGGTTTCTGCGCTCCTCGAGGTTGGATTGCTGCGGGCTGGCTGGCGGATCGGACGTTATGGGTCGCCCCATGTCGATCGGGTGAATGAGCGTGTCAGCATACTTGGCCAGGAGGTCGAGGATGATGCCCTGGCGACGGCAATCACGCAGGTTCTGGACAGCTATGAGGACGCGAAGCGGGCGGCAACCGCGGCTGAGGACGCCACCTGGTTCGACGTGATAACGGCGGCCGCTTTCGTCGTCTTCAGGGACGCCGGTTTGAGCTGGGTCGTGGTCGAGGTCGGGCTAGGCGGCAGGCTGGATTCGACGAATGTGGTCTTCGGCGAAATCGCGATCGTCACGAATATCGACCTTGAGCACACGGAGATTCTGGGAAGCACGCGCGAGGCGATCGCGCAGGAGAAAGTCGGCATATTGAAGCCCGGCGCGACGCTTGTGACGACGCTTGCCGCCGGCGATGTCGCAGGACAGGTGTTGCAGCAGCGTGCCGATGAGCTGGGCTGCAAGGTGCTTCGAACCAATCTTCCAGACGATGAGACGATTGCCGCAACGAATATCGCCCTGGTCGGACTCGCGTTCGATCATCTGGGGCGGCAGGGTGAGAGTATGCGGGAGGGAGGCGAAAAGGGTCAGCCGATCGGTGCATGGCTGCTCGAAAAAGCTGTAATCGACAAGGCGCGTCTGCCGGGGCGGATGGAGCGTTTCGACGTCTCTCTGTCGCCTGTATTGGCAAAGGGGCGGCAAAGCCTGCCCATGATCATGGATGGGGCACATGTGCCGTTCAATATCGAGGCTGTGTTGCGCGATATCACGCGCTCCTCCTCGGTCAGCGGCGAATGTGTTGCCGTCGTCGCACTGGCATCCGACAAGGATGCGCCCGGCTTTCTGGATGTGTTATCGCGATACGCGGCTTATGCTGTCTTTACGGAAGCGTCCGGATCGGGGCGGGCCCATCCAGCGATCGAGCTGGAAGCGTTGGGGAGGTCCTTGGGTATGAGTTGCGAAGCCGAGCCCGACCCGCACAGGGCGCTGGATCGGGCGACGGTGAAAGCCGCTGAGCGCGGCGGCTGGATGCTTGTTACCGGTTCGCTCTATCTCGTCGGTGCGCTGCGTAGTACCGTCCTCAGAAATGCCCAATGATGACGGACATAGAGATCAGGCCCGCGCTCACCGGTGATGTTGCTGACATCGCCAGGCTTCATCGCGCGATCTGGTGCGATACCTATCGCGATCTGGCGCCCGCCGAAGTCTATCGAATCCTTGATGAAGATTACCGTCGCGCGCGATGGGCCGATATGCTGGCCACCCCGCGTCGGGATCAGCGTGTGTTCCTGGCTGAACAAGGTGCGCGACTTGTCGGCATCGGCGCGATTGCAGCTGCGTCCGAGCCAGCATTCGAGGGGCGCGGTGAGATAAAATCGCTCTACATCGATCCCTCCATCAAACGCCAGGGACTTGGCCGCCGGCTCATGCGGACAATGATGGAAGAGTTTGCTGCCATGGGATATTCGGGCGCCGCGCTCGGCGTTGTCGTCGGCAACGAGCCCGCGGTCGCCTTCTATCGCGCCCTTGGAGGGCAGCTGATCGGCCGTTACACCGATCCGGGACCTATCTGGCGCTCCGACAATCTCATTTTCGCATGGGACGATCTGTCTCTTCTAAGCTGAACGTCCCATGCAAGCGCTGAACGTGATTGCCTTTTCACGCCACGGCCTTCCTGCGCGGTGCGATGGTCATGGCCATGACACCTGCCACGGCGCAGACAAGACCGATGGCTGCCGTCGGGGAGAGAGGCTCGCCGAGGAAGGTAACACCGATGCCGACGCCGATCGGGACGCGAAGATAGGCCTGCGCCGTCGTGCCGACCGAGCCCAGGGTCTGGATAAGTCGGAAATAGATGCTGAAGGCAAGCGCGGTGGATACGACCGACAGGCCGAGCAGTGCCAGGATCGAGGCTGTCGACGGCGCAATCTGCCAGGGATGTTCGACAATCAGGCTCGCCGGGATCAGGAGAGCCGCACCGCAAAGCAGGGAACCGGCTGCCGGCATCATCGGGTCCAGCCCCTTGAAATTGCGGCCGAACAGGGCGGCACAGGCATAGCAGACCGATGCCGCGACGACGGCGAGCTGCGGCAGCAGTTGGCGGCCCATGCCATGCAGCGCATCGAGGCCGATGATCAGGCAGATACCGGCCATGCCGGCAATCACGCCGAGAAGCTTGCGGCTCGTCAGCGGTTCGCTGCGCAACAGAAAGGCGGCAATCAGAAATGCGAAAATCGGCGTCGTGGAATTCAATATGGTCGCGAGGCCGGCATCGACAGTCTGTTCCGCCCAGGCGATCAGCGTGAAGGGAATGGCGCTGTTGAGGCAGGATTGAATGAGGAAGCGCTTCCAGGTGCCGGCGTCGTGCGGCAGATTCAGACCACGCCAGCGAATGATCGCAAGCAGAACGAGACCGGCGATCAAGGTGCGGGCGGCGATCAGGGTGATCGGTGGAATGGTCGCAACACCGACGCGGATGAAGGTGTAGGAGGCGCCCCAGCAGGTGGCGAGGGCGAGGAGAAGCAGAAGTTCCGTCGTCAGATTAGGTCTCGCCGGCATCATCGTGTTCACTCTTATAAGGTTTGGACATGCCCTCTTTTAGAGTGAATAGACTGGCGAATGCTTCGCTCCCAGCCGAACTATCGCATGCGTGGTTCGTTAGTCGCGCAGCCGAAGCTCGTCGGTTTGCATCTGCAGCGATCCCAGGGTTTCGAGAAAGCTCATGCCGAGCAGGCTCTGATCGAGCCTGCCTGCTTCGGCCACGCTCGCTTCGACATCCCTGCGCTTGATGGGGCCGATTGCCACCGAGCCGAGTTCCACGGGAGCCGCCCTGGCGCGGCCGTTGGCGGTCAGTACCGTCTGCGAATAGGTGAGGTTCTCCGGAATGATGCCGACGCGTTCGGCGTCTTCCTGCGATAAGGCGATGGTGCTGGCGCCGGTGTCGATCAGCATATCGATCGGCTGGCCATTGATCATGACGCGCGCTTCGAAATGCCCGTTCGAGCGCTTGTGAAGGATGACTTCCTGACCGCCTTCGCTCGTCGTGACGACGACGGCGTGGCCGGGCATCAGGCCGGCGAAGACGCGGTTGCCAACCTGTTCGGCATCGCGGCGATAGATATAGACGGTTGCAAGCGCCATGATGATGACGAACCAGATCAGCAGGTTGCGGATCGACTGGCTGACCGTATGCCGGCTCGCCCAGACTGCGGCGCTCATCATCAGGGCGATCGGCAGGAGATAGACGACACGCGCGAAGTCGTCATTGCGCATGCCGAAGGTAGAGCCGGTATTATTGTTGAAGACGAGCAGTGCGAGGCCGATACCGAGAATGGCGAGAACGATGTTCAGGCGGTTCATACGGCACTGCGCTCCCGTGCCATCCTTTGGCGGCGGGTCTCCCGACGTGGCTTGCGCTCGACCTTGGTCAGGCGCTCCGGAAGCATTTCCATGATCTGACGCCGTTCGTCATCGCTATAGTTCATCCACGCGCCGATTTCGGCTGATGTGCGGCCGCAGCCGAAGCAATAGCCGGTATTCTGGTCGATGGAGCAGACGAGGATGCAAGGTGTCAGCATGGGATCATATATCGATGCTTCAAACGCACATGGCAAGGGTACAGAGCGACGCGATCTCGCAAATCTGCTGGGTCGCACCGATCGTATCGCCTGTATGGCCAGTCAATTTTTGACGGATATGTCGCGTGACCAGAAACGCCGCGACGCTTGTTGCAAGAAGGCAGCCAACCAGAGCCGGAACACCCATGGCAGGACCGACGAGCAGTATCGCAAGACCAAGTGTCGCGAGCAGCGCCAGCTGCATGGCGTCGCCATCCGGCTTGCCCGCCGATGCCGCGATCCCATCCGGTTTGGCTGGTGGCAGGGCGTACCAATGCCAGACTATGGCACCGCGGCTCAAGGTGGCGGCAGCGAGGATTGCGACAGCGGCGTCCTCAGGCGAAAGATGCCGGGCGATGGCGGCAAGTGCTGCCGCTCGCAATCCGAAGGACAGTATCAACGCTGCCGCCCCGTACGTGCCGATACGGCTGTCCTTCATGATTTCGAGCGCGCGTTCGCGGTCCTTGCCACCACCCAATCCGTCCGCCGTGTCGCTGAGCCCGTCTTCATGGAGGGCGCCGGTCAGGAGCGTGTGCACGGCAAGCGCAAGCAATGCGGCCATCAACGGATCGGCGTTCAGGGCAAGCAGAACGCTGAAGGTCAGTGCAGAGGGCAGGGCGATCAGCAGGCCGGAGACAGGAAAAGCGCGTGAAACACGCGAGAGCTTGCCGTCGTCGCCTTCGAAGAAGGACGACGGCACGGGAATGCGGCTCAAGAAAGCGACGGAGCGCGCGATGTCACGCATATATTCCCGCATTTCTTCTTCTCCCCGCCATACGCGCGACAGCATCGGGCGCTTTTGGAGTTGTTCACGCCGATTCCCAGGACTAATAGAGTCGCACGCAAAGAACCCGATTTGAGACCAAAAGACAAGGAACGCATTCATGAGCGTCAGCGGCCTCCCATTCGACGATTTCCGCGCATTGCTGCGCGACCTTCCAGGCCCGGATGCCCGGGCGCTCGTGGCCGCGCGCGAACGTGATGCGCAGCTCACCAAGCCGCCGGGCGCGCTTGGAAGACTAGAGGAAATCGCTTTCTGGCTGGCGGCCTGGACCGGACGTTCGCCGGCCGTGACCCGACCTCTGGTGGCAATCTTTGCCGGAAATCATGGTGTCACCAAGCAGGGAATTACGCCATTTCCGCCTTCCGTGACGCAGCAGATGGTAGAAAACTTCGCGGCCGGCGGTGCAGCAATCAACCAGATCTGCGTTGCCTATGACCTCGGCCTCAAGGTCTTCGACCTCGCGCTCGATTTTCCGACCGGCGATATCACGGAAGAGCCGGCGCTAAGCGAGCGCGACTGCGCAGCCACCATGGCCTTCGGCATGGAAGCGATTGCCGGCGGTACCGACCTGCTCTGTATCGGCGAAATGGGCATCGGCAATACTACGATCGCCGCGGCCATTCATTACGCGCTCTATGGCGGCAAGGCCGAAGACTGGGTCGGTCCCGGTACCGGCTCGGAAGGTGAGATGCTGAAGCGCAAGATCGCCGCTGTCGAGAAGGCGGTCGCGCTCCATCGCGATCATCTCTCCGATCCGCTGGAAATCCTGCGCCGCCTTGGCGGCCGCGAGATCGCCGCCATGGCCGGCGCCATCCTCGCTGCACGCATGGAACGTATCCCAGTCATCATCGACGGTTATGTCGCGACCGCCGCTGCCTCTATTCTCAAGGCTGCCAATCCCTCTGCCCTCGATCATTGCCTGATCGGACATGTCTCGGCCGAGCCGGGTCATCTCCGTTCGATCGAAAAGCTCGGCAAGACGCCGCTTCTGGCGCTCGGCATGCGGCTTGGCGAAGGTACGGGGGCGGCATTGGCCGCGGGTATCGTCAAGGCTGCGGCAGCCTGCCATTCGGGCATGGCGACGTTCGAAAGCGCCGGGGTTACGAACAAGCACTGAAAAGCGGAGCGGCGAGACATTGAAATAAGCGTTTCGCCGCTCAATTTCCTGTAGATGATCGGTTTTTCGTCATAAATCTGCAATGAATTCTGAGGCGACGAGGACGTGTCGCCTTGCTTCGCCCACGGTGAGGCGGTATTCGCAAGGCATCCAGATTGCAACCGGGACAATACGGGCGGAGCGCGAATGGCTGAGTTTTCAAAATCAGCGGTCAATAAGGAGACCGGGATTCGGCATTTTTTCGCCGCCGCCGGCTATTCCTGGGGCGGATTTCAGCGCCTGTTGCAGGAATCGGCCTTTCGCCAGGAACTCCTTTTTGCCGGAGTGGGACTGATCCTGTTGATCGCCGTCGGTGCGACCATCGGTGAGATCGTCATCGCGATGGTCTTGTTCCTCGCCGTCTTCGCAGTCGAAGCCATGAATACGGCGGTGGAAGAGGTGATTGACCGAATCTCGCCGGAGATTTCCAACGTCGGCAAGCACGCCAAGGATCTCGGCTCGTTTGCCGTTCTGTGCATGCTGGTCGCGTCCGGCATCTACCTTCTTTACGTTATCGGCAGCCATCTGCTGTTCCGCTAAAAGCAATTCCAGGAAAAGTGCGTAGCGGTTTTCCGTCCTCCAGCGATCAGCGTTTGGGCTTTGTTTAAGCGAAGCTCTTCTTGCGCCGCTCGGCGAGTGGGGCATCCTCGACCGCCGGCAGACTTTGCAGTACGCGCTTGGGCGGCAGGATGGCGATGACTTCCGTGCCTTCCCGCAGCTTGGATTTCAGCATGAACTGACCGTCGTGCTTGGCGAGAATAGCCTGTACGATCGGCAGTCCGAGGCCCGTGCCCTGTTCGGCGCTCTTGATGGCGATGGAGCCCTGGCCGAAGGCGGACAGGACAATCGGGATCTCCTCTTCGGGGATGCCCGGGCCGTTGTCCTTGATCGCTACATATTCTCCTCCGCCAGCCGTCCAGCCGACCTTGACGCTGATCTCGCCGCCTTGCGGCGTGAATTTGACCGCATTCGACAGGAGGTTGAGGATCACCTGGCGCATCGATTTCTCATCGGCCCAGACGGAAGGCAGCTGCGCTTCGAATTGCGATGAGATCGAAATGTTCTTGGCGCGGGCGCGCAACTGCACCATGCCGATGCAATCCTCGGCAATATCGAGGAGGGAAATCGCTTCTTCGTTCAGCTCGTATTTGCCGGCCTCGATACGAGAGAGGTCGAGGATTTCGTTGATCAGGTTGAGCAGGTGCTGGCCGGATCGATGGATGTCACTGGTGTATTCGCGATAGGTCGGGTTGTTGAGCGGCCCCATGACCTCCGCCGACATGACCTCGGAAAAGCCGAGGATCGCATTCAGCGGCGTTCTAAGCTCGTGCGACATGGAAGCAAGAAAGCGCGATTTGGCGAGGTTTGCTTCTTCGGCGCGCCGACGGGCCTCGTCAGACATCGATTTCGCGACTTCGAGTTCCGCGATAAGATCGTCCTTCTCCGATTGGAAAGAGAGAATCTTCAGGTTCGACTGATACATGCGGTTGGTGATGAAGCTGAAGAATATCACGGCAACCGAAATGGCGGCGGTGAGGGCGATATCGGAAGGCCTTCGCGTGAGGATCGCTGCCACGGCCAGTGCGACTGTCGCTGGTGCGAAGGAAAACGGAACGGCCCGCGGCAGCATGAAGCTGGACATGGCCGTAATGCAGATTGCCGCTAGCAGGGTCGTGCCCTTGTAGAAGGCGAAACTATCGCCGCCGCAGGCCGCACAATTTTGCATCGCAAAGAGCGCCCAACAGAAGCCGACGAGCAATTGCCCTAGCAAGAGCAGCTGTCGCCACTTTCTGGCGCTTTCGGCCGACATTTCCTGTTTCTTGGCGCGCCGCCCGATCAGCATGTTGATGGCATGTGCCGTCAGGATCGGAATAGTCCAGAAGAGAATACCCGCATCATGCGTCAGATAGACGCCGAGAACGGCAACGACGATGACGAAGATCGGCACGACGGCGGCACTCTGCCGCAAGGTGTCGATATGCATCATCATCAGTTCGCGGTCGAAATTGCGGCTATGGCCGCTTTGCAAGCGCTCGCGCGTTTGCCGCACGGCCTTCGACACAGCCCGGTTACGGTGACTGCGCGATCGGTCGACAATGTTTTTATCTGTCGATGTGCTGACGCCGGTGCTCATGGTTACATTGAAACTTGGCCTGCCTGAGGCTACACACTAGCGTTCAAATCTTAAGAAGATGCTGCGCCGAAATGATTTGTTTGCCATCTTCGCCAAGGATTTATTCTTAAAGGAGGCAACAACGTGATGCGGTCGCGCCGCCTGTTTCGTGACGGCGTGGTGACTTTCGCACTGCTTGCCATTCTTGCAATATTCGCGTTGAAGATGAACAATCGACCGGAAATCGTTCAAAACGGCAGCTTTTATGTCATTGACGGAGACACGCTTTCCGCCAATGGCGAGCGCTTGAGGCTGAAAGGTATCGATGCTCCCGAATATCGGCAGCACTGCCAACGCAATGGCGGGGATTGGGCCTGCGGCGAAGAAGCACGCAAGGCGCTTGCCACAATGATTAAGACCGGAGGGCCCGAATGCCGAGGGCGGGAGAGGGATCGCTATGGTCGCCTGTTGGTGACATGTGTCGCCGGCGATGTCGATATCAATGCCGCGATGGTGCGCAATGGTATGGCGATTTCCTATGGTGCTTATGCCAGCGAGGAGCGGAGCGCACGGCAGGCGAAGGCCGGGCTCTGGGCCAGTGATTTCGAGAAGCCTGGCGACTATCGGCGCGAGGAGCGTATGGCGCATGACAATAGCGATGATCCGATTGCCGGATGGTTCGGCTATTTGCGCCAGCTTGTCGGATGGAGCGCCCCATGAAGCAGGAGAGCGAATTGCAAATCGTGCGTTCGGCGATTGCGGCCTGCCGTCTCTGTCGGGACGCGCCGGTCAAGGGTGAGGCAAATCGCCTGCCGCATGAGCCGCGTCCGGTTGCGACACTATCGTCGACTGCGCGGATACTCATCGCAGGGCAGGCCCCGGGATTGCGCGTTCACGAGAGCGGCCTGCCATTTAACGATGCCTCGGGTGACCGTTTGCGTCAGTGGCTCGCCGTCGATCGCGAGAGTTTCTACAATCCGGATCATTTCGCCATCATGGGCATGGGCTTCTGCTTTCCGGGCTATGACAAGGCGGGAAGCGATCTGCCGCCGCGCAAAGAGTGCGCGCCATTATGGCGGCAGCGGGCGATGGATGCGATGCCGCAGATCGAGTTGATCCTGACGATCGGTCAATATGCGCAGGCTTGGCATCTTGGGGCGGGGCGCATGGGTTCGATGACCGAGACGGTCGCACAGTGGCGGCGCTACCTTCTAACCAACAGGTCGCCGTCGGTCCTGCCATTGCCGCATCCGAGTTGGCGCAACAGCGGCTGGCTGAAACGCAACCCATGGTTCGAGGCCGAGTTGCTTCCCGTTTTGCAACAACGTGTGAAAAGCCTGCTTCCTTGAGAAAAAGTTTCTTTTCTATCGCTAAAAATACGCTATAGAGAGAATATAATTCGAAGGGATGCTTTAAATGGACCGTCTTGACCGCAAAATCCTGCGCCTGCTGCAGGAGGATTCCACTCTGGCCGTAGCCGATCTTGCCAAGAAGGTCGGTCTCTCGACGACGCCCTGCTGGCGCCGTATTCAGAAGATGGAAGAGGATGGCGTCATTCGCCGTCGCGTGGCCTTGCTCGACCCCGAGAAGGTCAACACGAAGGTCACGGTTTTCGTGTCCATCCGCACCAACAGCCACTCGATCGAATGGCTGAAACGCTTTTCGGAAGTAATCGCCGATTTCCCGGAAGTGGTCGAATTCTATCGCATGAGCGGCGATGTCGACTATCTGCTGCGCGTCGTCGTCCCTGATATCGCTGCTTACGACGCCTTCTACAAGCGCATGATCGCCAAGATCGAAATCCGCGATGTCTCCTCGGCTTTCGCGATGGAGCAGATCAAGTATTCGACGGAACTGCCGCTTGACTACATGCTGCTGGAAAATGCCAAGTCCAACGAGGACTGACATAGACTGAGCGCCGCTCTCATGAGGCGCTCAGCAGAAGCTGTTGATTTCCCGGCAGCCTTTTACTTCTTGTCCAGGCGCGCGAGCAGCGAGGAGGTGTCCCAGCGATTTCCTCCCATCGCCTGGACGTCGCCGTAGAACTGGTCGACGAGGGCGGTGAGCGGCAGTTTGGCTTGGTTGCGGCGGGCTTCCTCCAGCACAATGCCGAGATCCTTGCGCATCCAGTCCACTGCAAAACCGAAATCATATTTGCCTGAATTCATGGTCTTGTGGCGGTTTTCCATCTGCCAGGAACCCGCAGCTCCCTTGGAAATGACCTCAACGACCTTCTCGATATCGAGCCCCGCCTGCTTGCCGAAGTGTATGCCTTCGGCTAGGCCCTGGACGATGCCGGCAATGCAGATTTGGTTGATCATCTTGGTCAGCTGTCCCGCGCCGACCGGCCCCATCAGACCGACCATGCGCGCATAGGCGTCGATGACGGGGCGGGCTTTTTCGAATACAGCTTCATCGCCGCCGCACATGACGGTCAGCACGCCGTTTTCCGCGCCTGCCTGTCCACCGGAAACCGGGGCGTCGATGAAGTCGACGCCCTTTTCCCCGGCGGCGGCATAGAGCTCGCGAGCGACTTCGGCGCTTGCGGTGGTGTTGTCGATAAGAATAGAACCCGCCTTCATTGTTGAAAGGACGCCGTTTTCACCCGTCGTCACCGAGCGCAGGTCGTCATCATTGCCGACGCAGGTGAAGACGAAATCGGCGCCTGCAGCGGCTTCGGCCGGAGTAGGGGCGAATTTGCCGTCATATTGCTTGGCCCATGCCTCTGCCTTGGCGGTGGTGCGGTTATAGACGGTGACATCATGCCCGCCTTTGACCTTCAAATGCCCGGCCATGGGATAGCCCATGACGCCCATGCCGATGAACGAGACCTTTGCCATTTCATAACTCCGTGACCGAATTTGTTTCGAAGGCTTAGCCGAAAGGCCAGGGAGACGAAAGACCGATTTGTCGGCCAACTTGTCACCATGGCATGTGATTTGAAATCTGATTTCCGTTTTATTCATTTATTGGAATGGAATTTCGCTGCTGTTGCGAATCTTCATAATTTCCTTTGTCGATATAATCTATGGATTTGCGATCTTAGGCTATCGACAACGAGCCGATGGCCGCGGAAGCGCCGGGGCCACATGAAAAGGGATCTTCGATGATTTCGCGCAGACAGACACTCGGCCTTCTCGGTGCGACGGCGGCTGCTTTCGCTTTGCCTTCCGCTCGACAGTCACGCGCGGCCGCGGCGACGACGCTTCGGATCGGCTGGCAGAAGAACGGCGTATTGGCATTGGCGAAGCGTCAAGGGGCATTGGAGAAGCGGCTTTCCGATCGCGGCATATCCGTGGAATGGTCGGAATTCACATCCGGGCCGCCGCTGCTGGAAGCTCTCGGCGCCGGTGCTCTCGATTTCGGCGCCACGGGCGACGTGCCGCCGCTGTTTGCGCAGGCTGCCAATGGCAATCTGCTCTATGTCGGCCTTTATACCGGCAGTCCCGAAAGCTCCGCCATTCTCGTGCGCAAGGATTCGCCGATCCAGACGCTTGCCGACCTCAAGGGAAAGAAGGTTGCCTTCAAGCGTGGCTCCAGCGCCCACAACGTCACCGTTAAGGCGCTTCGTAAAGGTGGGCTGACGATCACCGATATCCAGCCGCTCGATCTCGCACCGCCGGATGCGTCCGCTGCGTTCAAGACGGGCGCGATCGACGCCTGGTCGATCTGGGATCCCTATCTTGCCATTGCAGAGGCTGATCCGGATACGCGCATCCTGGCGACGGCGCGGGGCATCGTCGATTCCTTCAGCTATTTCCTGGCAAATGGCGATTTCGCCAAGCGCAACCCGCAGGTCATCATCGATGTCATCGATGAATTGGCCAAGGTCGGGGCCGCGGCGCAATCGAATCTGGACGGCACCGTTAAGGCCCTGTCCGAAATCACCGGTGTCCCGGCTGAGGTGACGCGGGTGACACTGACGCGTCCGGGTGCAAATCTTGGCGGCGTCTCCACCATTACGGATGCGGCGATCGCCTATCAGCAAGGGCTGGCTGACGAGTTCTATAATCTTGGCATCGTTCCGAAGAAGCTCAATGTCACGGACATCGTCTGGCGACCAAAGGCGAGCTGAGGCTGACCAGACCCATGGATATCGTCTGTGCCCGTCACACTACGGGCGTGGACTTTATGGGCAAAATATTTCGTCAAACGCCGACAATTAGAAAATCCATATTGTCGATGTAATCGATAGTCTATGCCATTATCCGGATCGAACATCGGGAGGTGGCTCCCGACCACGCGCATCCAGAAAGCAGGAAAGCTTCATGACCGCGACCGCAAACCCCATCGATTTTCTCTGGTTCATCCCGACCTCCGGTGACGGCACCTATCTGGGTACGGCCGATCTCAACCGCGGCCCGGAGATCGGCTATCTCCAGCAGATCGCGCAGGCAGTCGATCGGCTGGGTTATACGGGCGTGCTTTTGCCGACCGGTGTTTCCTGTGAAGAATCCTTCGTGACGGCTGCGGCGCTCTCGGCGCATACGCAGAAGCTTAAGTTTCTGGTCGCTATCCGCCCGGGTACGGCCTCGCCCGCCTATTACGCCCGTCTCGCCTCGACGCTTGATCGCGTTTCAAACGGCCGCGTATTGCTCAACATCGTCGTTGGCGGCAGCCCGGCAGAGCTCGCCGGTGACGGTATTCACCTCGAGCATGACGAACGCTACGCCCATGCCGATGAATTCTTCCATGTCTGGGAGGAGCTGTTGGAGACGGGGTCGTCCACCTTCGAAGGAAAATATATCAAGGCGACGAATGCGCGGCTCGGCCTGCCGCCGGTGCAGGCACCGCGCCCGCCGCTCTATTTCGGCGGATCGTCGGATGCGGGTATCGAATTCTCCGTCGGTCGCGTCGATAAGTACCTGACCTGGGGTGAGCCGCCAGCGCTGGTCGCAGAGAAAATCGCAAAGGTTCGCGCCGCAGCTGCCAAGCGCGGACGTGAGGTCAGCTTCGGTATCCGCCTGCATTTCATTGTTCGCGAGACGGACGAAGAGGCATGGGCTGCGGCCGACAAGCTGATTTCGAAGCTCGACGACGAGACAATCCGCGAAGCGCAGGAGCAATTCGTCAATCAGTCCGATTCCGTTGGCCAGAAGCGCATGGCCGCGCTGCATGGCGGTCGCCGCGACAAGCTCGAAGTTTCGCCGAACCTCTGGGCCGGTGTCGGCCTGGTGCGCGCCGGAGCGGGTACGGCGCTTGTGGGATCGCCGAAGACGGTGGCTGCAAGGTTGCGGGAATATCAGGAGCTCGGCATCGAAACCGTGATCGGCTCCGGCTATCCGCATCTGGAGGAAGCCTATCGTGTGGCCGAGCTGCTCTTCCCCGAGCTAGGATTGAAGCGTGACGAGCAGCGCGCCGGGTTCCGCAACGAGTTCGGCGCAAAGCAGATTTTCGCGGGCGGCAGCCATGGCGGCAATCTCAAGGTCGTGTCCGGCTCGTAACGCCAGATCAAAGGGAGATTCCCATGTCGGCATTCGACACGTCCTTCGCCCGCGTGGCCTCGGAACGACGCACGCGCCAGACCAGGGTCGCGCGGCAAGGCATCTCGTTCCAGAGATTCCTGCCCTTCCTGCTTCCTGTTGTCGTCATCGCGGCATGGCAGCTGGGTTCGTCGCTTGGATGGATCTCCAACCGCATTATGCCGTCGCCGGCGGCAGTCGTGGTCGCCTTCTGGCAAACCACGATCTCCGGGCAACTGCCGAACAATATCCTCGTCAGCGCCGGCCGCGCCTTTGCTGGCCTGCTGGTCGGCGGCTCGATCGGCTTCCTGCTCGGTATCGCCAACGGCGTGTCACGGCTGTCGGAGCAATTGACCGATACGACGTTGCAGATGCTGCGCACCATTCCGCATCTCGCCATGGTGCCGCTCGTCATTCTCTGGTTCGGGATCGGCGAGGAATCCAAGCTGTTCCTGACGGCGCTCGGCGTGCTTTTCCCGATCTATCTCAACACCTACCACGGCGTGCGCAATGTCGATCGCGGGCTGATCGAGATGGGACGGGTCTACGGCATGAGCAACTGGACGCTGTTCCGGAAGGTCATCTTCCCCGGCGCACTTCCGTCCATTCTCGTCGGCTTGCGCTTTGCTCTCGGCATCATGTGGCTGACGTTGATCGTCGCTGAATCGATCGCCGCATCGTCAGGCATCGGATATATGGCCAACAATGCCCGCGAGTTCGGCATGACCGATGTCGTGGTGCTGACGCTGGTCATCTACGCGATCCTCGGCAAGCTCGCCGATGTCGTTGCGCGGGCAATCGAGCGAAGGGCCTTGCGTTGGAATCCGGCCTATCAGAATTGAGGAGCTTCCGATGAGCGTCAACACACTCGATCGCCCACGGGCGGAAGATAAAAATGTCGCCTCGCAGGTTACGGGCGCTGCAGCCATCCATATCAAGGGTCTGGAGAAGAGTTTCGGCAACAACCGCGTCCTGCGTGGCATCGATCTTGATATTCCCGCCGGCCAATTCGTCGCCGTCATCGGTAAAAGCGGCTGTGGGAAGAGCACGTTGCTGCGCATTCTGATGGGGCTGGAAGAGCCGAGCGCCGGCCATTTGCGCTTCGAAGCGGTCGATGGCGGTGACACACAGCCCAATACCCGCATCGTCTTTCAGGAGCCGCGGCTGCTGCCCTGGCTTTCGGTCGCGGACAATGTTGCGGTGGGCCTGGGCGAGGGTGTGCCGCAGGATATCTCGCGCAAGGAGACGGCATCCGTTCTTTCCGAGGTGCAGCTTGCCGAGAAAGCCGGCGAATGGCCGTCCAGCCTTTCCGGCGGGCAGAAGCAGCGCGTGGCGCTGGCCCGAGCGCTCGTCAGCAAACCCGGTATCCTTGCCCTCGATGAACCGCTCGGTGCACTGGATGCTTTGACCCGCATCAGCATGCAGGAACTGCTGAACCGCGTCTGGCGTGAACTCGGCTTTACCGCTGTGCTCGTGACTCACGATGTCAGCGAAGCCGTGCATCTGGCTGATCGGGTCGTGGTGCTGGACGAGGGCAGGATCGTGCTCGATCTTGCCATTCCCTATCCGCATCCGCGCCGCCATGGCAATCCGGCGCTCGCAGAGCTCGAAGGGCAGCTGCTGGCGGCAATCCTCGGTGATGCACGGGGTTAGAGCTTTTCCGCTTTTCTTAATCGCGAAAACGCTCTAGCTCTTTGTTTTTACGCAATTCCGGACAGAAAACCGCTACGCACTTTTCCTGGAATAGCTTTAGTTCGGCCTGCTATCGTCTCCCTCGACATAGAGCTTGAGGTTGTCGAAGCCGATTTCCGTACCCATCAGCCGCGAGCCGTTGTCGCTGTAGCCGTCGAGGAACGCGACCTGTTCGACGAAGGTCATTTTCGTGCCGCCGGGCTCGGGAGCGAAGCTGACCGTTGCCAGCGATACCGAGATTCTGACGTCGCCGAGCATCATGTCGAAGGCATAGATGAAACGCTCGTTCTGGACGACGTCGATATAGCGCGCCTGATAGGCATGAATGACGCCCTCGGTTGAGGCGACGCGATTGCTTTCGCTGCCGCCGGCACGGAAATCTAGCTGGAACTCCAGCTGCTTCCAATCATCATGACAGCCGAACCATTGCCGCTTCTGCTCCGGTATTGCCCAGGCATTGAAGACCTTGGGCAGGGGTGCTTTGAAATGACGCTCTATGGTGATCGTCGTATGATCTGTGGATCTTATGCTCATTCGTCCGTCGTCTCCGTCGATGTATCAGCGAGAAAGAGGTCGAGCCGGTCGAAGGCCCGGTTCCAGGATGCCTTGCGCTCGGCGATCCAGCGCTCGATGGCTGCCAGCGCTTCCTTGCGCAGATGATAGGTGCGCACTCGTCCAGCCTTTTCCGACAGCACCAGCCCGCTCGTCTCAAGCACCTGCAGATGTTTCATCACAGTTGGCAGTGCCATGTCGAGCGGCTGTGCCAGTTCCGTGACTGAGGCCGGTCCACGTCCGAGCCGGTCGATCATGCCGCGCCGGCTCTGGTCGGAGAGGGCCTGGAACATGCGGTCGAGCGCCTGTGTTTCCTCAAGCATTCGGTTTTCCCGGCCGGAACGGCGCCGGCAGTTTGTCGCTATATGGGTACATATGGAAATAAGGCATTGCTTCCTGCAGGACGCGGGCGAAGGAGGGGCGCTCAAGGAGGCGCCGATAATAGGCCTTCAGCCGGCCATGCTCCTCGCCGAAGGGAACGAGCGTTTCGGCGTAAAATAGGGCCGGTGCGGCGGCGCAATCCGCCATGGTCACATTGTCTCCGGTGATCCAAGTTTTTCCGTTCAGCTGTTTTTCGATCATGCCATAAGCAGTGCGCAGCAAGGTCTCGGCTTCGGCGACGCTTTGCGGGCGTTGGTCCTGTTCCGCCCGGCGCACGTCGGCGACAATCGCTTGCATCGGCTCCTGCACATACAGGTCGAAAAAGCGATCCCAGAGCCTAACGCACAGGGCATCCGAAAGTTCGGTCGGCAACAGCTGCGTTGCGCCGGGATAATGCCGGTCGAGATATTCGATGATGATGCTGGTCTCGGGAACGGTGCTGTCGAGTGCTTCATCGCGCAGGACTGGAAACTTGGCGAGAGGCCAGAGGCGCACAAGCGAGGCGCGCGATTCCGCATTGCCGAGATCGATGATACGGCTTTTGAATGGCGTCCCGTTTTCATAGAGCGCCATCAACACCTTGTGGCAGAACGAGGCGAGGGGATGCTGGTAGAGAATAAGGGACATGCGGCGACCTTTCCGATATCAAGGTTCGAGCTGATACTTACCAGAATGGCTAAGTATCAGCTCGCCGGTCGCCGCGCAAGGAAATAGTTATCCAAATGGGTAACTATTTTCGATGTGATGTATTTCGCCTCAATCGGCGAGACGACGGGCGATGACCAGATGACCCGGCGTCGGCTGGCCATCTTCCATGCGGACGTTGATGTCGGTGATTTCGACGAGTTCGAAGCCGGTCGCAGTCAGCCGCTCGCGCACATAGGCTTCGGAATGGGCGAAGCGCTGATGCGGGCCGACCATATAGGGGCGTCCGGCCATGACCGCCTCAGGCAGGGTTTCCGAAGAGAAGATGAAGAGGCCGCCCGGCGTCATGTTTTCGGCTGTGCCGAAGAAGAGAGGCTCCAGCGCGCCGAGATAGGGCAGGACATCCGTCGCGGTGATGAGATCGAAGGCATCCTCATCGTTGTCGTCGAGGAAATCCTCGACTTCGGCGACGAAGAGTGTCTCGTAGATGTCCTTCTCATGGGCGACTTCGACCATGTTCTCGGAAATGTCGATCCCGGTGATATCCTCGACGATATCGCGCAGAGTGCCGCCCGTCAGGCCCGTGCCGCAGCCGAGGTCGAGCATGCGCTTGAAGGGGCCGAGGCCGAGGGCTTGCAGGCGCTGGCGAACGAGGACCGGAACATGGTAGCCGAGCTGCTCCACCAGCACATCTTCGAAAACTTCGGCATGCTGATCGAAGAGCGTCTCGACATAGGCGTCCGGCGCCTTCACCGGCGTCTCGCCGCGGCCCATGGAGGCAATGCGGACGGCCGCGCCGCCATGGTCTTCAGGGTCGAGGGCCAGCACCTTCTCATAGGCCTGAACGGCGGCGTCGATATCGCCCGCCTTCTCCAGTTCCAGTGCCCGGTTATAGGCTTCCGCAAGCGCGTCTTCGTCGATCTTCTTCTTTGCCATGAGTGACAGCCCTTCCATTCGTCACGCAGGCATTAAGGCGCTTGATCGGCTTTTGCAATGCTTGCCGTCTCGCCCAATCGGCGCACCGGTGTGCCAAAGGCTCAACGCGGCTAGTGCAGGATGAATTCGCCCTTCACAGCTCGCCATTCGGTCGCTGAAATCAGCTTGCGATGGACATAGCGCACGGAATGCAGCGGGCCATCCAGCGTTTCCTGCCAGAATTTCAAGAAGCCGCGCATTTCCGGGAAGTTCGGGGCGAGATCATAATCTTGCCAGATATAGGTCTGCAGGAATTGCGGATGATCGGGCAGGCGGTAGAAGATCTGCGCCGTCGTCAACCCATAACCCTGCAACTGCTTTTGCATGTCGTTATGCATGAGCTTTCTCTTTCCGTTCCCATTCTTGTTCGTGACTCATGGTCACTCAAATATGGAAACAGGAGATGGTAAACTCAAGCTTTATAAAAATGTCATGAAGGAAATTTATTCACAGAAATCAATGCATTAGCAGCGATTGTATGGGAGTGCTGCCAAGGCTGCGCCCAGGCGCAGCCTTGGCGGGATCAGCGCTTGAGGTGCCGTGTCAGCCCGCGTTCCATCCATGCCCAGCCGTTTCGCATGAGTTCGACGATCACGAGATAGAAGATCGCCGCCCAGAGATAGATCTGGTAGTCGTAGGTCCGCGAGAAGGCGTAGCGTGTTTCGCCCATCAGGTCTAAGACCGTGATAATGGAAACGGTTGCCGAACTCTTGATCAGCAGAATGATCTCATTGCCATAGGGGCGCAGCGCCACGATGAGCGCCTGGGGAATGATAATCTTGCGGAAGGCAATCCAGGTATGGATACCAAGCGCACTGGCCGCTTCCCGCTGGCCTTTCGGCACGCTCTGAATGGCGCCCCGGACGATTTCCGTCTGATAGGCGGCCGTATTCAACGTCATGGCGAAGACGCCGCAATAGAAGGGGTCCTTGAAGAACCACCAGAGGCCGACATCCTCGAAAAACCAGCGAAAGCTCGGAAAGCCGTAATAGACCATGAAAATCTGCGCCAGCAGCGGCGTGCCGCGAAACAGATAGACATAGCAATAGGTCAGCGTGCTCAGAAATTTGTTGCTCGACATGCGGGCGAAAGCCAGCGGTATCGAGAGGATCGCGCCTAGGATAAAGGATGTGGCGACCAGCTCGACGGTGATCCAGAGACCGTTGCGAAGCCTGGGTCCATATGTCATGACCTTATCGAGATCCCAGCCGAAGACGATCATTGCCAGCAGCGAAATACCGAGAATGGCCCAGAGGGTCAGAAAGAAATAACCGGCGATACGCGCCTTGGACAGCTTCGTGACCGTCTTCGGGGGTGCCGGCTGCGCGGCGATCAGAACTTCAGCATGGCTCATCGATGGACCTCCGCACGTTTAGCCCATCGATCGAGATAGAAGAGGCCGACGGAAGAGATGACGGCCAGCGTCAGATAAAACAGGCAGGCGATGGAATAGAAGGTGAAGGGCGCCTTGGTGGCACGGACGGCGATCCCTGTCTGCCTGATGATGTCGGCGAGACCGATGATGGACACGTAAGACGTATCCTTCAGCAGGTTCATCCAGAGGTTCCCGAGATTTGGCAGGGAAATACGCACGAGTTGCGGCACGATGATAAGCCGCATGGTTCGGGCCCTGTGGAATCCAAGGGCGTCGCCTGCCTCATACTGGCCTTTGGGAATGGCCTTGAAGGCAGAGAGGAGGACTTCCGAGCAATAGGCGGAAAAGACGATTGCCAGCGCCACCATGCCGGCCGCGAAGGCATTGATTTCAACGGGTCCGTTATAACCGAATTTGGCGAGCACGGACTGCAAGAGGATCTGCATGCCATAGTAGATGATGAAGAGCGTCAGCAGCTCCGGCAGACCACGGAAAATCGTCGTGAAGACACCGGCGGCGAGCCGCAGCGATTTCTCTTCAGATTGCTGCGCGAGCGCCACGAAGAAGCCGATGACGATGCCAAGCGGCAGCGTTAGAACCGAAACGGTGATGGTAATCTTCAACCCGCCGGCAAGCTCATCGCCCCATCCTGTGTCACCGCAGGCGAGCATCGTATTCTGACCGAACAGAGTGAACAGTCCGGCCGGACCACATAACGGGTCAAAAATCGTACTCAACCAGGTCCACAAGGAACCAAGGGCGGAAAACAATCCGCTCATGCTGTATTTCCCCTAGCGGCTTTTGCCGCGTTTCTGCTTATATTCTTCTCGTTGTCAAACAAAAACGGCGGAAGGGCAAGCTTCCGCCGTCGTCTTTTCCCAGGGAATCGACGGGCGATCAATCGCCGTAGACGTCGAAATCGAAATACTTGTCCTGGATCTTCTTGTAGGTGCCGTCGGCGCGGATCGCGGCGATCGCGGCGTTCAGCTTATCCTTGAGGGCTGTATCGCCCTTGCGGATGGCAATGCCCGCACCGACGCCGTTGATGACCGGGTCGCTTTTCAGCGTGCCGAGCATCTTGCAGCAATTACCTGCATCGGACTTCACCCATTCGGACAGCACGACGACGTCATCGATGGCTGCATCGATGCGGCCGTTGCTGAGGTCGAGCTTGTATTCATCGGCCGACGGATAGAGCTTGAGTTCGGCATCCTTCAGGTGGGCAGACGCATAGTTGGCATGGGTCGTGGAGGACTGTGCGCCGATCGTCTTGCCCTTCAGGGCTTCGTCGGTCGCTTCCTTGAGCGCGGAGTCCTTCGGAACAGCGATTGCCGGCGGCGTGTTGTAGATCTTGTTGGTGAAGTCGACGATCTTCTCGCGCTCGGGCGTGATCGACATGGACGAGATGATCGCGTCGAACTTCTTGGCCTGCAGGGCCGGAATGATGCCGTCGAAATCCTGGTTCACGAAGGTGCACTTGACCTTCATCTGATCGCAAAGCGCATTGGTTATATCGATGTCGAAGCCGATGAACTTGCCGCCGGCGTCAAGCGATTCGAAAGGCGGGTAGGTCGCGTCCGTGCCGAAGACGATCGTGTCGCCGTCGGCAAGTGCCGCACCGGCGACGAGCGACATTGCGGCGAAGGACGCGGCGGCAAGAAGACGAGTGGAGATGCGCATATTGACCCTCTCTGTTGGTGGCCGGCAGCCGATTATTGTTTTTGGCAGACGGCTCGAGTGGAGCGGGCCGGTGGCCCGCCTTGCGGCGATATTCGTACTTTTTTTCTGGAAAATGCAACTGGAATTACGAAGGCAATCTGCCTTTGCGCAATGCCGTCGCAATGCAAGCCCGCCACAGGGAAATCTGAACGAAAACCATCCGCTGCGTTCAGCCAGGGTTAATTGCGGCAACCTAATAGTGCGGGAACATATAGCGGCTTGCCGCGATTCAGCCTCATGAGAACCGAAAATTGGCCGGGTTCCTGAGGCAATCGCCTTGCCGCTGAGATTCGCAATTCGGCGGACAAAGATCATAAGAGGAGACCCCTATGGGAAAGCGATCCAGACTATTTGCCAGCGCCGCGTTTCCGCTGCTTTCGCTATCGCTCGCCTTCGAGCCGGCAGCGGCCGCGGCCCTTCGTGAACAGCCCATCGCACCGCCTAGCAATGGCATCGTCGACGTAGCCGCGACTGCTGCAGACGCAAGTTTCGAGGTAGCCCAACAGGAGGCGCCTGCAGCTCAGCCGGATGAAGAGCAGCTCAAGCACAAGAAGCCAGCTGAAGGTGGAGAGGGGCAGAAGCATCAAGGTGGCGGCGAGCAGCAGCACCAGATGAAGCAGGCCGAGCCAGAAGGCGAGCCGCAGCAGAAGGCGCCGAAGCAGCAACAGCCGGAAGCCCAGCCGCCGAAGGCCGAACACCAGCAGCCCGCGGAGCAGGAGCAGCCGAAGCCGCAGAAGCAGCAGCCGGCCGCAGAGGCTCCGCCCGAACCGAAGAAGCAGCGACAGCAACCGGCCGAACAGCAGCCTCAGGCACAGCCCGAAGCTAAACCGCAGCCTAAGGCAGTCGCTCCCCAGGCAGAGCCAGAAGCACCGCAGCCGAAGTCGAAGGCCAAGCAGCCTGAAGCCAAGCAGCCGGCCGAAGCGCCGCAGCCGAAGGTAGAGCAGCAGCCAGCTACGGAAGCGCAGCCGGAAGCCCAGCCGCCGAAGGCTAAGCCTGGTGCGAAGGCACAGCAACCGGCGCCGGCCGAGAAGCAAGCTCCCGCCGCCAGCGAACAGCCGAATCAGGAGGCCCAGCCTGGAAAGCAGGCACAGCCCGAACAGAACGCCCATCCTAAGCCGCAAGGTCAGACCGAGGCGCCGGCAAAGCAACCCGCCGAGCAGCAGCCGGCGCCCGCCGGTGAACCCGCTCAGGGACACAAGGCACAGCCGGGAACGCAGGCACAGCCTGAAACCCAGCCCGGGACGCCGGCGACTCCTGGCTCCCAGCAGGGGCAGAAGCAGGGTGGCGATAAAACTCACGGCAAACAGCCGCTAAATCAGCAGCCGGGCGAGCAGCCCACCACCAATCCGCAGCAGCCAGCCCAACAGGGCACGCCGCAGGGACAACCCGCACAGGCTGGTAACCCGGCAACGCCGCAGCCCGGCAAGCAGCAGCCGGCCAATGGCGCCGCGACGCCGGCACAGGGCGGCGCAACGCCTCCTGCCGCCAATGGCAATGCTCAGCAGGCCGGCGAAATCCAGGTACCTCCGGCCGAGCAGGTTTCGCCGCAGGAACTGGAACGCCGCAAGAAGATCGCCGAGAACCCGGCTTCCGCCAACGGCCCGGTCATCCTACCGGTCGAAAACGGCAGCGCGGTTCTCGACAGCCAGAAGGGGGCGGTTCGTCGGGGCGATCACCTGAACAATGGTCAAAATCCCGGTGCTCCGGGTGCGCAGGGTGGTCGCGGACAGGCGGGACAGGTCCAACCGAACGGGCAGGCTCAGAATGCCCCGGCTCAACAGCCGCCGGCCGCTTACACCAAGCCGCCGACTTCTGACGCCGAGGCGCAGCGCGCGGCAGCCGGCGGTCAGCCGCAACCTCCAGTCAAAATGGAAGCCGTGACCAGCGAGCAGGGTCGCCGCATCGATCGTCGGCCGGATTTCGTGCCGCCGCAGGGAACGACGGTCCAGACCATCATCAATCAGGATAACCGGACCATCGTGAATGTCGACAACACCTATGTCGTTCGCCACGATGATAGCGAGCGCTTCATTCGAGGCGGCGAGCGGCCGGTCTACGAACAACTGCCGCGTGACCGCTATCGCGAGACGATCGATCAGCCCGACGGCGATCGCGTCGTGACGATCCGCAACCGCTACGGCGACATCATCCAGCGCTCGCGCATTGACTCCAGCGGTCGCGAATATGTGCTGTTCTACTCGCCGGAACTGGAAAATCGTCCTGACAATGACGACTACTACCGCGATCCGGGTGAAGATCTGCCGCCGATGCGCCTGCTCATTCCGCTGAGCCAGTACATCATCGATACGGCATCGAATCGCAATGCCGACTATTACGACTTCCTGCGCGAGCCGCCGGTCGAGCCGGTCGAGCGTATCTATTCGGTCAACGAAGTCCGCTATTCGGCTCGTATCCGAGACAAGATCCGCCGTATCGACCTCGACACGATCACCTTCGCAACGGGCAGCGCCGAAATTCCGATGTCGCAGGCGAGCACCCTTCGCGGTGTCGCCGATGGCATGTCGAAGATCATCAAGCGCGATCCGACAGAAACCTTCCTGATCGAGGGGCATACGGATGCCGTGGGTTCGGCCCAGAGCAATCTGATCCTGTCGGACCAACGCGCGGAATCGGTCGCCAACGTGCTGACGGATGTCTACGGCATTCCTGCCGAAAACCTGGTCACCCAGGGCTATGGCGAGCAGTATCTCAAGGTGAATACGCTCGGCCCGTCGCAGGAAAACCGCCGCGTCACCATTCGCCGCATCACGCCGCTGGTGCGCCCGGTCGCGTCCAACCAGTAAATATCAGACCACATTAAGGGCAGGGCCGTCGGGAAACCGGCGGCCTTTCTCATTTCGGATGGTCGTCGAGACCTACTTTTGCAGCGATGAAATCGGTGATGGCAACCGTGTCGTCGAGGTTGAAAACGGCGAGCGAACCGGCGTCTTCAACTGGATGATCGGCAGCGATGGCGACGATGTGAGGGTCCTGCGGCGCGAGCGGTTCGCGCTTTGCCGCTTCCAGCCGGCGCGCCTCGATCTTCGGAATGGGTTCGCGCTTGTAACCCTCGATCAAAACAAGGTCGCAAGGGGCGAGACGTGCCAGTATTTCTTCGAAGCTCGGTTCGGGGGCGCCGCGCAATTCGTGCATGATGGCATAGCGCGTGCCTGAAACGATGGTGACTTCATGCGCGCCGGCCTCGCGATGACGAAAACTGTCGGCGCCCACCTTGTCAATATCGAAATCATGATGCGCATGCTTGATGGTCGAGATGCGATAGCCGCGCCGGGTGAATTCCGTGACCAGCCTCACGGCAAGCCCCGTCTTGCCGGAATTCTTCCAGCCGGCGATGCCGAAGATCTTGGGCCGAGATTTCGTCATGATGTGCGTTCCAAAGCTGCCAGCCATGTCTCCGCTTCGGCGAGATCGGCTGGTGTATTGATGTTGAAGAAGGGGTCGAGAGGCCCGATTGCCGTTTCGACCGTGGGAAACTTCACCCGCCACACCTTATGCCTGGCGAGGAAATCTCTCACGCGCCGCTTTTCGTCGGAAGCGATCCATTGTTCCAGATCTGCGGCTGCGGAAACGGGCCAGAGACCGAAAACAGGATGATCCTGACCAAGGGATGCGGCAATGGCAATCTCGTCGGGGCCATGAAGGACATCGGCAAGGCGCTGGACAAGGTCGGAAGGAAAGAAAGGGCTGTCTATGGGGATGGTAGCGATATGCGAGACCTCAGGGTAGCGCAATAGCGCGTCCTGCAGCGCGGTGAGCACACCTGCAAGCGGCCCTATCTTACCGGGAATTCTGTCCGGAATGAGCCGCATCCCTATGGCGTCAGGCCAATCGGCATCCGCATTCAGTGCGATCGGTTTGCGTTGCCGCTGCCCGATCTTCGACGCGATACGAACGAGCAAGCTTTCGCCGGCGAGTAGTGCAAAGGCCTTATTCGCGCCCATGCGGCTGGAGCGGCCGCCGGCAAGCAGAACGACGGGAATATCTTCCGGGTTGGAGATGAAGTCGGACATGATTGCGACCTTAGGCGGGAACGCGGGGTTCTGATTCCTGCGCGATGGGTTCCGCCGCCCGCCGTTTGCTTTCGCGATAGAAAGTATAGATACCGGAGGCGATGACAATCGTCGCGCCGAAGACAGACCATCCGTCCGGCACTTCGCCGAAGGCGATCAATCCGAGCAGGGCCGACCAGATGAGACTGAGATAACGGAACGGCGCGACGAAAGAGATTTCGCCGGTGCGCATGGCCAATATGACGCCCTGGTAGCCGATCAGCACCAGAACGGAGGCCAGCAGGATCTGCAGCAGCGATGTCGTGCTCACCGGCTGCCAGCCGCCGAAGGGGATGATGCACAATGCTCCGAATATGGAAATGGAAATAGCGGTGCAGAGCGTGACCATCAGCGACGGCACATTCTTGTCAATACAGCGTGTCGCCAGATCGCGGGCGGCGGTCGCAAACATGCAGGCGATTGCAAGGAGGGCAGCCGTCGTGAATCCGTCCCGGCCGGGCCTGATGATGATCAGCACGCCGACGAAGCCGACGGCGATGGCCGTCCATCGCCTCCATCCCACTGGCTCCTTCAAGAAAATCATCGCGCCAAGCGTCACGGCAAGCGGAACAGCCTGCTGGATAGCGGAGGCATTGGCGATCGGCATCATTCCAAGAGCGGTGATGTAGGTTGCTGCCGCCAGAGCTTCGCAGGCGATGCGCAATGCAATCATCGGCTGCAGGATGACGCGCCAATTGCGCAGGCCACCCATTCGCCGAGCGAGCAGGTAGACGAAAAAACTCGTGAACAAGCCGCGGATGAAGATGATCTCGCCTGCATTCATCGTGGCGATGACCGTCTTGGACAGCGCATCGCTGCAGGAGAAGCCGGCCATGGAGGCCGCCATGAAGAGCGCGCCCTGCGTGTTCTTGGTCAGTTGCATGAGAAAGATGAGTCCCCCGATATACCCATCTGGATTAGCGCCGTTTTCAGCAAATTGGAATCGGCTGTGTTTCGGCCGAAGTTGAAATCAGTTGAGCGGCAGTCAAATTCCATTGTGCATTGCGGGAGATCTGTCATCTATCGACGTAATTTTTCGCGCTGTGGTCGCGGAATGATACAGCGGTTGCATATTTTTTGCCGATGCAAAGGCTTTTAGGTCGGAGATTAATGCTTATTCAATCTTATTTCCCGAGGCTCTCTGCGGTTTTGCATGAGGCAGAAGCACCTACCGCAGCGCAGCAGGAATGACGATCCCGCCTTCGCTGGAGATTTTTATAATCCCGTTGAGGCGCCGCATGTTTTTCATTGATCGTCTTTTGCAAGGCCGCAGGATTGTCACCAAAGTCCTTATTTTCGTGGTGCCTCTGGTGGTTCTCATCGCTGGCGTCGGCCTGGTGGGCTATCACACGGCCAATATTCTGAACGGTCATATGACCGTGACGCGCGCCACGATCGAAAATATCAGCGACTTCGAGAACCTGCAGGCCGCCCTGCAGGAATTCACCGGGTCGCCTTCGGAGGAGACGCGTCAGGCGTTGGCCGACAAGATCGACGCCCAGGAACAGGGTGTCCGTCGCCTGAGCGGGTTGCTCAGTGACGATCAGCGCGCCAAGATCATTCCGGTTACCGAGCTTGCCGCCAAGATGCGCACGCAGGAAGCAACGCTCTGGTCTATCAAACAGAAGCAGGACAGCGACGTCGAAACCATCCGGAAGACGGTGCAAAACGTCGAGGCGACCGCCAAGGCCGCCGGCAAGCAGATCGACATCATCCGCAAGGATTTCAGCGACAAGGAAACCTTCGCCAAGGAGCTGCTTTACGATGCCGCCGCCTATAAGGGCCTGTCGGAGAAGATGAGCAATCTGCGCATCCAGGTGCAGATGGCTGCCGACTCCACCGAAGAGATTTCGGACGCGCGCACCTATGCCGATGCCATCCTGAAGCAGGTGACAGTCTCCAAGGCGCTGGTTTCCAAGCGCGGCGCCAGCCTCGTCGCCAATGCCTCCGATGCTGCAGACAAGCTCGATGCCGTATTGAAGGGCTCCGGCACGCCCGACCAGAAGGTCGAGGCGATGGGGCCGATCCTGCAGAGCTTCGTGAAGATCGAAGGCGAGATGACCCTGCAGTCGGCCAAGAACAGCGATACCGCCGCCGATCGTTTTGTCAGCCTGGACAAGATCATCGATGGCCAAAAGGAGCTTCTGGATCATGTCGATCAGGCGCTTAGTCTCGTCGATCGCCTGATATTGCATGCCTCGCGCATGGAAAACGTTCGCGATGCAGCCTCACGCGAACCGGTACTTGCGGATCTCAAGGATCTGCAGAGCATAGCTGCAAGGATTTCGGAGCTCGGCCCGACCAACGCCACCATGCGTGATTTTGCGGCTCACATGAAACCGCTGATCGAGGGCTTGACCAATGGATCGGCCGATCTGCTGCAGACGGCAGCCGACTGGAAGACGACGCGCATTCAGTCCAACAGCCTGCTGGCCGATGCGATGACCTCGTTGCGTGGTTTCGTTGCCCAGGCACAGGAACTCGGCAAGGAAGATAGCGAGCGCTCGGCCAATGTCTCGGTCATCGCCATGATCGTCGGCACGCTGCTTGCCATCATCGGCGGCCTCATGCTCGTGGAAACCCTGCGCGGTCCGCTGAAGCGCGTCGCCGACGTGATGACGCGCCTTGCGAGCGGCGACCTGGAAGTCGCGATCGACGGCCGCAATCGCGGCGATGAGATCGGCGACATGGTACGCTCCGTCAGCGTCTTCCGCGATGCCGCGCTTGAAAATGTCCGGCTGGAGCGGGAAGCCGAAAGCGCCCGTGCGCTCTCTGCGGAAGAGGCCGCGCGCCGCGCTGCCGAGCGCGCCCGCATCGAAGCCGAGCAGAAGCAGGCGCTCAATGCGCTGGCCGACGTTCTCGCCAAGCTTGCCGACGGCAATCTGGAAGAGGGCATGCGCGAGGACCTTTCGGCTGACTTCGTGGAAATGGCCTTCACCTACAATCACGCCGTCGAGGCTCTCCGTGAGACCCTGACGGACGTGCGCTACACGGCAGAGGAGATCAAGGGCGGCACCGGCAACCTCGCCGTGTCGGCCGATGATCTGGCGCGGCGCACCGAGCAGCAGGCTGCCGCCCTCGAGGAAAGCTCGCGGGCACTGCATCGCCTCAGCGACGTTGTGCGCTCGACCGCCGATCGTGCACGGCAGACGGCGACCTCCGTCAACGAGACGCAGGCCTATGCGACCCAATCGGGCGAAGTCGTTGCCAAGGCTGTGGGTGCCATGAGCGAGATCAACCGTTCGTCGGAGAAGATCGCCACTATCATCGGGGTCATCGACGAGATCGCCTTCCAGACTAACCTCCTCGCTCTGAATGCCGGCGTCGAGGCTGCCCGTGCCGGCGAGGCGGGTCGCGGCTTTGCTGTTGTCGCCCAGGAGGTGCGTGAACTTGCGCAACGCTGTGCCAATGCGGCGAAGGAGATCAAGGGCTTGATTTCCGCAAGCTCCACCCAGGTGCGGAACGGCGTTCATCTGGTCGAGCAGACCGGCGCAGCTCTGACCGAGATCATCAACCATGTCACCGGCGTTCAGAGGCTCGTTGCCGACATTTCGTCGGCGACCACCGAGCAATCGACCGGTATCGAGGAAGTCACCCGCGCGGTTTCCGAAGTCGAGCTGATCACGCAGCGGAACGCGGCGATGGTCGAGGAGAACAATGCGGAGATCCATGGCCTGCGCCAGCGCGTGGACATGCTTTCGGAAAAGATCGATCGCTTCCGCACCGGCGATGGCGAGGCGGAGCATGCGAGCTATGGCAATGCGGATGCACGTTACCGCGCTGCGTAAGGCTGCATCGATAGAAAGACCATCATGAATCGAAAAGCGCCGGGCCAATGGTCCGGCGCTTTTCGATTGAAGCTTGCTATCGCGACTGATGAATTGCGAGCGATTTACCGGCCGAGATGGAGCGTATCACCATCGGCAGGAATGAGCAGCCGCGAGGGATCGAGACCGCCTGCCTCTGCGGTTTGGCGAAGATCCTGGCGCGTGACGGTCGCGTGATCGAGTGCTTCCATATGAGTCGCGACGATGGTCGCTTGCGGGGCGAGGCGGCTGACTTCGAGCGTCTGTTTGTCGTCCATGACGATCAGGTCGCCATCCCAACGGGCGCCGCAGGAATGGGTGACGATGATATCGGGGGAGAATTCACGGATCGTTTCGGCGACCGGAGGGTAAAGCACGGTGTCGCCAGCCCAATAGACGGTGGGTTCGCCGGCAGCTTCCAGCGTGAAACCGATGACCGGCCCCATTTTTTCCACCACTGGCCCAACGCCGTGGCTGCCCTGCTTCGGCGTGATTGTCACGCCTTGCCAAACGATCGATTGCGCAAGCGGCGTGACGCTTGTGAAGCCGGCGTCGCGGATACGTCCTTCGTCACCGGGCTGGCACAGGATCGGCAGTGTTTTCGGCACGCGCTCCTTGGCCACGGCATCGAAATGATCGGTATGCAGATGCGATACGATCACCAGCTCGACGCCCTGGAGAATGTCGTCGATCGAGCGTGGCAGTTCCGTCATCGGATTGGCAGAGCGGCCGGTGAAGGGCGGGAGACTGTGGCGCGGTGCAAAGTAAGGGTCGATCAGCAACACCTGGCCGCCATAGGTGATCTTCAGCGTCGCGTTGCGAATAAGCTCAAGCTGCATGTAGATTGTCTCGATTTAATTCAGCCGCCGGTGACGCTCATGTGGCGCGCGACCGCTGGGCGGTTGTGCGTGCGGTCGATGATGAAGTCATGGCCCTTGGGCTTGCGCGTAATGGCTTCGTCTATCGCGGCATGGAGCAGGGCGTCATCGCCGCTCGCGCGCAACGCCGTGCGCAGGTCGGCCGCGTCGTTTTGCCCGAGGCACATATAGAGCGTGCCCGTGCAGGTGAGCCGCACGCGATTGCAGCTCTCGCAGAAATTATGGGTCATCGGCGTGATGAAGCCGAGGCGACCGCCGGTCTCTGTGACTTCGACGTAACGGGCAGGGCCGCCCGTCTGGTAGGGGATGTCCGTCAGCGTGAACTGACGCTCGAGATCAGCGCGCAACTGGGAGAGCGGGAGATATTGATCGGTGCGATCCTCGTCGATCTCGCCCATAGGCATGGTCTCGATGACGGTCAGGTCCATTCCGCGGCCATGCGCGAACCGCAGCAGGTCGGGAATTTCGGTATCGTTGAAGCCCTTGAGCGCGACGGCATTGAGCTTGATCTTCAGGCCGGCCTTCTGCGCTGCGTCGATGCCTTCCATGACCTTGGAGAAATCTCCCCAGCGGGTGATCGTGCGGAATTTATCGGGATCCAGTGTATCGAGCGACACGTTGATGCGCCGGACGCCGCTATCGTAAAGCTCTTCGGCGTGGCGGGCGAGCTGCGAGCCGTTTGTCGTGAGGGTCAATTCGTCAAGCGCGCCGTTCTGCACGCTCTCGCCGAGCTTGCGGACCAGAAACATGATGTTCTTGCGCACCAGAGGTTCGCCGCCGGTGAGCCTGATCTTGCGCACGCCCTTGGCGATGAAGGCGGAACAGAGCCGGTCGAGTTCTTCGAGCGTCAGCAGATCCTTCTTGGGCAGGAAGGTCATGTGCTCGGCCATGCAGTAGGTGCAGCGGAAATCGCAGCGGTCGGTGACGGAAACACGCAAATAGGTGACCGCGCGCCCGAAAGGGTCAATCATCGGGTTCTTGTCCGCAGCCAGCGGCGAGGCGCCGCCTATCGTACCAACAATGCTATTCACTCAAATCTCCATCACACTGCTAATGTGTGCATAGGCGATTGTTGCGTCAAGGAAAATGCCTTTCAATTATGCTTGCGTGTGAACGTGTAGCGGCATAATTCTCGGAAACACACTGAAAGACATGGGAAATTCGATGAGTGACGTTTGGCCGACCGAATTGCGGGTCTCTAAGGACCGCCATCACCTGCTGGTGACGTTCGACAACGGTGTGAGCTTCGATTTGCCGGCGGAGATGCTGCGGGTGCTGTCCCCCTCCGCGGAGGTCCAGGGACATGGACCGGGACAGAAGGTTACCGTGCCGGGCAAGCGCAATGTCGGCATCATGTCGATGACGCCGACCGGCAACTATGCCGTCCGCATCGGCTTCGACGACATGCACGACACAGGCATTTTCACATGGTCTTATCTGCGTGAGCTTGGAGAAAAGGGCCAGGAGCTTTTCGCGGCCTATGAGGCTGAGTTGAAGGAAAAAGGTCTCAGCCGCGACCCGGTTGGAAGGTCGCACTAGCAAACTCCAGTAACGGACGGGGACGCAAGCATGATCCTTGGGGGTAGGGAAAACTGGCTTCGCGCCAAGGGCAGCAAGAACGAGAGTAAGGTTTCCTTCGTCGAGCTGTTTTTCGACCTGGTCTTCGTTTTCTCGATCTCGCAGCTTGCGCATGCGCTGGCCGAGCATTTCACTCCACTGGGCGCGCTCGAAGCCATCATGCTGATCTTCGCGGTATGGTGGGTCTGGGTTTTCACCGCGTGGGTGACGAACTGGCTCGATCCGGACCGCATGCCGGTGCGCATCATGCTGTTTACGCTGATGTTTGCGGGACTTATCCTTTCCGCCGCTATTCCAGAGGCTTTTGGTGAGAAGGCAATTTTTTTTGCTGGCGCCTATGTCTTCATGCAGGTCGGGCGTTCGCTGTTTACGGTCTACGCCCTCAAGAATGCCAGCGCGGCCAACCATCGCAATTTTCTGCGCATCACCAGCTGGCTGATCCTGTCCGGCATCTTCTGGATATCAGGCGCGCTGATGGAAGGCGAGGCTCGTATTGGGCTTTGGCTGATCGCTCTCGTCATAGAATATTCGGCCCCTGCACTCGGCTTCCGGGTCCCCGGGCTTGGCAAATCGACGACGGCGGACTGGAATGTGTCGGGCGCGCATCTGGCCGAACGTTGCGCACTCTTCATCATCATCTGCCTCGGCGAAGCGGTGCTGCAGGCCGGCAAGACCTTTGCCGAGCAGCCGGTGACGCCGCTGATCGTGGCGGTGTTCGTCATTGCTTTCGTCGGTACGGTCGCACTTTGGTGGATCTATTTTCAGTTTGGTCATGAAAGGGCGGCTCATCGCATCGAACATGACGATACGCCCGGCAGCCTCGCGCGGCAGGCATTCACCTACGCGCATATTCCGATCCTCGCCGGCATTATCCTGAGCGTCGTCGGCGATGAATTCCTGTTCGCGCATCCCCGCGACGCGGCCGACATGCACGCGGCGGCCGCCATTCTGGGCGGACCGGCGGTCTTCCTGCTTGGAAATCTCTGGTTCAAAGGGGTGACCACCGGCCGGCCGCCGCTATCGCATATGGCGGGGCTCGTCGGGCTGGCGTTGCTGCTCCTCACCCTGCCGATGGTTGTGGTCTATCAGCTCGGCATTCTCGCCACGGCCGTGCTCGTCGTCGTTGCGATCTGGGAATTCGCCTCGTTGAACCGGGTCGTTCCTTCGGCGCGCTCCGCCGGCGATCATTGATCGCCAACGGGCTCCAGCGGTTCACGCTCTTCCTGCATCAGGAGGCTGACGACGCGCTCCATATGCACAGTGATCGCTTCGCACTCTTCGATCGGCGCATCCGAGAGCATCCGGTCGATGAGCGCGGTCTGGATGGTCATGGCTTCCTCAGTCACGCGCCGCCCTTCTTCGGTCAGGTAGAGGCGGAGCACCCGCTTGTCGAGACGATCGCCCCGCCGTTCGATCAGTCCCCGCTTTTCCATCTGCGGCAACAGCATGCTCATGTTGGAGCGACCGACCAATAGTTTGCGCGCAAGCTCCTGCTGGGAGATGCCTTCAAAGCGAAACAGGTTGACGAGAATGTCGAGGTGCGGCGGCTTGATGTCGAGATGCGCCAATGCCCGTCCGAGTGATTGTTGCATCAGCTGGCAGGCGCGCGCCACGGCGATCCAGCTTCGAAAACGCGGATGGTCCCAGGGAAGGGATTGATTTTTGTTCATCGTTGTACTTTATTGTTCATAGTTGAACATTATCGGATTCCCACTATGCCATCCTTTGCGCTCAAGGTCACCCGGTCGGGTCTCGCCGGTCTCGAAAGGCTGTCTCCGCGGCTCGCCGGCAAGGCGGCTTTCCGGCTTTTCTGTCTGACGCCATCGCGTCGGCCGCGTGGCTCGAAGGCCAAGGCGGCGCATATGGAGGGCAGGCAGCGTCTTCTCGCGGCAGAGCAGGTGATGCTGCCGTTTCCGGGCGGCCGCGCTGTGGCTTACCGTTTCAACGGCGGAGCCAAGGGACCGCGCAGGCGCTATCTCGTGGTCCATGGCTGGGGCTCCAGCAGTGAATACATGTCCGAACTGGCTGCATTCCTTGCCGATAGTGGTGCGGAAGTGATCTCACTCGATCTGCCCGGCCATGGTCGCTCGGGCGGGCGGTTCTTGAATGTGCGTTTGGCCGTCTCCACCATTGCCGCGGCGTCGGCCCGTTTCGGAGCCTTCGATGCCGTGATCGGGCATTCTTTTGGCGGTGCATCCCTGGCGCTGGCATCTGCAGGCTTTCTGCCTGATATCGAGCCGATTCGGCCAGGCAAGCTGGTGTTGATCGGTGCGCCGAGCGCCATGGGCTGGCTGTTCAAGGATTTTGGCCGTCTGATGCGGCTCGGGCCTGCGACCCAGGCGGCCCTGGAAGACGAGGTTCGCCTGATAACGGGCAGGACACTTGCTTCCTATGACCAGAAGCGCGGCCGGCTCGATCCAAGCCGGCCGGTTCTCGTCATCCATGCCGAGGACGACAAGGAAGTGAGCCCCGAGCATGCGCGCAGCTATGCCGCCGAGGGCGCGCATGTCCGTCTCTTCTGGGCCAATGGCTTCGGGCACCGGCGCATCGTCAGCGCCGCACCCGTGTTTGACGCCATCCAGAGCTTCCTTGCTGAAGACCTCGATGAGGAAAATCCGCTCGAAAATCATGACGGTACGGTGCTATCGTTTTACCGGACGCCGCTGCGCCGCTCGTCATAATAATGTCTGCGCCGCCCCGGATCCGAATGGAATGCCACAGAGAAGCGTGAGGCCGCATGCACATGGTCACATCCGTCGAGGAACTGAAGCAGCTCTATGGCGACGCCGGCGAGGCGTCGATCACCAAGGTCACGAGCGTCCTGACACCGCTCTATCGCCGGATGATCGAAGCATCGCCCTTCATGGCGCTGGCAACGGTCGGGCCTGAGGGGCTTGATTGCTCACCGCGTGGTGACTTGGGCGGAGTCGTTCGCGTCGAAAACGAAAAGACGCTGCTTCTGCCGGATTGGCGCGGCAACAACCGCGTCGACTCTCTTGCGAATATCGTGTGCGACCCGCGCGTAGCGCTGATGTTTCTCATTCCGGGATCGAATACGACGATGCGGCTCAATGGCCGGGCAGTCGTCTCGATCGACCCGGTCTTGCTCGACAGTTTCGAGATGGATGGCAAGCATCCGCGCTGCGTTGTCGTCATCACGATCGAGGAAGTCTATTTCCAGTGCGCGCGGGCAGTGATGCGGGCCGAGCTGTGGAATGCGGAACGGTTCGTCGATCCAGCAAGCCTGCCGAGCCCAGGCATGATGCTCAAGGCCGCAAAGGCCGATTTCGACCAGGAAACCTATGACCGCGAGGCGCCGGTGCGGGCGGCCAAGACGCTCTGGTAAACGAGCCGCCGGCATGCCTGGGAAAGCAGCGCCGGCGGTTGGTTGGCTTCGCTTCTAATTCTTGTAGATGAGCCAACTTTTGGTGAAGTCCTTCTGCATGCCATCCTGATAAATGCTGCTGCAATTGCGGCCGGCATTCTTGGCGCAGTAGAGCGCCAGATCGGCCTTGTTATACAGCTCTCCTGAATCGGCTGCTTCAGAAGCCATGCAGATACCGAGCGAGAGAGTGATCGGACCATAGTCGACCCTGGTGCGCGAATTCTTGAACGGCGTCGCCTCCAGACTGCGACGTATCCGTTCGCAAACCGTCGTAACTTCCTCGACACCGGTGGCTTCCAGAATGAGAGCGAATTCCTCGCCTCCGACGCGGGCGACGAAAACGTCGCGACGTACATTGGCGCGGATGATGGAGGCGACGGTGGCGAGAATCTTGTCGCCGACCGGGTGGCCGAACGTGTCGTTGACCCGCTTGAAGTGATCAATATCAGCAAGAACCAGAGCGGTCGTCGGCCGGGTAAGCTGGTTATCGAAGATGGAGATCAGCCGATCCTCGAAGGCGCGGCGGTTGGAAAGCCGGGTTAGCGAATCGGTGTTGGCGATGCGCTTGTATTCGTCCAACTCCTTGCGGACCAGATCCATTTCCTGGCTGCGCTCGACGACATGCTCGACGGTCTTTTCACCGTGAGCCATGGTGTCGCCTGTCGCTGCGGCGAGCATGTCGATGGCGCCGCGCAGCAGTTCGGCGCTGTGGTGGCTTCTGGAGCTTATGCTTTGGCTGGTTTCGCCGAGCAGGCGATTGTAGCTTTCGAGTGTTGTCTGTTCCTGACGCAGTGCACGCAGGACGGCATCGAGTTCGGAGGCGAGGCGGGAATGCGCCTCGTCGAAGACGCGACCTGCATGATGCGGAAAATACTTGGCGCCGATCTCGTCCAGCTCTTCCTGGGTGGCGCTCTTGCCGAGAGCTGCCAATTCACGGGTGAGAGCAAGATTGGAGCCGATATAGGCTTCGTAGAAAAGTTCGTAATTGCGCGGAATAGGTGCGACCCCCATGGATCGCATGGCGTAGGTAATTTGCCCTGCCACGTCGGGAATTTGCGCCTTCGGCGCAATCGCCGTACTCATCGGTGAGCTCCGTAACATGTATTTGTTAAATCTCTTCTTTATCTATGCAAAGATTCTTTGAGAAAATATTAAGAATGCGATTATGAAAAATCGTCTGTCACCATGGTTTTATTCAAAAATAATACAATTGAAGATGGTTTTACAGAAAGGGGCGCCGATGCGCCCCTTTTAATATACTCAATCCAAAGTAGCTATTCTATCCAAGGTTAAGTTCCTGAAAGAAATCATTGCCCTTGTCGTCAATGACGATAAAGGCGGGAAAATCTTCGACCTCGATCTTCCAGACAGCTTCCATGCCGAGTTCGGGGTATTCGAGAACCTCTACCTTCTTGATGCAATCCTGGGCAAGGCGGGCAGCCGGCCCGCCGATCGAACCAAGATAGAAGCCGCCATATGTCTTGCAGGCTTCCCGCACGGCGCGCGAGCGGTTGCCCTTGGCGAGCATGACCATGGAGCCGCCGAAGGATTGGAACTGGTCGACGTAACTGTCCATCCGGCCCGCAGTCGTCGGGCCGAACGAACCGGAGGCATAGCCGGCTGGCGTCTTTGCCGGGCCGGCATAATAGACCGGATGGTTCTTCAGGTACTCCGGCATGCCTTCGCCCTTTTCCAGGCGCTCGCGGATCTTGGCATGGGCAAGATCGCGCGCGACGATGATGGTGCCGGTGAGGGACAGGCGCGTTTTTACGGGATGTGCGGACAGTTCTGCCAGGATATCCGCCATCGGCCGGTTGAGGTCGATGCGGACCATGGATTCCGAGAGCTTGGCTTCGTCGATCTCCGGCATGTACTTGGACGGGTCGGTCTCGAGCTGTTCGATGAAGATGCCGTCGCGGGTGATCTTGCCCTTTGCCTGGCGGTCGGCGGAGCAGGAGACGCCGAGGCCGATCGGCAGCGAGGCGCCGTGGCGGGGCAGGCGGATGACGCGGACATCGTGGCAGAAATACTTGCCGCCGAACTGTGCGCCGACGCCTAGGCTCTGCGTGAGCTTGTGGATTTCCTTCTCCATTTCGATATCCCGGAAGGCATGTCCGCTTTCGGAGCCTTCCGTGGGAAGACAGTCGAGATATCGCGTCGAGGCGAGCTTGACTGTCTTGAGGTTCATTTCCGCCGAGGTGCCGCCGATGACGATGGCGAGATGGTAGGGAGGACAGGCAGCCGTGCCGAGCGTCAGAATCTTTTCCTTGAGGAAATCCAGCATGCGGTCGTGGGTCAGCAGCGACGGCGTGCCCTGATAGAGGAAAGTCTTGTTGGCCGAGCCGCCGCCCTTGGCGACGAAGAGGAATTCGTAGGCGTCAGTGCCTTCCTCGTAGATGTCGATCTGCGCCGGCAGATTGTTCTTGGTGTTCGTTTCCTCGAACATCTTGATCGGCGCGAGTTGCGAGTAGCGCAAGTTCTTCTTCTCATAGGCGTCGAGCACGCCCTTCGCCAGTGCGCCGCTGTCGCCGCCTTCGGTCCAGACGCGGCGGCCCTTCTTGGCCATGATGATGGCGGTACCGGTGTCCTGGCACATGGGAAGCACGCCGCCGGCGGCGATATTGGCATTCTTCAGCAGATCGTAAGCGACGAAGCGGTCGTTGTCGGTCGCCTCGGGGTCTTCCAGGATGGAGGCGAGCTGCTTCAGATGGCCGGGGCGCAATAGATGATTGATATCGGCAAAGGCCGTTTCGGCAAGCAGGCGGATGCCTTCGGGATCGACGGTCAGGATTTCCTGGCCCTTGAAAGTGTCGACGGAAACATAATCGCCGGAAATCTTGCGATAGGGGGTCGTGTCGTCGCCGAGGGGAAACAGATCGTCAGCCATATGGGAAACCTTTCAAGCCGGATGGCGGGGAAGATGTTTGGAAACGATCTAAATCCGGCTTGAGGCAAAAGCAATTGTTTGGCTGCTGGTCGAAATCTCAAAATGGGAGATTGTCGATGGGGCGATGCGCAGGACGGGTGAGTCTTTTGATGCTGAAGCCCTGTGCCCGGCCCCTCACCCTAGCCCTCTCCCCGCGTGCGGGGAGAGGGGACTTGTTCCGCATTTGCAGCACTGACTGAAGCTGCTGATCTTGCACGATAAACTCCCTCTCCCCGCAGGAGCGGGGAGAGGGTTGGGGTGAGGGGCCACGCACATGGCTGCGGCATTGGAGGATTATGCCTGGCAATCGCTGAAGGAGGAACTTACTTCGGGCCGATCATCGTTTCCGGCCGGACGATGGCATCATATTCTTCCGATGATACCAGCCCGCTCGCCAGGGCTTCTTCCTTCAGGGTCGTGCCATTCTTATGCGCCGTCTTGGCGATCTTGGCGGCGTTGTCGTAGCCGATCTTCGGGGCGAGCGCCGTCACCAGCATCAGCGAACGTTCGAGACCGGCCTTGATGTTGTCCTCGCGGGCCTCGATGCCGACGACGCAATTATCCGTGAAGGAGACTGCGGCGTCGCCGAGCAACTGCACAGACTGCAGGAAGTTGTAGGCCATCATCGGATTGTAGACGTTGAGCTCGAAATGGCCCTGGCTGCCGGCAAAGGTGAGGGCGGCATTGTTGCCGAAGATGTGGATGCAAACCTGCGTCAATGCCTCGCACTGGGTCGGATTGACCTTGCCCGGCATGATCGACGAGCCCGGCTCGTTTTCCGGCAGCGCTAGTTCGCCGAGACCGGAGCGCGGGCCGGAGCCGAGCAGGCGGATGTCGTTGGCGATCTTGAACAGAGCAGCGGCGGCGGCATTAATAGCGCCATGGCTGAAGACCATCGAATCATGGGCGGCCAGCGCCTCGAACTTGTTCGGCGCGGTAACGAAAGGCAGGCCGGTAATCTTGGCGATCTCGTCGGCGACCTTCTCGGCAAAGCCGATCGGTGCATTGAGTCCGGTTCCGACCGCGGTACCGCCCTGAGCGAGTTCGCAAAGGCCCGGCAGCGTCAGCTCGATGCGCTTGATCGAGGAGGCGACCTGGGCGGCATAGCCGGAAAATTCCTGGCCGAGCGTCAGCGGCGTTGCGTCCTGCGTGTGGGTGCGGCCGATCTTGATGATATGGGCGAAGTCGGCGACCTTCTTTTCCAGCACCGCATGCAAATGCCTGAGCGCTGGCAGCAAGTGATGGACAATCTGTTCGGCGCAGGCGATGTGCATGGCCGTCGGATAGGTGTCGTTCGACGACTGACTCATGTTCACATGATCGTTCGGGTGCACGGGCTTCTTCGAGCCCATGACGCCGCCGAGCATCTCGATCGCACGGTTGGAGATCACTTCGTTGGCATTCATGTTCGACTGCGTGCCCGAGCCGGTCTGCCAGACGACAAGCGGAAAATGGTCATTGAGCTTTCCGTCGATGACTTCCTGCGCCGCCGCAACGATCGCTTTGCCGAGGGCCGGATCCAACTGGCCGAGCTCCATGTTGGCGCGTGCGGCTGCCTGCTTGACGATGCCAAGGGCACGCACGACCGATAGTGGCTGCTTTTCCCAGCCGATCTTGAAATTGCCGAGCGAGCGCTGTGCCTGCACGCCCCAATAGCGGTCGCTGGCGACTTCGATCGGGCCAAATGTATCGGTTTCGGTGCGAGTGGACGTCATCTTCCTGGTCCTGCTTTCCGTTGAGACAGATAGCAGCTCATATAGGTCCGAAAGGGCCTCATGAAAATATCAAAGCGCCATTTGGTGACTATTTTAGTCATGTTTTACTTGGTGCGGCGTGCTCTTTTTAACACGCTGCGCATATATTAACGGACACGCATTTTCGGCGCTTAAAAAGTCTTCGAAAATTCAATAAACCGTTAACCAATAATTTCATATTTTTGTGTGGACTGAGCCGCGAAAGACGCCACCGCTTCGTCACATGAAGTTGAGGCATTGAACGAAAGGCGGGCCTCGCCGTTTTCATAGTGTGAGTATACGATGTCGAAGACATCGCGGCAGAGTTGAAAACAGCACCGTCAAGCTCGAAGTTACCGCACGATACAGGGACTGATTAGAGAATGAAACTTGCGTCCAAAGCCACAGCCTCCGTCCTGGCTCTTTCCTGTTGCCTTTCCTCGATAGGCGCAACCTCTGCAAGTGCCATGACCCTCATGGATTTCATCCGTGGCGGTCAGGGTCGTCAGCAGAGCACGCAGGTTTCGGCTCCGGTTCCCGTCAACCCGGCACAGACGCTGAACTCCGTTGAGCCTCCGCGGGCAAAGCAGCCGCTGCCAACCGTCGATGCGCCGAAATACTATACTTACAAGGCCGACCAGATGCGTCTGGTGTCGACGGTGCATTTCGCCGATCCGGTGGTGACCGGCGCCGTTGCTGACGCCTCTCCCACGCCGATTGCTGTCGATGCCGAGGTCTCGCAGCGCCGCTATCTCGCGGATGCGCGCGTCATGGCGACCAACGACATCGCCAAGGCGATCGAGTCTTATTACGCCGATCCGAGCAAGCCGCTTCTCTGGGTTGCCGACCATGCCGTCAGTGACAAGGCGAAAGCCGCCATGGCGGTTCTTGCCGATGCCGGTTCCGTCGGCCTCGACCCTGCCGATTATGCGGTGACGCTGCCGAGTGCCGACGCGGCAAATGCCGACCCGGTGATGCGCGATCGCGCGCTCATGCAGTTCGAACTCGCGCTGTCGAGCAAGATATTGATGTTCGTTCAGGATACGGTTCGTGGTCGTCTCGACCCGAACAAGATCTCCGGCTATCACGACTTCAAGCGCAAGGACGTCAATCTGACGGCCATGCTCGATGTGCTGCGCGCCAGCCCCGATATCGCCGCTTATATCAACAGCCGCAACCCCTCCAATCCGCAATTCATGGAATTGAAGGCGGAGTTGGCCAAGCTGCGCTCCGAGTCTGGAACGGACGGTAGTCACATTTCCGTTTCCCTGACCGGCACGCTGAAGCCAGGCGATAGCTCGCCGGAGATGGCCAATATCGTCAAGGCGATCGAGCATCGCGGCTCGGATGCACTGAAGGCGGCTCACGCCGATCTTTTCTCCGCCTATCTGGGCACGCCGAGCTATACGCCCGAGCTCGTGTCGCTGGTCGAGGACTTCCAGCGCGAAAAGGGTCTGACCGCTGACGGCGTGATCGGCCCGTCCTCCGTTCGCGCCATGGTCGGCGAGAACAACGATGTGAAGATCCAGAAGCTCGTCATCGCCATGGAGCAGCTGCGCTGGCTGCCGGACGAGCTTGGGCCGCGCTACGTCTTCATCAATCAGCCGGCCTTCATGGTCTATTACTACAATAACAACCAGGAGCAGCTGTCGATGCGTGTCGTCGTCGGCAGCAAGCAGCACCAGACCTTCTTCTTCGAAAATCAGGTGCAGACGGTCGAATTCAATCCGTTCTGGGGCGTTCCGCAGTCGATCATCATCAACGAGATGCTGCCGAAGCTGCGTTCCGATCCGAACTATCTCGATCGCATGGGCTATCAGGTCGAAGTCGGCGGCCGCGCCGTCGCTTCGTCCAGCGTCGACTGGTACGGCTCGACGAAGAGCATCTCGGTTCGCCAGCCGCCTAGCAGCGACAACGCGCTCGGCGAATTGAAAATCCTCTTTCCGAATTCGCATGCGATCTACATGCACGACACGCCGCAGAAGAGCTTCTTCAAGAAGGATATGCGCGCACTCAGCCACGGTTGCGTCCGTCTTGCCGATCCGCGCGCGATGGCGGCTGCCGTGCTGAACACCACGGTTGACGACGTCGCCAAGCAGATCGCCGCTGGCCAGAACAAGGCTGTGGCCGTGCCGCAGAAATTCCCGATCTACATCGCCTATTTCACCGCCTGGCCGAACAAGGACGGCGTCATCCAATACTTCAACGACGTCTACGATCGCGATGCTGCCACACTGAAGGCGCTCGATGCGACCTCAAAGGCACGCACTGCACAGATCTGAGTTTGATCAGTCAGGAAATACAAAAATGGGCGGCCATCGGTCGCCCTTTTTGTTGGCTTTCGTATGAGAATGTCACTCAATGTCAGCGGGCAATTCAGTTCAATTCTTCGCCTCGATCCGCCACTCCCGGCTGCCGAAGGTGACGTCGAAGCGCGAGAGGAAGGAACGACCGAGCAGCCCGTCGACTTCAGTGCCAAGCGCCGTGTCGTCGTCGAGAACCACGGCCGTGATATCGCTAGCCTGGACATGCCCGACCTTCACGGTAGTCGCCGTTGTGCGTGTGGCTTGAGAAACGCCGTTTGCCGTTTGGAGAGATATTCCATTGTTGCCGTTGGCCGGTAGCTTAGCTCGTGCGGCGAAGGCTTTGCTCACCGCCACGAAGCTTGCACCGGTGTCGACGATGAACACGCCCTCCGTGCCATTGACCGAGACCTTGGCAAGGATGACGTTCTTGCCCTGCGTCGGAAATCGATCGCTGCCAGTGGCATAGATCGAGGCGCATTTGCCCATCGTTTCATAGAGCTTGATGATCCCACGCACGACCGCTGTGTCGTTACGGTCGGGATTGGTGGAAACCCAAAGCTGAAGCGGCCCGATCGCCTCGCAATATTCACCAAGTTCGCGGTAGCTGGCGGAGATTCCCTCAAATACGGCGCTGTTCAGTATCGCGATATTGTCGGTAAGGCCGATGACCGAATAATAGTCATCGATGGCCTCCCGATATTTCTTGGCATTTTGGCGAATTCGCGCACGCTGGAAATAGAAATCGGGCATTCCAGGTGACATTGCTATCACTTGATTCGAGACTTTCAGCGCTTCGTCGAAGTCGCTGAGATCGTCCAGAATTTGGGCGGCTGAACTCAAGGCGATATTCGACGGCTTGCACTTGTTGGAGAAGGCAGTGAAGACTTTGGCCGCTTCGCGGCGATAGCCCTGCTTCGTTAGCTCATCTGCGAATTTGTAGACTGCATTCCAATCACAATGCTCTCGGCGCAACATATCGAGATCGGCTGCCATCGCAGGTCTGCCTGCAACAATGTTCGGCAAAGGTGCGATGTCGAAATTCTCATAGACCGCGGTCAGAGCGGGATCGGATTTGGCACCAGCTCCGGTTTCTGTCTCGACGTACCCTATAATGCGGTCGCCGTAGATGTAGAACCAAATACCTGCGCATAGTGCACCACAGATGATCAGTGTTCGGACAATAGGGGCAAACCACCCTCTGCGGCTTGGCAATCTACCGGCGTTACGGTCTTCGGGATCTGCTACGAGCAAGGGGGAGTGCTCCGCTATCGAGTGATCGTCCCACCTCGGCAACATCGCACAGCGTGGCTTTCCCTCGCGCGGTCATGGTACTGATAGTAGAACCTCGATAAGTTGTGGCGGAAGCGCGTGAATCACGCAAGGCCCGTTACAACCGCGCCGTTCGAACCAACAGGGATTTTAGTATTTTCAGGCCGCCAGCAATCCCTCGACCAGCTCCGGCGTCAGCTCATCATAGTGATAGATGATGCGGTTCGGGCCTAGCGTTTCGATGCCGACATCGGAGTAGCCGAAGGGGACCGCGATGGAGGGCACGCCAGCATTGCGGGCGACGAGGATGTCGTTGATGCTGTCGCCGATCATGATCGTCCGGGCGATGTCGCCGCCGGCGCGTTCGACTGTGCCGATCAGATGCTCGGCATTCGGCTTGCGGACGGTGAAGGTGTCGCCGCCGGTAATGGCCTCGAAGTAATGGGTCAGCTTCAGTCGTTCGAGCAGGGTACGTGCCAGCGATTCCATCTTGTTGGTGCAGACGGCGAGCTTATAGCCCTGGCTCCTCAGCGTATCGAGGGCTGCGAGCAGACCCGGGTAAGGCTGCGTGACGCCGGGCATGGTTTCGGAATAGTGAGTGATGAAGCGCTGCAGGAGGGCAGGCAATTCTTCCGATGTCAGCATATAGCCATGCAGCTTGCAGGCCCGCTCGATCATGACCTGCGCGCCGTTGCCGACGAGATGCGTCACGTCGTCGTAGCTGACCGGCGGAAGCTTGAGTGCGTCGATCGTATGATTCAGGCTGACGATCAGGTCCGCATGCGTGTCGAGCAGCGTGCCGTCGAGATCGAATACGACAAGGGGAGATTTCACGAGGAATCGGCCTTTGCAGAGAAAAGAGTGCGTCTTCCGGAGTTAAAAGATCGCGCGGGCAATTGCAACTGAAGTGCCGGAAAGCCTAGGCGGGAAGGCGCCGGGGATTTCTATATCATGCCGTTATTTTGGCTTTCGTTTGGCTGGAGAGCCGTGTAAACAGCAGACCAACGTAACAATGGGAGCAGGTGGCGCATGGACGCCCGCCAGATGAAAATCGAGGCTGCGAGAGCTGCGCTCGCCTATGTCGAAAGCGGCATGCGGCTCGGGATCGGCACCGGCAGCACGGCGGAGGAGTTCGTTCGTCTGCTGGCTGAAAAGGTCGCAGCCGGCCTCTCGATCCAGGGCGTTCCCACATCTGAAAGAACGGCCAAGCTCTGCGACGAACTCGGTGTACCGTTGAAGTCGCTCGACGAGCTTCCGGAACTCGATCTCACCATCGATGGCGCCGATGAGCTTGATGGTGCGCTGACGCTGATCAAGGGTGGTGGCGGTGCGCTGCTGCGAGAGAAGATCGTTGCGGCTTCCTCAGCCCGCATGATCGTCATCGCGGATCAAAGCAAGGTCGTCGAGACGCTCGGCGCATATCCACTGCCGATCGAAGTCAATCCCTTCGGTCTCGTTTCCACCCGCATCCTCATCGAGAAGGCCGCATCGCGTACTGGGCTCTCGGGCGCGCTCAACATGCGCCGCTCCGGTGACAGCCTCTTTGTGACCGATGGGGGGCACTACATCGTCGATGCATCTTTCGGCCGCATTCCTGATGCAGAGGCGCTGTCGAGCGAGCTCTATTCGATTCCCGGCGTTGTCGAACACGGGCTCTTTATCCATATGGCGACACAAGCGATCATTGCCGGCCCTGCCGGTGCGCGCACGTTGCAGGCGAACAATACATAGGAGCACTCATCTCATGATCAAATTTGCGGGTCTTGGCCGTCTTGCCGCTGCAACCATCCTTCTTTCCGGCATTGCTTTCGGTTCCGTCAACGCTCAGGAAGTTTCCGAGGATCAGATCAAGGCTGCGCGCGCCGCGATCAACGCTCTCGGCATCACCAACCAGTTCGACAATATCTTGCCTAATCTCGCCGAGCAGCTGAAGAGCACGATGATCCAGGCAAACCCGAATTTCGGCGATGCCATCAACTCGACCGTCGATGCGACCGCGCTCGCGCTCGCACCGCGTCGTGCCGATCTGGAGCGTGAAGCTGCCATCACCTATGCCAAGGCCTTCTCGGCCGACGAACTGAAGGCGATCGCCGATTTCTACGGTTCGCCGGCAGGCAAAAAGCTTCTCAAGGATGGTCCGCTCGCCACCCGCGAGCTTTACAAGGCGGCCGACATCTGGAGCCAGGGCATTTCGCGCGATCTCGCAAAGCAGAGCAACGATGCCCTGCAGAAGGTCGTCAAGCAGCCGGTCGTTACGCCGGATGCCGGTGCGGCCGCTCAGCCGGCGCCGAAGCAGTAGTCAATGGCTAGCTGCCGCAGCGGTTTTGAAAGCTAGGTTTGTTGTTTTCGGTATCTGCGGCAAGCAGTTACAAATTCGAAGCCCGGATCGATTCCGGGCTTTTCTTTTTGGGTCTCGGCTCCCTATATGAGTGCCGACCCCCAATGGCGCTTCGCGCGCAACTTGATGTCTACAGGAGCGATCCATGCCTTCGTTTGATTTCGACCTCTTCGTGATTGGCGGCGGCTCCGGCGGTGTGCGCAGCGCGCGCGTGGCCGCATCGCTCGGTAAGAAGGTCGGCATCGCCGAGGAGTATCGCTATGGCGGCACCTGCGTCATTCGCGGCTGCGTGCCGAAGAAGCTCTTCGTCTATGCCTCGCAGTATAGCGAGCACTTCGAGGACGCGGCCGGCTTCGGCTGGACGGTCGGCGAGAGCAGCTTCGACTGGAATAAGCTGATTGAGGCGAAGGACAAGGAAATCGCCCGGCTGGAAGGCCTCTACCGCAAAGGGCTCGACAATGCCAAGGCGGAGATATTCGATACACGCGCGGAGCTGTTGGATGCCCACACGATCAAGCTGCTGAAGACCGGCCAGACCGTGACCGCTGAGACCATCGTCATCGCAACTGGCGGCCGGCCGAACCTGCATGCGGCGCTGCCCGGCCACGAGCTCTGCATCTCCTCGAACGAAGCGTTCCACTTGAAGGAACTGCCGAAGTCGATCCTGATCGCCGGCGGCGGCTACATTGCCGTCGAGTTCGCCAACATCTTCCACGGGCTCGGAGTCGAGACGACGCTGATCTATCGCGGTGCCGAGATCCTGTCACGCTTTGATCACGACCTGCGCAAAGGCCTGCATGAGGCCATGGAGGAGAAGGGCATCCGCATTCTCTGCCACGACATCATCGAGCACGTCGAGAAGGCAGAGGGCAGGCTCAGCGTTCGGACGAAGAACGACAAGTCCCTGACGGTCGATACCGTCATGCTGGCGCTTGGCCGTACGCCGAATACCGAAAATCTCGGGCTGGAAGCGGCCGGCGTCGCGATCAACGAGCAGGGCGCTATCATCGTCGACGAATATTCGCGCACTTCCGTTCCGAATATCTTCGCTCTCGGCGACGTCACCGATCGGGTACAGCTGACGCCCGTGGCGATCCACGAGGCGATGTGCTTCATCGAGACCGTCTACAAGGACAATCCGACCCGGCCGGATCATGAACTCATCCCGACGGCCGTCTTCTCGCAGCCGGAGATCGGTACCGTCGGCCTGACCGAGGAGGACGCTGCCAAGCGCTATCCGGAGCTCGAGATCTATCGCGCCCAGTTCCGGCCGATGAAGGCGACGCTTTCGGGCCGAGCCGAGAAGATGATCATGAAACTGATCGTCAATGCCGCGGACCGCAAGGTCATCGGCGCCCATATTCTCGGCCACGATGCTGGCGAGATGGCACAGCTTCTCGGCATCACGCTGAAGGCCGGCTGCACGAAGGACGAGTTCGACCGCACCATGGCGGTGCATCCGACGGCGGCGGAAGAATTGGTGACGATGTATTCGCCGAGCTATCGCATCCGCAACGGCGAGCGCGTGTAACGCGCCTGTTTTGGCGCGGAGATCGACTGCACCATAAAAGATTCGCACAGTAGTTTGCCCGCCTTTGCAAGTGGGCGGCAAAGGTTTATAAGCGCGCGTTATTTACGATGACGGGACGCCCGACCAAGATCGGGCGCACAAGCAGGTGAGTGAGATGGCACAGAATTGGACACCGAGCAGTTGGCGGCAGAAACCGATCCAGCAGGTGCCGGATTTTCCGGACAAGGCAGCGCTGGCAGAGACCGAAGCCCAGCTTGCAAGCTATCCTCCGCTCGTTTTTGCCGGTGAAGCCCGTCGCCTGAAGGCGCATCTCGCCAATGTCGCCGAAGGCAATGGCTTCCTGCTTCAGGGCGGCGATTGCGCCGAAAGCTTCGCCGAACATGGTGCCGATACGATCCGCGACTTCTTCCGCGCCTTCCTGCAGATGGCTGTCGTCCTGACCTTCGGCGCGCAGTTGCCGGTCGTCAAGGTCGGCCGCATTGCCGGTCAGTTCGCCAAGCCGCGCTCGTCGAACATCGAAACGCAGAACGGCATCTCGCTACCGAGCTATCGCGGCGACATCATCAACGGCATCGATTTCACCGAAGAGGCACGCATTCCCAATCCGGAGCGTCAGATGATGGCTTACCGCCAGTCTGCCGCGACGCTGAACCTGCTGCGCGCCTTCGCGATGGGCGGCTATGCCAACCTTGAAAACGTGCAGAAGTGGATGCTCGGCTTCGTCAAGGACAGCCCGCAGGGCGAGCGCTACCGCAAGCTTGCCGATCGCATCGGCGAGACCATGGATTTCATGCGCGCGATCGGCATCACCGCCGAGAGCAATGCGAGCCTGCGCGAAACCGATTTCTTCACCAGCCACGAAGCGCTGCTGCTTGGCTATGAAGAAGCCTTTACCCGCGTCGATTCCACGACCGGCGATTGGTACGCGACCTCGGGCCACATGCTGTGGATCGGCGACCGCACGCGCCAGGCCGACCACGCCCATGTCGAATATTTCCGTGGCATCAAGAACCCGATCGGCCTGAAGTGCGGTCCTTCGCTGCAGGCGGACGATCTGCTTAATCTGATCGATATTCTGAACCCGCAGAACGAAGCCGGCCGCCTGACGCTGATCTGCCGTTTCGGTCACGACAAGGTTGCCGACAATCTGCCGCGCCTCATCCGCGCTGTCGAGAAGGAAGGTCGCAAGGTCGTCTGGTCCTGCGACCCGATGCATGGCAACACGATCACGCTCAACAACTACAAGACGCGTCCGTTCGAGCGCATCCTGTCGGAAGTCGAGAGCTTCTTCCAGATCCATCGCGCCGAAGGCACGCATCCGGGCGGCATCCACATCGAGATGACCGGCAAGGACGTGACCGAATGCACGGGCGGTGCTCGCGCAGTCGGTGCCGAGGACCTGCAGGATCGCTATCACACCCATTGCGATCCCCGTCTCAATGCCGACCAGGCGCTGGAACTTGCCTTCCTGCTCGCCGAGCGGATGAAGGGTGGCCGAGACGAGAAGCGGATGCGCGCACACGGCTGAGGAAAGCCGCATCCATGACTTATCGAACGGGCCGGTCTAACGCCGGCCCGTTGCTTTTTGGCTGGACCGATCAATCCAGCTGAAAGACGCTTCATTTCTTTGAAATTGACCCGAATGCCGTTCTCGGGAAGTTTGCCTCAAAACAAAGGGAGCGATGATGAGTGACGAACACACGGGAGCCTGCCTTTGCGGCAGCGTACGTTTCACGACACGCGGCAAGCTGCGTGAGGTCGTCGCCTGCCATTGTTCGCAGTGCCGCAAGCAGACCGGTCTCTATTACGCCGCAACCAACGTCGCGCGCGAAAATCTCGTCATCAAGGGGGAAGAGGCGATCACCTGGTATCGTGCCAGCACATTCGCGCGTCGCGGTTTCTGCAAGATCTGCGGCTCGGCTCTGTTCTGGGTCGCCGATAGCGCCGCTGAAATATCGATCATGGCCGGTCTGTTCGACCAGCCCAGCGGCCTCAAGATAGCTTATCATATCTATTGCGCCGACAAGGGCGACTATTATGAGGTCAGCGATGGACTGCCGCAATATCGGCAGGGGCGACCGGGATTGCTGACGGCCGGCCCCTCCGATTGACCCTCAGATGTTGCCTTTTTCGGTAACGAGCTTGCTGAGCTTGGCGAGCTCTTCCCGCACCACCGCAAGCTCGGTCAACACCTGCATATCGATCTTCTGGTGCAGCGATAGCACTTCCAGCTCGGATTTGAGATTGACCTCGTAATCCTTGGCCGCCTCGAAGCGATCCCGTTCCGCCTGCCGGTTCTGGGACATCATGATGATCGGCGCCTGGATCGCGGCGAGCATGGAGAGGACGAGGTTCAGGAAGATGAAGGGGTAGGGGTCGAAGGCGTTGGTGGTGAGGAGGATGGTGTTGATGATGCACCAGAAGACCAGAAACAACAGGAAGGCGATGATGAAGGACCAGGAGCCGCCGACGCGGGCTATGCCGTCGGCCAGACGCTCTCCCCTGGATGATTCCGCCGAGATGGCTGCATTGATATCGGTGGAGATGACCTTTCGCTCGTGCGCCTTTTTTAGAACGCGCTTTTCGATGTCGCCGAGCTGATCGGCTGTCTTGTCAAAATGCAGATGAACGAAGTTGGGAAGATTATGCATTGGGGGGGCTCCGAGGTCCTGGTGGCATTGAATGCAACTATTCGACCAAAGCGCAAAAATGCAACGAGGAAAGGGTTTCAAACTCGATTGAGCATGAAGCTGCGACGCGTACTGTTATCGCAAAAAACCACTGCACTCACTCATGTTTATAATGGGCTAGCTCTCCTCTTGGCCCATTAGCTCCGCATGCGACGGGAAGAAGCGCTCCAATCCATATTGGTGGCCGAACATCATGTCGTGCTGCAGATAGCGATAGTCGCGCACGGTCGGGTCCAGCTCCTGCTCCTTGCGCGCCCAATCGGGGAAGGTCTGGTTGTCGCGGGTTGCCAGCTGATAGCGGTCGACGATGTTGTATTTCTTCTGCACGCGGCCGAGAAAGCCCGTGTAGAAAGGATGTTCGTAGCCGGCGGTTTTAAGCAAGTGATACGGTAGTTGTGAGGGGCTGATGGTACCGATGTCCTTGCGAACGCCCTTCTTGCTCGACCAGACGACGAGCGGCGTTTCGTGCTCCTTCTTCATGACGTCGAGCGGCGCCTTGCGGGTCGCCACCTGCTGCGGCATGTAGCCGGTGTTCGGATAGACGCTGCCGAGCGGCGGCAGATGATCGCCCCAGAGGACGATGATGGTTTCGCGGTCGCGCTTTTCGGCCCAATCCATCAGCATCCTCAGGCTGTCATCGGCCTCTCGAACGCCTTGTGAATAGGTAGCGAGCGCCGCACGGTCATCGTCTTTCAAATTGCCGGCGATATCGACGGTATTCTCAGCATAGCGGTCGGCTTCGTAAGGCCCATGTCCCTGAAGAGTGACGGCAAAGAAGAAGAAGGGGCGCTCGGCGGCGTCTCCTTCGCGCATGATTTCCTTCATCAGAGAATCGTCGGCGGCGAACATGCCGCGCTTGTCCATTGGCGGCAGGGTTTCCTGGGTATGAAACTCCTCGAAGCCGAAGGCCTTGTAGACCTCGTTGCGGTTCCAGAACCAGCCGCTGAAGGGATGAAGGGCGCGCGCCATATAGCCTTCGCTGCGAAAGAAGGTGGCAAGCGACGGCAGCGGGCGGCGCACATATTGCTGATAGGGAATGCTGCCATAGGGAAGGAAGGCATTGGAAAAGCCCGTCAGTGCCTCGAACTCGACATTGGCGGTCATGCCGCCGAATTCCGGCGAGAAGACATATCCGGATTGTCTGGCGCGGATCGTCGGCATCGGATCGGGCGTAAAGGCGATGTTGGAAAGCCGCGTCGGATCCCAAAGGGATTCGCTCATCAGCATGATCACGTCTGGCTTTTGGCGTGGACCGGAGAGATAGCCGTAGTTTCTTGCGGGCATGGCGTCGATGGCGGCGGGGTCGTATCCAGCCGGTGACTTGACGTCCGCCATGGGCAGGTTCAGTGCGAAGGCGACGATGAAGCCGTTGTGGTTATAGTTTTCCGTCTGGTCCCAGACGATTGGGATGATGCCCAGCTTCTCGCGAAGAAGGGAATATTGAGTAGGGTCCATCTGCGAGGCGAAAAGCGCCGTCAGCGGCAGGCAGACCGAAAGCCGGCCGAAGCGCTCGTTTCGCGACAGCGAGATCGTGTGGCTCCGGAGATGGCGCCAGAGCAGGATCATGGCTGCCGTGCCGGCGATGATGCCGAATGCGAGTGCCATAGCCGTCCAGGGGCGATCGCGTACCATGACGGGCATCAATTCCATGATCTGCCGTCCAAACAGGAAGTCCGAAGGGTAGAGCGGATCGGAGAGAAAATTCTGCTTCTGGCTGGAAATGAACGCTGGGACGAGTAACAGCGGCGCTATGATCAAAGCGGACAGGTGCGCACGGCCGATCAGAGCATCCAGCGTCAGCATGGCTAAGATAACGATGCCGACGGTGGTGAGGCCGGGGCGGGACGGGGAAAGGAGATAGGTCCAAGCTGAGGCGAATTCGCCGCGCGCGACCCATTCAACCGTCATGACGATGGACAGGGAGAAAAGCAGGGTCAGCGTGAGGCTCAGAAGCAGGCGCAGAGCAGAGGACTTCTGTCTTGCTGTGCCGATCTTCTGGAAAAGGGCAAGCTTGCCCGCCAAGGCGGACTCGATGACCAATGCAACCAATGATTTCTCCAAAAGCTACAAAATATTCATATAAGTGTCATGCTTCTGTCATGAATGCGGCATGAACCGCAAGGCTAGCTTAGTATTTTTCCGGGCAAAAATACCGCCTATGCGGGTGGTGAAATCTTTGATGCGTGTGCAGGAAGGAAGGCGGTTGCGGAAGGAAGATGGCATCGCTAAATGTATGGCATGACAGAGCAAAGCCAGATTACCAACACCATTCGCATCGCCGTCGCGCAGCTCAATCCGACGGTCGGCGATGTCTCCGGCAATCTCGCCAAGGCGCGTGACGCCCGCGCCGAAGCCGCGCGCGAAGGCGCGCAGCTCGTATTACTGACGGAATTGTTCATTTCCGGCTATCCGCCGGAAGATCTCGTGCTGAAGCCGGCCTTCATTCGCGCCTGCTGGAAAGCGGTCGAGGCTCTGGCCGCGGATACGGCCGATGGCGGCCCCGGCGTCATTATCGGCTTTCCCCGACAGGACGAAACTGGGCGCTATAATTCGATTGCCGTGCTCGATGGCGGGAAGGTGATCGCGGTCCGTGACAAGGTAGACCTGCCGAACTACGGCGAGTTCGACGAGAAGCGCGTCTTCGATCAGGGCGCCATGCCTGGTCCGGTCAATTTCCGCGGCGTTAGGCTGGGTATTCCGATCTGCGAGGACATCTGGGGCGAACTCGGCGTTTGCGAAACGCTGGCCGAAAGCGGTGCTGAAATCCTTCTCTCGCCGAATGGCTCGCCGTACTATCGCGGCAAGGTCGACGTGCGCCATCAGGTCGTGCTGAAGCAGGTTATCGAGACCGGCTTGCCGATGATCTATGCTGCTCAGCTCGGCGGCCAGGACGAACTGGTTTTCGACGGAGCCAGCTTCGGCTTCAATGCCGACAAGACCCTGGCCTTCCAGATGAGCCAGTTCGAAACCGCGCTTGCAGTAACGACCTGGAAGAAGAACGGTGGTGGCTGGCACTGCGCCGAAGGTCCGAGGGCCCATATTCCGGAAGGCGAGGAGGCGGATTATCGCGCTTGCCTGCTGGGATTCCGCGATTATGTCAACAAGAACGGCTTCAAGTCGGTCGTGCTTGGTCTATCCGGCGGCATCGACTCGGCGATCTGCGCTGCGATTGCCGTCGATGCGCTGGGCGAAGAGCGTGTGCGCACCGTCATGCTGCCTTATCGCTATACCTCGCAGGATTCGTTGAAGGATGCGGCCGATTGCGCCAAAGCGCTTGGCTGCCGTTATGACATCGTACCGATCGAAGATCCCGTCACCGGCTTCACCTCGGCCTTGTCCGATCTCTTTGAGGGCACGGAAAGCGGCATCACCGAGGAAAACCTGCAGAGCCGCGCCCGCGGCACCATTTTGATGGCGATCTCCAACAAGTTCGGCTCGATGGTGGTGACGACGGGCAACAAGTCGGAGATGTCTGTCGGCTACGCCACGCTTTATGGCGATATGAACGGCGGCTTCAACCCGATCAAGGATCTTTACAAGATGCAGGTTTATGCGCTGTCGCGCTGGCGAAATCTGCATGTACCCCCCGGTGCGCTCGGGCCCTCCGGCGAGGTCATTCCCCACAACATCATCGACAAGGCGCCTTCGGCGGAACTGAGGCCGAACCAGACGGACCAGGATTCGCTGCCGCCCTATCCAGTGCTCGACGATATCCTCGAATGCCTGGTTGAGAAGGAAATGTCGGTTGAGGAAATCGTAGCGCGCGGCCATGATGTCGCGACCGTGCATCGCATTGAGCATCTGCTTTATCTCGCGGAGTACAAGCGCCGCCAGTCCGCACCGGGCGTGAAGATTACCAAGAAGAATTTCGGTCGCGACCGTCGCTATCCAATCACCAACCGGTTCCGCGATCGCTGATCGCGGTATCAGCGGCAAGGGAGAGGAAGAATGCGCAGCTCGGTCGAGATCTATAATATCCGCACGGGTGCAAACCGGATCGTCTGGCAAACGGACCAGCTGATCGAGGCGCCGAACTATTCGCCTGACGGCCGCTATCTTCTGCTGAATGGAGACGGGCTGCTCTATCGGCTACCACTGGATGGCAGCGGCATCGCCCAGGTCGATACCGGCTTTGCGACCCAGTGCAACAACGATCACGGCATTTCCCCGGATGGATCGCTGATCGCCATTTCCGACAAGACCCAGTACGGCAAATCCTGCATCTATGTTCTGCCGGCAGAGGGCGGTACGCCAAGGCAGGTGACCACCAATCTGCCCTCCTACTGGCATGGCTGGTCGCCGGACGGGAAGCGCTTCTCCTATTGCGGCATCCGCAGCGACGTTTTCGATATCTATACGATCTCGATCGATGGCGGCGAAGAGACCCGACTGACGCATGGCGAGGGCCGCAATGACGGGCCGGATTTCTCCGCCGACGGGCAATGGATCTATTTCAATTCGAGCCGCACCGGCCTCATGCAGATCTGGCGCATCCATCCCGACGGCACCGGCCTAGAGCAGGTGACCCATGACAACTACGGCAACTGGTTCGCCCATCCGTCGCCGAAAAACGACAAGGTCGTGCTGATCTCCTATGATCCCAATGTCTTCGATCACCCGCGCGATCTCAATGTGCGGATGCGGCTGATGGACATGGATGGCGGCAATATCACGACGCTGTTCGAGCTCTTCGGCGGGCAGGGATCGATCAATGTGCCGAACTGGTCACCGGACGGAGACGAGTTCGCCTATGTCCGCTATGAGCCGGCTTGAGCTCTGGACAGATCACAACCGACACGATAGATCTGGATGGGTTCTCAGGGCGCATCCGATCCGCGGGAAGGGCTAGGCCCACCTGATGCATATAAAGTGAGACTGCCACACCTCTTTTCAGTCTGTGGGCGCGGATACCGGACGTAAATGGAAGGAGGTCTATCGTGACCACGCGCTCTTTGGCTGTCGACGCCACTCTCGATTCCCTGAAAAAGCAGGCCAAGTCTTTCCTCAAGGCCGTCCAAGCCGGCGATGCTTCGGCGCATAGTCGCGTTGCGCCCTATTTTGCCGACGTCGCAGATGTGGGGCTGCAGGACATTCAGCTCGTTCTTGCCCGCGAATTCGGCTTTTCCAGCTGGACGAAACTCAAGGCATACCTGGAAAGCGACGATCGCAAGCATGTTCCACGGGATCAGCTCGCCAACCGTTTCCTGTCACTGGCGACGGTTTCTTACTTTGCCAATATTCCCGCCGATCCCGCGCGCTTCGATGAGGCGTTGCGACTGCTTGAAGACAATCCGGAGATTGCCGATGAAAGCATTCACGTCGCTGCTGCGCTTGGCGATGCCGACCGTGTAAGTCGCTGGCTTGATCGTCAGCCACAGCTTCTCGATCGCAAGGGCGGGCCGCATGATCTCACTCCGCTGATGTACGCGGCCTACGCTCGCGTGCCGGGTCGTTCCAGCCTGCCGGCAGCCCGCGAGTTGGTCCGGCGCGGGGCTGACGTCAACGCCTTCTTCCTCGATGCCGGCCAATATCGATTCACCGTCTTGACCGGTGTTTTCGGCGAGGGCGAGGCGGGGAAGGAGCGGCAGCCTCAGCATTCGGAATGCGTGACATTCGCGCGGCTGCTGCTCGATGCCGGCGCCGAGGCGAATGACAGTCAGGCGCTCTACAACCGCATGTTCGAACCGGACGATACATGCCTGAAATTGCTGATCGAATATGGCTTGTCCGCTAGGGATAAGAACAATTGGCTCGTGCGCGAGGACGGCAGGTTCGTCGAGAACACGCAAACCGTTTTCGACTATCAGCTTGCCTGGGCGCTGGAACATCGCATGGGCGAGCGGGTGCGCCTGCTGGTGGAAAATGGTGCTGATGTCATCAAACCGGTCAATGGTAGAACGCCTTTCGAATGGGCGCGGCTCAGCGGCGATAATGACTTGGCGCAATATGTTGTGCGCAAGGGCGGAGTAGCGGTTCGCCTGAAGCCGGAGGACGAGTTCTATATCGCGATTATGAACAAGGAAATTTTGCTCGAGGAGCTGCTTGCCATGCAACCGCTCGGCGTCATGTTGGCAGCGATGCGTAAAGCTCATCCGGCCATGCTGCATGATGCGGCTGGTGAAAATGATCTTGAAGCCGTGCGCCGGATGCTGGCTTTGGGCCTCGATGTCAACGCCATGACGAGCCGTACACCGCTGCATGAGGCGGCGCTGCATGGCCATATGGAGATGGCGAAACTGCTGATCGAGCGTGGAGCCGATACCACTATTCGCGATCCCAATTTTTATGCGCCGCCAATCGGTTGGGCCGAATATAATGGCAAGGATGAGATGGTCGAGTTTCTGAAAGCCTATCCGCTCGATATTTTCGCGGCGGCCGCTTTCGGCACAATCGATCAGCTAGCTGCCATTCTCGATAAGCATCCCGAGCGGGTGAATATCCGCTTTGGTGGGTTCCGCCCGCCTGGGCAGTCCACCGATCGCGATTGGATGACGCCGCTCGGGTTTGCCATTGTCAATCGGTGCGGTGAGGCGGTGCGCTTTCTGCTGGTGAAGGGTGCGGATCGCTCGCTCAGGGATGCCTCCGGACGATCTTACCGCGATCTTGCGCAGGAGACGGGTGACGAAGCCATTGCTTCCTTGCTGCGTCAGCCGGCAACGATCTGAAAATAGGGAGACAGGGCGGTCAGACGGAGATGAGAAGCGTCTGGCCGTGTATTATTGCGTCGGTTGCGGCCCGGCTTCTTTCGGGTGCTTGAGGTCGATGCTGCCCTGGTCGGTCGCGAGGAATTGCGGGCCGACCTGGCGCACCTTATGGGCCGAAGGATCATAGGGGCGATCCGGCGGAAATTGCTGCGGCTGCGCCTGTGTTATCTTGGGAACCGTCGCGGGCGCCTGCTTTTGTTCGAGGCTGGAATTCTTTTGGAGCCTTGGCGTCTCGATGACGGTGATGGAGCTTTCAGGCTTTGCTAGGGACTGCTCCTGCGGTGCATAGGCATCCATCTTCGTGTGGGTATCGATCACGATATCCGGGGTTGCCGAAGCCGGCAGGCTGCAGCCGTTGCGCTGCATCGTATCCAGCAACTGCCGGCGCTGCATGGCAACGGCATCGACGCGGCCGACGCTTTGCTCGCGCTGATCCATCAGCAGGGAGAGATCCTGCCGCATCTGATCGATCGATTGCCTGATGTCATCGCAGACGCCCTGATTGTCCTGGCCGCCAAATACGCCATCGTCGCCTTCGGCGCAGCCCTGGTTGCGCAGGTCGCTCATCGTCCGGCGGATCATCAGGTTCTGCTGCACGATGGCGCGCGAGAGCTGGCGTGTTTCCTGGCTGGCGCCGATCACTTCGTTGATGTCGACATAGCGGCCGCGCAGCTCGTCGCAGAGATCGGCCTGTGCGAGGGCCGGCGTGGCCGCCAGCAGGGAAAAGAGGGCAATGGAAGCTTGTTTTATGCCGCGGTTCACGGTTCTGCTCTCGAAAGCGGTTTTAAGTCGCTAAAGATTACACGCCGCAGCTTAACAACGTATCCATGAAAAAGCACGGATTTCGAGAGGATTTTCGTGAAATTGCAGCTTGCAGCCGCCGATAGCCAGGAGAGGGGCGGCACCGCGATTGCATGAAACGCGGTACCGTGCTGACGGCGGCAGCGAGGCGCAGTATCAGGCGATCTGTGAGGCCTCGACGACGGCGAGCGCCGCCATGTTGACCACGCCGCGGGAAGTGACCGACGGCGAGAGAATATGGGCCGGAAGCGCGGTCCCAAGCAGGATGGGACCGACATGCAGACCATCGGTCATGGTCTTGACCACGCCCAGTGTGATATTGGCTGCATCGAGATTGGGGAAGACCAGTAGATTGGCTTCGCCGGAAAGCGCGCTGTCTGGCATTACGTGGCGGCGCAGGCTCTCGGAAATGGCGCTGTCGCCATGCATTTCTCCATCGACCTCCAGATCCGGCGCTGCCTCGCGAATGAGAGCCAGCGCTTCGCGCATCTTCGTGGCGCTTTCCGACTCCCGGGAGCCGAAGTTGGAATGCGAAACGAGGGCGGCGCGCGGCTCGATGCCGAAGCGCTTGATTTCCTCGGCAGCCAGCCAGGTGGATTCCGCGATTTCCTCGGCGGACGGGTTAAACGTCACATAGGTATCGGTGTAGAAGGTCGCGCCGCGCTGCGAGATGAGCAGGCTCAGTGCGGAGAAATCGCGAACGTCGGGCCGCTTGCCGATGACCTGGCGAACGATGCGCAAATGACGCTCATACCGGCCTTCAAGGCCGCAGATGAGCGCATCGGCTTCGCCGCGCTTCAGGGCAAGTGCGCCGATGACGGTCGTGTTGGTGCGAACGATGGTGCGCGCTGCTTCGGGAATAACGCCTGCGCGGCCGACCAGCGAGAAATAGAGCTCGACATATTCGCGGAAGCGGGGATCGTCTTCCGGATTGATGACGGCAAAATCCGTATGCGGGCGGATCTTCAGGCCGTAGCGCTTCAGGCGCGTCTCGATGACGGACGGACGGCCAATCAGGATCGGAATGGCCGTGCCTTCCTCGAGCAGGACCTGGGCGGCGCGCAGCACGCGCTCGTCTTCGCCTTCGGAAAAGACGACGCGCTTGCGCTCGGCAATCTTCGCGGCCGCAAAGATCGGCTTCATGACGAAGCCGGAGCGGAAGACGAAGCGGTTGAGCTCGTCCATATAGGCGTCGAAATCCTTGATCGGACGCAGGGCGACGCCGCTGTCCGCTGCTGCCTTTGCCACGGCCGGCGCGATGCGCAGGATCAGGCGAGGATCGAAGGGCGAGGGGATCAGGTAGTTGGGTCCGAAGACCGGCGTTTCACCGGTATAGGCCCGCGCCGCGACGTCGGAAGGCTCTTCGCGGGCAAGTGCTGCGATGGCGCGCACGGCGGCCATCTTCATCTCTTCGTTGATCGTCTTGGCGCCGCAATCGAGCGCGCCCCGGAAAATATAGGGGAAGCAGAGGACATTGTTGACCTGGTTCGGGAAGTCCGAGCGGCCGGTGCAGATCATCGCGTCGGGGCGGGCGGCGCGGGCGAGATCCGGCATGATTTCCGGCGTCGGATTGGCGAGCGCCATGATCAGCGGCTTTTCGGCCATCTGCGCCAGCAGCTCAGGCTTCAGCACGCCGGCAGCGGAGAGGCCGAGGAAGACGTCGGCGCCGGGAATGGATTCGGCAAGCACACGCTTGTCGCTGTCCTGGGCGTAGACGGATTTCCACTCGTCCATCAGGACATTGCGGTCCTTGTAGACCAAGCCTTCGATATCATGGACCCAGATGTTTTCGCGTTTGGCGCCGAGAATGACGAGCAGGTTGAGGCAGGCGAGCGCCGCCGCGCCCGCGCCGGAGGCGACGATCTTGACCTCTTCGATCTTCTTGCCGGCCAGTTCCAGTCCGTTGAGGATGGCGGCGGCGACGATGATGGCGGTGCCGTGCTGATCGTCGTGAAAGACCGGAATTTCCATCTTCTCGCGCAGGCGGCGCTCGACGTCGAAGCATTCCGGCGCCTTGATGTCTTCGAGATTGATGCCGCCGAAGGTCGGCTCGAGCGCCGAAACCGTGTTGACCATCTCATCGACCGTCGGCGCTGCGATTTCGATGTCGAAGACGTCGATGCCGGCGAATTTCTTGAAGAGGACGGCCTTGCCTTCCATGACGGGCTTCGAGGCGAGCGGACCGATATTGCCGAGGCCGAGTACCGCCGAACCGTTCGAAATCACGGCAACGAGATTGGCGCGGGACGTATAGTCGGCTGCCGTTTCCGGGTTGTCACGGATGGCGATGCAGGGGGCGGCGACGCCGGGCGAATAGGCAAGCGCCAGATCGCGCTGATTGCCCAGCGGCTTGGTCGCCTGAATTTCCAGCTTGCCGGGGCGTGGATAACGATGGAAATAAAGCGCCTGTTCGTCGAAGTTTCCGCTCGCCATGTTCTTGGCTGCTTTCGAAGTGTCGTTCGTATCCAACTTGCGTCTCCATTCCTGCCTGCGCTTTGAGTCTTCTGCATACATCAATCGCTTCGCCTTCACAGTATGGAATTGAGGTCGCAAAGCGTTTTTGTCGTGGCGAAACTGAATTGCCTTTTTTGCGTGAATCAAGCGGCGCACGTCCTTTGGATCGAACGCTGCGCTCCGGGCTGGCCATGTTTCGCCTTGGTATCGCCAGCTTTACAAGCGATCGTCCTGACCTTGCCGTCGCTGCGAGACGCGGTTGAACCTCGCCGCCGAGCCGCCAAGCACAGGGTTTGTCATCTTCCTGAAACACGAGTCTGGTTTTGGAATAGCCAAGGTAGGATAGGGCACGGACATAAAGTTCGTGAATGAAAACATGGACCCCCGGCATTTCCGAACGTTATTCATTTCTGACGTGCACCTCGGCTCGAAGGCCGCCAAGGCGGACTACCTGCTCGATTTTCTCCGTTACCACGACGCCGAAACGATCTTTCTGGTCGGCGATATCGTGGATGGCTGGAGGCTGAAGCGGAACTGGTACTGGCCGCAGGATTGCAACGACGTGGTCCAGAAGCTCCTGCGTAAGGCGCGCAAGGGTACGCGCATCGTTTATATCCCCGGCAATCACGACGAATTCCTGCGTGACTTCCCCGGAATGCACTTCGGCGGTATCGAGGTGGCACAGCGCGCCATGCACGAAACGGCCGATGGCAAGAAATATCTCGTGCTGCATGGCGATGAATTCGACGTCGTCGTCCGCAATGCCCGCCTGCTCGCCTATCTCGGCGACTGGGCCTATGACATGGCCATCCTGATCAATATCGGCCTTGCTGCGGTGCGCCGCCGCCTGAACATGCCCTATTGGTCCTTCTCGGCCTGGGCGAAGCTGCAGGTCAAGCACGCCGTCAATTTCATCGGCGAATTTCAGCGTGTCGTCGCCGAAGAGGCCAAGCGTAACGATGCCGATGGCGTCATCTGCGGGCACATCCACCATGCGGTCATTGAGGATCTCGACGGCGTGCGCTACATCAATACCGGCGACTGGGTGGAAAGCTGCACGGCAATCGCCGAGCATGAGGACGGCACGTTCGAGCTGATCACCTGGCGGACTATTCTCGAGACGCAGCCGGTGGATTCTCCGGTCGGAGAATTGCCGCGGCCGATCGGTGCCCAGGCGGCGTAATTCCTGCGCATCTTCACGTGGCTGATAATGGCTTGTCATAATTATTGATCGCCGCGGGACCGCCCTGGCTTCGGATTTTTCCGAAACGTTACGGTTTTGGCCATTTCTCGCCATAGTCGTATTCTCGATAGCATGATAGGGACGAATAAGTTCCCCTTCAGGTCTGTCATGATTCCCGCGATCAAGTCCTTCCAGGGCGAGGGTGCGCCTCCATATTTCCGCCTGCGCACCGCTTTGTCCTATTGCGCTCCGTTGTTCGTCAACGGAATTGCCCTGCCGTTTTTTCCCGTCTGGTTGGCGGGGCTGAATTTCAACGATCATGAGATCGGCCTGGTGCTCGCCATTCCCATGGTGGTGCGCGTCCTCGTGACGCCCATCATCGCGGTGCTCGCCGATCATATGAGCGAGCGAGCCGATGTATTGTTGTGGTCGGGTGCCTTGTCACTGCTGACGGCAATCGCGCTCTACTGGACGAGCGACTTCTGGCCGGTGCTTCTAGTCTACGGCATTCAGGGCGCCACCTACGCGCCTTATGTGCCCGTGGTTGAGTCGATTGCCATGTCGGGCGTGCGCCGCTGGGGCTTCGATTATGGTTCCATGCGGGTCTGGGGATCGATCACCTTTATCCTGTCGACCCTTCTCGGTGGCCAGCTGATCGGCGTGTGGGGCGGTGCGACAGTATTGCCCGTGATGGTGGCGGGGTTCATTCTGACGACGCTGATGGGCTTTTTCGCACCGCGTATCGGGCCGACGCGCCGGCGCAATCAACCGATCAATCTGCAATCACCGACCGGAAATCTGCGCTCGCCGCAATTGCTTATCACCATGATCGGCGTGTCGATACAGCAATCGAGCCATGCGATGCTCTATACCTTTGCGTCGATCTACTGGCATAAGCTCGGTTTTTCTGGCGCACAAATTGCTGTCCTATGGAGCATCGGCGTTGCGGCCGAGGTTATGGTTTTCTTTCTGTCGAAGAGGCTCGGTCGGCGGTTCAGCGCCTGGACGTTGATCTTTTTCGGCGCGACTATGTGTATCCTGCGCTGGATCCTGTTTCCGATCAATTTCGGCTTCCTCGGCTATTTCATCCTGCAATGTTTTCATTCCTGCACCTATGCCTGCGTCCATACAGGCGTTCAGCGTCGTATCGTGGCGTCCGTCCATGAGGCGCAGGAATCATCGGCCCAGGGCGCCTATTATTTCTACAACGGCATGTTCCTGGGGTTGATGACGCTTGCATCCGGCTATCTCTACGCCTGGCTTGACCTGGCGAGTTACTACGTCATGGCCGGCATCGCCGCCTTCGGCCTTGCCATGGTCGTTTTCGCCTATGGGATGCAGGCGAGAAAGTCGGCAATCGGCGGAGGCGCTCACGGCGTATCCTGACGCGGTGCAACAAATTCATTTGGATATCAAAAAGCCGTGACATATGTTGGCGCCGGCGCGAGATGGAAATTCCATGCATAGTCGGTGTATTAAGCACTGACCATGCGGGCTCACCGAGTCGGCGTATGTTGTGCCAGATTTGAAAGACGCAAGAGTTTGAAAGCAGCCGAGCAGAGGTCCGATGCACCGAAGATCGATGATGCGCCCGAGGGCGCAGGCCATCGCTATCGGCTGGAGGGCAATTGGCGCAGCGCCAATGTGCACGGCGTGCTGCGCCAGATCGAGCAGCTGTCCAAGCGCAGTTCCGGCGGCGAAGTCGTGATCGATCTTTCCGGTCTTTCCGACGTCGATACGGCGGGCGCGCTGCTGATCCGCCGGCTGAAGGAAAGCCAGGAAGCGCATAAGGCCCATGTCACGATCGAGGGCTCCAATCCGCATATCGATGAATTGCTGACCGCCTTCGACGCGCATCCGGATGATGAGGCGGCCGCTGCAAAACCGAGGACATCATTGGCGGAGCGCATATTGGCGCCCATCGGCAAAACCGTCTACGAGATCTGGGGCAATCTCGTCGCAGCCATGTATATTCTGGGTTCCGCAGTGCGCGGCGCACAGCTCAAATTCGGCCGCGGCAGTGGTGTTTCGCCGGCGTCGATCATCAATCAGATCGACCACATGGCGGTGCGCGCCGTTCCGATCATCCTGCTGATGTCGTCGCTGATCGGCGCGATCATCGCTCAGCAGGGTGCTTTCCAGCTGCGCTATTTCGGCGCGGAAATCTTCGTGGTCGATCTCGTCGGCATCCTGCAATTGCGCGAAATCGGCGTGCTTCTGACCGCGATCATGATCGCCGGCCGTTCCGGCAGCGCGATTACGGCCGAAATCGGCTCCATGAAGATGCGCGAGGAGGTGGATGCGCTGAAGGTCATGGGTCTCAATCCCATCGGTGTCCTGATTTTCCCCCGGCTGGTGGCGTTGACGGTCGCTCTACCGCTGCTGACCGTTATTGCCAATTTCGCCGCGCTTTTCGGTGCTGCCGTGGTGTCCTGGGCATATTCCGGCATCACCTTTGCGACCTTCATCTCGCGACTGCACGAGGCCGTCAGCCTCTCGACGGTCATTTCGGGCATGATCAAGGCGCCGTTCATGGCGCTGGTTATCGGCATCGTCGCGGCGGTCGAAGGATTGAAGGTGGGAGGCAGTGCCGAGTCTCTCGGTCAGCATGTGACGTCATCGGTGGTGAAGTCGATCTTCGTCGTTATCCTCATGGACGGGCTCTTCGCCATGTTCTATGCGGCAATCGATTTCTGAGGGACGATAACGATGAGCGCGCTTCACTCGGAAATCCCGTTGGAAAAGGATGAGCAGGGCAGGGACATCGTGCTGTCGGCACGGGATGTCACCGTCGGCTTTGGATCGAAAATCGTCCTCGACAAACTGAACCTGAATATCTATCGCGGCGAGATCCTCGGTTTCGTCGGTGCTTCCGGCGCGGGTAAGTCCGTGCTGCTGCGCACTGTGCTGCGGCTGTTGCCGCGCCGCTCGGGCAAGATCGAGATCCTCGGCGAAGATTACGACAAGCTCGACGAAGAGGACCGCAACCGCCTGGACATGCGGCTCGGCGTCCTCTTCCAGCAAGGTGCGCTGTTTTCCTCACTGACGGTCAAGGAAAACATCCAGGTGCCGATGCGGGAATATCTGGACCTGCCCAAGGAGATGATGGACGAGCTGGCGCTGATGAAGATCCGCATGGTAGGTCTCGCCGCTGACGCCGCCGACAAATATCCTTCCGAACTTTCCGGCGGCATGATCAAGCGCGCGGCGCTTGCCAGAGCCCTGGCGCTCGACCCCGATCTCGTTTTCCTCGATGAGCCGACATCGGGTCTCGATCCGATCGGTGCGTCGGAATTCGACGAACTGATCGCCAAGCTGCGCGACACGCTCGGCCTGACCGTTTATATGGTGACTCACGACCTCGACAGCCTGTTTTCCGTCTGTGACCGTATTGCTGTCCTCGGACAGAAGCGGGTATTGGTGGAAGGTACGGTTGAGGACATGCTCGCCTGTGATGATCCCTGGGTGCAATCCTACTTCAGGGGCAAACGCGCACGTTCGATCGTGCCGCGCGAGGACATCAAGGGGCACAACGACGACAAAAGCGCAAGCGCCCACAGCCGCGAGAAGTGACTGGAGACAATGGAAACCAAAGCCAATTATACGATCGTTGGGTTCTTCACGCTGCTCGTCATCGCGGCTGCCTTCGGTTTCGTCTACTGGATGGCCGAGTATGGCCGCGGCGGCCCGATGGTCGAGCTTGTCGTGCGCATTCCCGGTTCGGCAAATGGTTTGAGCGTCGGCTCGCCGGTTCGCTTCAACGGTATTCAGGTCGGCTCTGTGCAGGGTCTGTCGATCGATGCCGATGATCCGAACTATTCGCTAGCCTTCACGCAGGTACGTGCCGATGCGCCGGTCTATACCTCGACCAAGGCCATTCTTGAGATCCAGGGTCTGACGGGAGCTGCCTATATCGAGCTTTCCGGCGGACGCAACGGCGACGAGAATATCTTGAAGCGTTCGATCGATACGGGTAAGCGGGCGGTGTTGCTTGCGGATCAATCGAGCGTGACCAATCTGTTGACGACGGCCGATAAGATCCTGAACCGGGCCAATGATACGATCGGCGATATTCAGGGCTTCGTCTCGGATTCGCGTGGGCCTTTGACGGATACCGTGCGCAATGCGCAGAAATTCTCGAAGGCCATTGCCGACAATTCCGACAATATCGACAAGTTCCTGGCAAGCGTCGGGCAGCTTTCCGATACCTTCAAGACAGTTTCGGTCCGCGTCGACTCGACGCTGGATGCGATCGAAAAGCTGGTGCGCGCGGTCGATGCGCAGAAGGTCAACGACGTCATCGCCAATGCTGACAAGATCACTGCCAATGTTGCCGACGCGACGACTGACCTGAAGGCAACGATTGCGAGCTTCAAGCAGACGGCCGACACCTATACGACGTTCGGTCAGAATGCGCAAAAGACGCTGGACCGCGTCGATGCGATCGTCGCGCAGATCGATCCGGCCAAGATCAAGGGATCGGTTGACGATATTGCCGACGTGACGAAACAGGCGCGCACGGCGGTCGCATCGATCCGCGACGTCGCCAATTCCGTGGCCGCGCATCAGCAGGATATCGATCAGACGATCGCCAATGCGCGCGACATCTCCACCAAGCTCAATGCGGCTTCCGGGAAGGTCGACGGCATCCTGACCAAGGTCAATTCCCTGCTCGGCGACGACAGCACCAAATCGCTGTTCGCAGAAGCCAAGGACACGCTCGAATCGTTCAAGAAGATGGCGGACAATCTCAATTCCCGCATTGGGCCGATCGCCGACAACTTGCAGAAATTTTCCAGCAGCGGCTTGCGCGATGCCCAGACCCTCATCAACGACATGCGGGGCACGGTTGACAACCTGAATAGTACAATCACTAATTTCGACCGCAATCCGCAGCGATTGATCTTCGGCGGGGATACGGTCAAAACTTATGACGGCCGCGCGCGGCATTGATGAATAGCGATATCTGGTCTCCAGGGGATAAGCGAAATATGGTCGGTTGCGTGTCGAGTGAGCGTCATCAGGTTTGGAAAGCTGTGATCGCGTTGCCGTTGCTCGCAGCTTTGCTGGGAGGCTGTGGGACCTCCTCCAACAACGATACCTACGATCTTTCCGCGTCGGCAAAGGCGAATGGACCTTCGGTCAAAAGCCGCCAGATTCTCATCCCGCCGCCGACCGCGCTGCAGGCGCTGGACAGCAATCAGATCGTCATTCGCGTCTCGCCCTCGGAAATTCAATATCTCGGCAAATCGCAATGGAGCGACAAGCTGAGCAAGATGGTGCAATCGAAACTGGTCCAAGCCTTCGAAAACACCGGCAAGCTCGGCGGTGTCGGCGTGCCAGGGCAGGGGCTTGCGATCGACTATCAGATCGTCACCGATATCCGCTCCTTCGAGATCAATGCGTCCGGCGGCCACAAGACGGCAATCGTCGAAATCTCGGAAAAGATCCTGAACGATCGCACCGGCACGGTGAAGGCCCAGAACGTGTTCCGGAAGGTGGTGCCGGTCAGCGGCGGCAGCAATCCCGATTTCGTGCGGGCGCTCGATGCCGCATTTGCCGGTGTGACAGGTGAACTGGTCGATTGGACGTTGCGCTCGCTGTAAGGGCGATCAGCGTTCCATCAATTCCTTCAGTGTCTTCAGATCGCGCATGACATGCGCGGCATCGGCTGCGAATTGTGCTTCCTCCATGCTTGGTAGCTGGAGTACGGTGAACATGACCTCGCAACCGTCACCGTTCGGTACGACGCGCAAGGCATTGTAGACCTGCAGATCGGATTCGAGCGTTACCCAATGATCGATAACGCCGAAGTCATTGCGAGGCGCGAAGCGCACCCGCGCAGTGCCTAGCGCGCCTTCGGCGATCCAATCATCCCCATCCTGTATCAGTCCCGTTGCCAGACCCGAGGCCCAGAAAGGCATGTTTTCCGGACGGCTGGCGTAGTCGTAGACCTCCCTCCAGTCGCGATCGATGGAGATATGCACGATCTTCGCATTCATGGTCGACATGGTGTTTTCCTCCTCTATATCACCGTCAAGGGACTGAGACCGGCTGAACAAGCCAGGGTTCCCACGCGAATGAATCGCCAATTCGGCAACATTGTTGCACAGTCCTGCAAAGGGAACGATTCACGGCTTTCGAAGGCTTGCCGTTTTCCGTCCGGAGTGCAACAACAGCCCCAACGCAGGGCTGCCGCCCGTCGCGCCGAGCGTCGGCGGCATTGCGTCACATCGGATGTTGCTGCGTCTTCAGGGTGGGCTGGGCGCAGTGAACGACTCATTGGAGGATTGTCGTGGAAAAGGCAGAAATCGGGCTGATCGGTCTCGCGGTGATGGGATCGAATCTGGCGCTCAACATCGCTGAAAAAGGCAACAAGATCGCGGTGTTCAACCGTACACCTCAGGTGACGGATGAATTCTATGCGAATGCCGGCGCGCTCAAGGACAAGATCATTCCCTGCAAGACGATCGAGGAATTCGTCGAGGCGATCCGCCCGCCGCGGCCGATCATCATCATGATCAAGGCCGGCGAGCCGGTCGATCAGCAGATGGCGGCCTTGCAGCCCTATCTCGACAAGGGCGACATCATGATCGATGCCGGCAACGCCAATTTCCGCGACACGATCTCCCGCTTCGACCGCCTCAAGGACACCGGCCTGACCTTCATCGGCATGGGCGTGTCCGGCGGCGAGGAAGGTGCGCGCCACGGCCCGTCGATCATGGTCGGCGGCACGGAAGACTCCTACAAGCGCGTCGAGAAGGTGCTGACCTCGATCGCTGCGAAATACAACGACGATCCATGCGTTGCCTGGCTCGGCAATGACGGCGCCGGCCATTTCGTCAAGACCATCCATAACGGCATCGAATATGCCGACATGCAGATGATCGCGGAAATCTACGGCATCCTGCGTGACGGTCTCGGCAAGAGCGCGGCCGAGATCAGCTCGATCTTCGGCGAATGGAACAAGGGACGCCTCAACTCCTACCTCATCGAGATCACCGAGAAAGTTCTTGCCGCGAAAGACCCGGCAACCGGCAGCGCCATGCCGGATATCATCCTCGACAAGGCTGGCCAGAAAGGCACCGGCAAGTGGTCTGCCATCGAAGCGCAGAACATGGGCATTCCAGCAACTGCGATCGAGGCTGCCGTTGCAGCCCGCAGTCTCTCGGCCATCAAGAGCCAGCGCGAAGCAGCCGAGAAGATTTTCGGCACGCCGGACTATAAGTTCCCGATCGCCTTCGGCCCCGACTTGCTGAAGGATTTGGAGTTGGCACTGTTCGCAGCGAAGATCGGTGCCTACGCGCAGGGCTTTGCCGTCATGGCCGAGGCCTCGAAGGAGTTCAACTGGTCGCTGCCGATGCCCGTCATCGCAAAAATCTGGCGTGCCGGCTGCATTATCCGTTCGCAGTTCCTCGACGAGATCACCAGCGCCTTCACCAAGACCCCGGATGCGGCGAACCTGATCGTCACCCCGGCCTTTGCCGAGATGGTCAAGGAATCGATCCCGTCACTGCGTCGCATCGTTTCGGCTGCGACAGCGTCCGGCCTCCCGGTTCCCGCACTCGCTTCGGCGCTGACCTATTTCGATGCCTATCGTCAGGCGCGCGGCACCGCCAACCTGATCCAGGCCCAGCGCGACTTCTTCGGCGCGCACGGTTTCGATCGTGTCGACGGTAAGGACATCCATCACGGCCCATGGGGCAGTGGCGCTCAGGGCTGACGGGTTTACTATCGCTTCAATAGGGAAAGCTCGCCGGACCCGTTCGGTGAGCTTTTTCCGTGGCCAGCTCGTCTGGCCAGACGGGCGGGCTGATGCTTTGCAGCAGTTCCGGTTCCACACCGTCGATACGGGCGATGACCGCCTTGGCGAGTTCCCGGCCCGCGTGGCGGAAATCCTCCGATACCGTGATGATCTCGGGCCTGATCCAGCTGAGGACGTCAGTCGATTGCTTGGCGACCATGTCGATATCGCGACCCAGGCGGAGGCCGGCCGCCTCGATGCCGGCATTGACGGCAATCGCGCCGCCGCTGCTGGAGCAAACGATCCCGTCAGGCGCATGCGTTGAGCGCATCAGCGCCTCGACCGTATCCTTGATATCGGCAAGCGCGTTGTCGGTGGTGATCCTGAGCGGGATTTCCTCGGCACCATATTGGTGCAAGCCGGTTTGGAAACCGATGCGGGTGTGCGAATAATAGGTCAGCTTGCTGGAGGGCTGCAGCAACGCCAGGCGGCGCCGACCTCTTGCGACCAGTGCCCGCACGGCCTCATGCGCGAAGGCCTCGTTGTCGAAGTCATGGAAGGGGTGGATGATGCCCATATCCGTCCGCCCATGCGTTGAGAAAGGCATGCCGCGTTCATGCATGAGCTCGACGCGCGGATCATCCGGCTCCGTACGCGATATGATGACGCCATCGGCCGAGCCGGTGTCGAGAATGTAGCGCACCGGCACCAATGGGTCCTTGCTGTGCGAATGCGGCGTGATGACCAGGTGATATTGCGTGCCGGCGAGAACTTCGGAAATGCCGAAGACGATGTGGCTGGTAAAGCCCATGATTTCTTCGTCGATGCTCAGCACCAGGGCGATCACATTGGTCTTGCCGGTCCTCAGGCGCACGCCCGCGCGGTTCGGTTGATAACCCAGCTGCCGGGCAACCATGCGCACCCGTTCCTTGGTCTCGGCGCCGATATCGGGGGCATCCTTCAATGCGCGAGAAACGGTGGTGATCCCCAACCCCGTCATGAAGGCGATTGTTTTCAATGTCGGCCGTTCGGGAGTGGATGGCGCTCCGCTCCCGGACATTTTCTTATTATCCATTTCGCTCACGCTTGCCTCCCGGCCGCCTCCCGCAGCCAATCCGCTTATATTGCCCACTTGCCCGCCGCAAGCATAGACGCCATGCGGTTTCGCCAATGCAATGAGAAAAACTGTAACGATACAGTTGAAAAGTCGAGCCTTATTTTGACGATGATTTTCATGTCCATTCCCTTGGTTGCATTCGTGATCCTTGTCTCGAAAATTGAGCTGGCCAAAATCATGCGCGATGGCTGGACGATTATGGTCTTTGGATAAATAGTTTTATATCAATTAGTTATGAGAGTTATCCAGGTTTTATGAAGACCCGTGTCGCGATGGAATGAAATTATCTTCCACAGGCAATATGTAATCAGTGATTGTATATTCGGGCGGTCATAAAAAATTTGTGGCCAAGCGGTTGCGTGTCGAAAATGATTCGACTACGTTTTTCCGGCAACGTTTCAGTGAGGGGAGGAGAACTCATGAATATTCGTTTGATGGCTGCCGCTTTGCTCGTATCTGTCGCGATTCCCGCTTTCTCAGCAAATGCGACCGATCTCGAGGTAACGCATTGGTGGACATCGGGCGGCGAAGCAGCTGCCGTGAAGGTTCTGGCTGATCAGTATAACGCGCTTGGCAACAATCACTGGGTCGACGGCGCCATCGCCGGGTCCGGTTCCACGGCAACGCCGCTGATCGTCAGCCGCATCCTGGGCGGCAATCCCATGGGTGCAACGCAGCTCAACACGGGCCGCGACGCCGAAGAGTTGGTCAAGGCCGGCCTGATGACCGATCTGACCGACCTTGCCGAGAAAGAACACTGGAAGGACATTATTCGTCCGGCCAGCCTCCTCAACTCCTGCACCTATGAGGGCCGCATCTATTGCGTGCCGCTCAACATCCATTCCTGGCAGTGGATGTGGGTCAACCGTCACGTCTTCGAAGACAACGGCATGAAGGTCCCGGCCAACTGGGATGAATTCGTGGCCGATGCGCCGAAGCTGCGCGAGAAGGGCATTACCCCGCTTGCGACCGGCGCTCCGTGGCAGGTCGACGGCATCCGCAATGTCATGCAGATCGGCATCGGCGGCAAGGAAACCTATCTGGCGATCTATCAGAAGAAAGACGCAGACGCTGTGAAGAGCCCCGAAAACCGCAAGGTCTGGGACGCTTTCTCGCAGGCTCGCGATCTGGTCGATGAAAGCTATTCCGGCCGCGACTGGAACGTCGCCACCAATATGGTCATCACAGGCAAGGCTGCCGCGCAGATCATGGGCGACTGGGCGCAGGGTGAGTTTGGCGTTGCCAAGCAGGTTGCCGGCAAGGACTATGATTGCCTTCCGGGCCTCGGCTTCCATGGCCTGCTCGATACCGGTGGTGATAGCTTCTACTTCCCAAAGAACAGCAATCCCGACATCACCAAGGCGCAGCTCGAACTTGCGAGCATGCTGGTTTCCAAGGAAACCCAGGTCAAGTTCAACCTCGCCAAGGGGTCGCTGCCGGTGCGTGGCGATATCGATCTGAGCGCGGCCAGCAGCTGCATGAAGAAGGGTCTGGAAATCCTGAAGAATCCGGACAACGTGGTGCCGGGCGTCACCCAGCTGATCGACCCGGATACGCGCGGCCAGATGACCGATCTCGGACTGCAATTCTTCTCGTCGAAGATGACCGTGGATGAGGCGATCGAAAAGCAGGCCGCCATCTTCAAGCAGGCGCAGTAAGCAAGACGACCATCTATCAATCGCGATGGCCGGCATCGGGACAGGCGAGGGATCTCGCCTGTCCTGTGCAGGTCACCAACGGAGGTATCGATGGCTAACGCTGTCCGGCCACTGGGTCTGTTCCGCAACCTCAATGCGAAGATCGCCGCCATCCCGATGGTGCTGACGGTGATCGTCGTCTTCGTCGGTTGCACGCTCTGGACCGTCATCTATTCGTTCACAGATTCAAGGCTGCTGCCGAGCTCCAATTTTGTCGGCCTGGCGCAGTATCAGCGCCTCTGGGGAACCGATCGCTGGAACATCTCGATCGGCAATCTTGCGACATACGGCATTCTCAGCCTGGTTTTCGCTTTCGTCGTCGGCTTCTTTCTGGCCGTGCTGATGGACCAGAAAATCCGCTTCGAGAATACGTTCCGAACCATTTTCCTTTATCCTTTCGCTCTGTCCTTCATCGTGACCGGCCTCGTCTGGCAGTGGATCCTCGATCCTGCGCTCGGGCTGCCGAAGCTGATGCAGGATATGGGCTTTACGTGGTTTAATTTCGCGCTGCTCGGCAATCAGAAGACTGTGCTCTATGCGCTCGTCATTGCCGGCCTCTGGCAGGGCACCGGCCTCGTCATGGTGCTGATGCTGGCAGGCCTGAGGGGGATTGACGGCGAAATCTGGAAGGCGTCGCGCGTTGACGGCATTCCAGCCTGGCGGACCTATATCTTCGTCGTCATTCCGATGATGCGCGGCGTCTTCGTCACCACGCTCGTCATCGTCGCTTCGGGTATCGTGCGCGTCTACGATCTCGTCGTCGCCATGACATCAGGCGGGCCGGGCTTCGCATCCGAAATGCCAGCCAAATATGTCTATGACTTCATGTTCCAGCGCTCCAATCTCGGTCAGGCGCTTTCCGCCTCCACCGTCATGCTGGTGACCGTGTTCATCTTCGTCGTGCCGTGGGCTCTCATCGAGTTCCGCCAGAAGCGTCGGTAAGGGAGGAAACCATGGCACTTGCCGCTACCATCGAACCTTCGGGCACCAAGCCCAGGCGCCGCTTTGCCCCGCGCACGATCATGCTCTATGGCATTCTCGGGCTGGCCGCGCTCTACTATCTCCTGCCGCTCTATGTGATGGTCGTCACTTCGCTCAAGGGCATGCCGGAAATCCGCATGGGCAATATCTTTGCTCCGCCCATGGAGATCACCTTCGAGCCCTGGGTGAAAGCCTGGTCGCAAGCCTGCACTGGCCTTTACTGCCATGGCATCCAGGTCGGCTTCTGGAATTCGGTGAAGATCCTCGTTCCGAGCGTCATCGTCTCGATCGCCATTGCGTCGGTCAACGGCTATGCGCTCGCCAACTGGCGCTTTAAGGGATCGGAAATCTTCTTCACGATCCTGCTGTTCGGCGCCTTCATTCCCTATCAGGTCATGCTCTATCCGCTCGTCATGGTGCTGCGCGAGCTTGGGCTGTTCTCGACGCTCGGCGGCATCGTCCTCGTGCACACGATCTTCGGCATGCCGATCAACACGCTGTTGTTCCGCAACTACTTCACCTCGCTTCCGCCTGAACTCTTCAAGGCGGCGCGCGTCGACGGCGCGGGCTTCTGGCAGATCTTCCTGCGGATCATGCTGCCCATGTCGCTGCCGATCTTCGTCGTCGGCATGATCATCCAGATCACCGGCATCTGGAACGACTTCCTGTTCGGTGTCATTTTCGCCGGCACGCAGAACTATCCGATGACCGTGCAGCTGAACAACGTCGTCAACGCCGTGCAGGGTGTCAAGGAATACAACGTCAACATGGCCGCAACGCTGCTGACGGGCGCGGTGCCGCTTATCGTCTATTTCGTGTCCGGGCGGCTCTTCGTCCGCGGCATCGCCGCCGGCGCAGTGAAGGGGTGATCCATGAACAGTAGCGTTTCCATCAAAGACCTTTCGCTGAATTTCGGTGCGGTCAACGTTCTGAAAAATCTCAATCTCGAGATCAACGACGGCGAGTTCCTGGTGCTTCTCGGTTCGTCGGGCTGCGGCAAGTCGACCTTGCTGAACTGCATTGCCGGCCTGCTCGATATCAGCGAGGGACAGATCTTCATCAAGGGCAAGAACGTCACCTGGGAAGAGCCCAAGGATCGCGGCATCGGCATGGTGTTCCAGTCCTATGCGCTCTATCCGCAGATGTCGGTCGAGAAGAACCTGTCCTTCGGCCTGCGCGTCGCCAAGGTGCCGCAAGACGAGATCAACAAGCGCATCGCGCGAGCGGCCGAGATCCTGCAGATCGAGCCGCTCCTTAAGCGCAAGCCGGCCGAGCTTTCGGGCGGCCAGCGCCAGCGCGTCGCGATCGGCCGTGCCCTGGTGCGTGATGTCGACGTCTTCCTTTTCGATGAGCCGCTGTCGAACCTCGATGCCAAGCTGCGCTCGGAGCTGCGCGTGGAAATCAAGCGGCTGCACCAGTCGCTGAAGAACACGATGATCTACGTCACCCACGATCAGATCGAGGCGCTGACGCTCGCCGACCGCATCGCGATCATGAAGAACGGCGTCATCATGCAGCTCGACGATCCTACGACAATCTATAACGAGCCGCGCAATCTCTTCGTGGCCGGCTTCATCGGATCGCCCTCGATGAATTTCCTCAAGGGCGAGCTGGTCAATCGCGAAGGCAAGGTCGTGTTCGCGACCAACGACGTGCTGTTCTCTCTGGATGGCTACAAGGCCGGCGAGGCGTTGCAGGCCGGCCGCAAGGTCGTGCTCGGCGTTCGTCCCGAGCACATCAAGGTCAATGAAGCCACCGCCCCCGGCGCGGAGGTTCACGATGCCACGGTGGATATCGAGGAGCCGATGGGTGCCGATAATCTGCTGTGGCTGAAGCATGCCGGCCATACGATGTCGGTTCGCGTCAACGGTGCCCGGCGCTTTGGCCCCGGTTCAGCCGTAAAGCTTAGCTTTGATATGTCTCTCGCATCGCTCTTTGATGCGCAGACAGAACTCAGAATATGATCCCATGCGCGGAGGCGGTCTGACCGCCTCCTTCTTTGCAGCGGTCCGGGGAGGTCCGATGTCGTCTTCGATCAATGATAATCTTGCCATCGATCTCGTCGGTTCGTGGAGGCTGACCTCTCCCGACAGCGATCATTCTCTCTCCATGTCGCTGCCCGGTGATATTCATTCCGCGCTACATGCGGAAGGGCTTATTCCCGATCCCTATTTCGCGCGCAACGAAGAAGTCGTGCAGTGGGTTGCCCAGCAGGATTGGGAGCTGACACGCAGCTTCGCGCTCGATGATGCCGGCGGCGACTGGTATCTCGATATCGACTATCTCGATACCGTCGCCAGCGTCTATGTCAACGATACGCTCGTGTTGGAGGCCAACAACTGCTTCCAGCGCTATCGCCCTGATGTTTCGAAGGCGCTGAAGACGGGCGAAAATACCATTCGCATCGTCCTGCATTCGAGCATTTCGGCTGGTGCTGCCCTTCAGGCGAAACAGCCTTTCTACATTCCCTACAGCACCGGCAATTCCCCGATCCCGAACGGCAACATGCTGCGCAAGCCGCAATGCCATTTCGGCTGGGATTGGAACATTGCGATTGCGCCGCTCGGCCTCTATGGCACGATCGCGTTGAAGAAGCTCGAGATCGCCCGTATCGAGAATGTCATCACGCAACAGATCCATAATGATGACGGCTCGGTCGACCTCAAGGTGACGGTAGCGCTATTTGCCAAGGGAACGGGGATTACGCAGCTCTATTTCTCGCTCGACGACGAGCGTGTGCGCCTCGATGTTGGCGTCAATGCCGGCGAGACCTCAATCACGCACTTCTTCTACATCGACAAGCCCAGGCTCTGGTGGCCGGCCGGCAATGGCGAGCAAGCACTTTATGCTTTGTCCGTGGAAACCAATTTCGAAACCGTCACGCGGCAGATTGGCCTTCGTACGGTTGAGCTGATCACCACCGAGGATGAAGCGGGCAGCCGTTTCGCCTTGAAGGTCAACGGTCGCGAGATCTTTGCCCGCGGGGCCAACTGGATTCCGGCCGACGCGCTGTTTTCACGCTCCAACCCGGCGGCGACCGGGGATCTGCTGCAATCGGCCGCCGCCGCCAATATGAATGCGATCCGCGTATGGGGCGGCGGCTTCTACGAGCATGATTGGTTCTACGACACCTGCGACCGCTTGGGGCTGATGGTGTGGCAGGACTTCATGTTCGCCTGCAATCTCTATCCGTCGACGGGTGATTTCCTCGAGAATGTCGAGGAGGAGGTCGGCTATCAGGTTCGCCGGCTTGCGACGCATCCATCCATCGTTCTCTGGTGCGGCGACAATGAGCTGGTGGGCGCGCTCACCTGGTTCGAGGAGTCCCGTAAAGATCGGGATCGCTATCTCGTCTCCTACGATCGCCTGAACAGGACGATCGAGACGGCTATGAAGAAGGCGCTGCCGGATGCGATCTGGTGGCCGTCGAGCCCGGCTTCGGGCTATCTCAATTTCGGCGATGCGTGGCATGCCGATGGTTCCGGCGACATGCATTACTGGTCGGTTTGGCACGAGAACAAATCCTTCGACAATTATCGTTCCGTGCGGCCGCGCTTCTGCTCGGAATTCGGTTTCCAGTCCTACACCTCGCTGCCTGTTATCAAGACCTATGCCGAGGCGAAGGATATGAACATCGCTTCTCCGGTCATGGAGCTGCACCAGAAGAATGCCGGCGGCAACGAGCGCATTGCCGGCACGATGTTCCGCTATTTCCGCTTCCCGAAGGATTTCCCGAATTTCGTCTATCTGAGCCAGGTCCAGCAGGGTCTCGCGATCAAGACGGCCGTTGAATATTGGCGGTCGTTGAAGCCGCATTGCATGGGCACGATCTACTGGCAACTCAACGACACCTGGCCTGTCGCCTCGTGGTCCAGTCTCGATTACGGCGGCCGATGGAAGGTGATGCACTATCTGGTGCGGCGCTTCTTCCAGCCGGTATCGGTCGCGGCAATTCCCTCCGGAGACAACAAGACGATCCGCTTCTCCCTGGTCAACGATACGAACGCCGATGTCACGGCCGATATCTCCGTCTCGCTGTTGAAGCTCAATGGCGAGCGCGTGCCGCTGACGACGGCGCATGCCGTGTGCACGCCGGATGCCGCCGTCACGGCGTTGTCGATCGATGCGGATCAGGTTCCCACCGATTGCCTGCTGGCGTGGCGCTTCACCGCATCGAACGGCATGGGTGGCGAGGGGCACTATGTCCACGGCACCTATAAGGCGCTCGAGCTTCAGCCCGCCGGCCTGACGGTGCTGCGGGAGGAGAAAGAGGAAAACGGGACGGTGGAACTCACCGTCACCGCAAAGGGACTTGCGTTGTTCGTGATGATCGAGAGCGAGGTCGAGGGACGTTATTCCGACAACGCCTTCGATCTTGCCGCCGGCGAAAGCCGCCGCATCGTCTTTACACCGGCCAAGCCTATTGCGGGCGGCGTTCCTGCCTTCCGCATCTATGATTTGCAATCCAGCCAGTCGGTGGACAGCTAGCCGGTGGCCAGCAACCGACGGATTGAGCTATCGCGTCGCAGTGGCGGCGCTTTCGGGGCCACAAGCCCAAGACAGACGGCCCGGAGGCCATTGGAGGACTATCGATGACGAAACTTGGATTTCAGCTTTATAGCGCCCGCAATTTCCAGCCCTATTCGGAGATCTTCATCAAGCTCGGCAAGGCCGGCTACGCCGAAGTCGAGGGCTTTGGTGGCATCTACGCCGATGTCGACGAGACTGGCCTCAAGAACTTGCGCGCCGAACTCGACAAGAACGGCCTGCGAATGGCAAGCGGCCATTTCAGCCCGGATTTCCTCGACGGGGAAGTGCAGAAGTCGCTGACCATCGCCAAGACCCTCGGCATGGATTCGATCTATGCGCCCCATATCGGCGCCGATCAGCGCCCGAAGGATGCCGCCGGCTGGCTCGCCTTCGGCAAGCGCCTGCATGAAATGAGCAAGCCCTATAAGGATGCAGGCTTCGAATTCGGCTGGCACAACCACGATTTCGAATTCGTCAAGCAGGCTGACGGCTCGCTGCCGATCGAACAGATCTTCGAAGGCGCTCCGGATATTTCCTGGGAAGCCGATATCGCCTGGGTCATCCGCGGCGGCGGCGATCCCTTCGCCTGGATCGAAAAGCTCGGCCCGCGCATCACTGCCGTTCACGTCAAGGATATTGCGCCGGCTGGCGAGAACAAGAATGAAGACGGCTGGGCCGATGTCGGTCACGGCACCGTTCCATGGGCAAAGTTGCTCAAGGCGCTCGCCGGCACAAAGGCCAAGCACTTCGTCGTCGAACATGACAATCCGAGCGATGTCGATCGCCTGATCACGCGCTCCATCGCATCCTTCAAGAGCTTTTGAGGCACTTCCACATGGCTAAGGAACTTGGCGTCGGCATCATCGGATGCGGCAATATCTCAACCACCTACTTCTCGCTCGCACCGCTCTTCAAGGGGCTGAAGGTGCTGGCCTGCGCTGATATCAACATGGAAGCGGCGCGTGCGCGCGCTGAGGAATACAAGGTAAAGGCCCAGACCATCGACGAGCTGCTTGCCAATGACGAGCTCGACGTCATCGTCAACCTGACCATTCCGGATGCGCATTTTCCGGTTTCCAAGCGCATCCTGGAAGCGGGCAAGCATGTCTACTCCGAAAAGCCGCTGGTGCTAACGCTGGAGCAGGGCGAAGAGCTGCGCCGCATCGCCAAGGAGAAGGGGCTGGCCGTCGGCTGCGCTCCCGATACCTTCCTCGGCGGTGCCCATCAGCTCGCCCGCAAGTTCATCGATGACGGCGGTATCGGTCGCGTCACTTCGGGTTCATGCCATGTAATGAGCCCGGGCATGGAAATGTGGCATCCGAATCCGGACTTCTTCTTCCTGCCCGGCGGCGGCCCGATCCTCGACCTCGGCCCCTATTACGTCGCGAACCTCATCAACCTGATCGGACCGGTGAAGCGCGTGGGTGCGATGACCTCTATGGCATCGCCGACCCGCACGATCACCAGCCTGCCGCGCAATGGCGAGATCATCCCGGTCAAGACGCCGACGACGATCCAGGCACTGCTCGAATTCGTCAGTGGCGCGCGGATCACGCTGACGGCGAGCTGGGATGTGTGGTCGCACCGCCATGCCAATATGGAGCTCTACGGCACCGAGGGTTCGCTCTACGTGCCCGATCCGAACTTCTTCGGCGGCACCGTCGAGGCAAGCGGCCGCGACAAGGACATCAAGCCGCTGGAAAACTGGGCGCATCCGTTCGGCATCGTCAATCAGGAAAGCCCGAGCGGTTCGCGCGCCAATTATCGCACGGCCGGGCTTGCCGACATGGCTGCATCGCTGATCGATGGCCGGGATGCGCGGTGCTCGCTCGACCGCACTTTGCACGGCGTCGACGTCATGACCTCTATCCTGAAGTCTGGCGAGGAGGGCCGCTTCATCGATCTCAGCACGACCTGCACGCAGCCGGCGGCCCTCGGCATCGAAGAGGCACAAGCGCTCTTGAAGTAAGCGCCGGAAGAGCTAGTTTGCGCGCGGGTAATCAACCCGCGCGCTTTTCATCTCGAAGGAATTCCATCATGGCCTGGCAACCGGCATCCGATCGTTATTCAAAAATGAAATACAACAGGACCGGCCGTTCCGGTCTGAAGCTGCCGGCGGTCTCGCTGGGGCTCTGGCACAATTTCGGCGGCGATACGCCGCATGACCGCAAGGTCGACATGTGCCGCACGGCCTTCGACCTCGGCATCACCCATTTCGATCTTGCCAATAATTACGGACCGCCTCCCGGCAGCGCCGAGACTGCATTCGGCGAGATTCTGCGTACCGATTTCGCCGGCTTGCGCGACGAGCTCATCATCTCCTCCAAGGCCGGCTACGACATGTGGCCGGGTCCCTATGGCGAGTGGGGCAGCCGCAAGTATCTGATCGCCTCCTGCGACCAAAGCCTGAAGCGCATGGGTCTCGACTATGTCGATATCTTCTATTCGCACCGCTTCGACCCGGATACGCCGCTGGAGGAGACCTGCGGCGCGCTCGACCATATCGTCCGCTCGGGCAGGGCGCTCTATGTCGGCATATCCTCCTACAACTCGCAGCGCACGCGCGAGGCTGCCGCCATCCTTAGGGAACTCGGCACGCCATGCCTGATCCATCAGCCGAGCTACTCCATGCTCAACCGCTGGGTCGAGGATGACGGTCTGGTGGATACGCTCGAAGATCTCGGCATCGGTTCGATCGTCTTCTCGCCGCTCGCTCAGGGCATGCTCTCGACTAAGTATCTCGGCGGTATTCCGGAAGACAGCCGTGCTGCGCAGAATCACTTCCTGAAGCGCGACTTCATCCGTCCGTCGATCATCGACAATATAAGAAAGCTCAACGAGATCGCCGAGAAGCGTGGCCAGACGCTGGCGCAGATGGCGATCGCCTGGGTTCTGCGCGGCGGCCGTATCACCTCGGCGCTGATCGGCGCCAGCCGTTCGTCGCAGATCGTCGATTGCGTCAAGGCGCTCGATAATCTCGACTTCACGGCCGAAGAGCTGAAACAGATCGATGTCTATGCCAAAGAGGCCGACATCAATCTCTGGGCCAAGTCGGCCGAACGCGATTGATCATCCTAAAACGCTCGGAACTGGTTTCCGGGCGTTTTTCTTATTGCCGCTTGCCGTGGTCTCCGGAGGAGAGAGTTCATGATCCGCAATCCGATCCTGCCGGGTTTCAACCCCGACCCGTCCATCTGCCGCGTCGGCGAGGACTATTATATCGCCACTTCGACATTCGAATGGTATCCGGGCGTGCAGATCCATCATTCGCGCGATCTCGTGAACTGGACGCTGGTAAGGCGGCCGCTGGAGCGCGCTTCGCAGCTCGACATGCGCGGCGAACCCGATAGCTGCGGCATCTGGGCGCCTTGCCTCTCCTATGCGGATGGCCTGTTCTGGCTCGTCTATACCGACGTCAAGCGCTATGACGGCAACTTCAAGGATGCCCATAATTACATCGTGACTTCGCCGACCATCGAAGGCGGATGGTCCGAGCCGGCTTATGTGAACTCGTCCGGTTTCGATCCATCCCTGTTCCACGACGACGATGGTCGCAAGTGGTTCGTCAACATGCAATGGAACCATCGCACGCAGAGCTATGGCGGCTCGCCGAAGACGCCGGCCTTCGATGGTATTCTGCTGCAGCAATGGGATCCGGCGACGAAATCCTTGAAGGGACCGATCAGGAACATCTTTGCCGGCACGGAGCTGGGACTGGTCGAAGGGCCGCATCTCTTCAAGCGTAACGGCTTTTATTATCTGACCACGGCGGAAGGCGGCACTGGTTACGATCATGCCGTGACCATGGCGCGCTCCCGCGACATTGCCGGGCCGTACGAACTGCATCCGAATAAATACCTGATTACGTCGAAGGACCATCCGGAAGCGGTATTACAGCGCGCCGGCCACGGACAATATGTCGAGACGCATGACGGACAGTTCTATCATACACATCTTTGCGGACGGCCTCTGCCTCCGCATCGCCGCTGCACGCTCGGTCGGGAGACCGCCCTACAGAAATGCGTCTGGAAAGAGGACGGCTGGCTCTATCTTGAAAATGGCACCGGTGTTCCCGATGTCGATGTCTCTGGCCTGAACGGCGCCCAGCGCATCGAAAAACCCCGGCGCAGCGGTTACAATTTCGATGAGCGCAAATTGCCGGCGGATTTCCAGTGGTTGCGCACGCCGCAACCGGAGCGCATCTTCAGCCTGACGGATCGCCCCGGCCATTTGCGGCTTTTCGCCCGCGAGAGCATCGGTTCCTGGTTCGAGCAGGCGCTCGTCGCCCGCCGTCAGGAGCATCACAGTTTTCGCGCCGAAACGGTCGTCGATTTCCAGCCCGATACCTATCAGCAGGTTGCTGGCCTGATCCATTACTACAATCGCTTCAAACTGCATGCCATCGCCGTGACCTTGCATGAGAAGCTCGGCCGCTGCGTCACTATCATGACCTGCCCGGGCGACTATCCGAACGGTCGCCTGAGTTTTCCGATCGAGGGCGGCGTCGCCGTGCCGGACGGGCGGATCCAGCTTGCCATGGAGGTGCGGGACAACGACCTGCAATTCTTCTGGCAAGCGGAAGGCATGGGCTCATGGCAGGCGATCGGGCCTGTCCTCGACGCCGGCGTCATCTCGGATGAGGGCGGGCGCGGCGAGCACGGCTCCTTCACCGGCGCTTTTGCCGGCATGTTTGCCTTCGATACCTCGGGGCGGGCGAAGACGGCGGATTTCGACTGGTTCAACTACGATGAGCTATAAGATTTCCAGCGGAGCAGGCGCCTGGCCGAACCGATCGCGTCCATTACGGAATTATAATTCGACTGTCAGACTCGTTTCATGTCTGTCACGATAAGTTCGCGTGCAGAGTCTGAAATGAGGAAACAACCAATGAGAAAAATCTTCACCGCCCTTCTTGCGGCCTCCGTTCTAGCGATGCCGCTGGTTGCGACAGCGCAGGTCAAACCGGCTCCTGCCGGCAAGCAGGCCGTTGTTCAGAAAGAGGTAGTGAAGAAGAAAGTCGTCATCCGCAAGGGCGGCTGGGTCAAGGGGCGTCGCCTGTCGGCTTCCGACCGCCGCCGCGCCACGGAGATAGACTATCGCGTCTATCAGCTGTCCACGCCCCCGCGCGGCTATCACTGGGTTCGCCTCAAGAACAATTTCCTCCTTGTGGGTATTACCAGCGGTTTGATCTCGAAGGTACATGAGGCGCGATAAGCCGGGCGGAGCTGCTGCCAAACAAAGCAAGGGCGGCTGAGCCGCCCATTTTCATACCATAAGATCCAAGAAATACCTTGAATCAAAATCCCCGGCATTTCTGCCGAGGATCGGTTATTCGTCCTCTGCCTATCTCAGCTCAGGCGGCCCGCTGCGTGCGCCAGCATGGTGTAGACCTTGCCGGTATCCGATGTGAGATAGGATTGTGTGGCCGTCTTGTCGCGATCGGTGCGAGCAACGTCGGTGAGCAGCTTTTCGAAATCGGCGATGTAGCGATCCACTGCGGTGCGGAATTCTGGTTCGCGGTCGTATTTGCGCTTGATCTCATCGAAGGTCTGCTGGCCCTTTAGTGTATAGAGGCGGCGCGTGAACACGTCACGTTCGCCACGCTGGTAACGGCGCCATAGATCGACCGAGGCGTCATGATCGATTGCGCGGGCGATATCGACCGAAAGCGAGTTCAGCGATTCCACGACATGGCGGGGGTTGCGTGCGGCAGGGGCAGGAGCCTGTTCCGCCGGCGCTTTCGCAGTCGGCTGACGTGCGGGCTGCAGACCGGCGTTTTCGTCACGCGAAGCGCCGCGAAGCAGATCGCTGATCCAGCCGCCGCCTGCTGCTTCCTGACGGGCCGGAGCTGCTGTTTCCGCCGGACGCTGCGGCTGTACCGGCGGGCGCTCGGCCGGGATCGACCCACGCAAGCCGAGCGACTCGATCGAAGGCTGCTGCGGCTGCGGTGCCGGGCGTTGTGCGGGCTGCTGGGCGACCGGCGACTGTTGCTGCGGAGCAGCTTGTTGCGGCCGCGGGGCTGCAGCCGCCGGGGCAGGTGCGGCAGGCTGCGGCCGTGGAGCGGGCTGTGCATCGGCCAGAGCACGGGCTGCAGGCTCGGAAATCTCCAGCTGCTGCGTCGAGCGGCCAACGATCTGCGAGATATCCTGCAGGGCCTTGATCTGTTCGGCAACGGCGCGACGCATGGCTGCGGCGCTTTCCTTTGCCTCTTCCGGAAGGTCGAAGGCACCGCGCTTCAGTTCGCTGCGGGTGAGGTCGAGCTCGCGGCGGATGTCGCCGGCCGAGCGGCGGATTTCGTCCGTCGCACCGGCGAAGCGGCCGATCGCGTCATCGACTGCAACGCGCAGCGTCTCCCGCAGCTGTTGGGCGGCTGTATCGGAGGTCTTTCCGGCGTCGGCGAGCATCTGCTCGACCTCGGACAGTGAGGCCGTCAAGCCGCCGCGCAGGCGATTGGTGAGATCGCTGGAACGGCGCTCGGCATTGGCGAATGTGTTTTCGATTGCCTGGTTCGCTTCCTCGCCGGCCTTCTGCAATGCGGAGCGCATGTTTTCCGCCGCATCTTCGGCGCGCTTCTCCGCGTCGGAGAGAACGCGGCCGATATCGCCGAAGGAAGACTGCACGCTCTGGCGGAGATTGCCGGTCACCTGGTTCGACCGCTGCTCCGCCCGGTCGAAGGCCGTTTCCACCATCGAGCCGAGGGCGCGCATGGTGTTCTCGATCTCTTCCGAGCGCTGAACGAGGCCAACGGCGAGGTTCTGCAGTGCCGTTTCGCGCTCTTCCAGCGTCGAGACGAGGTTCGACTGAGCGGCCCCCAGAAGCTGGGATGCCTGCGTCAGCACTTTGGAATGATCGTCGAAACGGCCAACGATGCTGCCCACCTGCGACAGGGTCTGGCCGGTGATCTCGGACAGCTTATCGACCTTGCCTTCGAGAAGACGGCTCGAGGCCGAGACCATCTCGCCGGCCTTCGCGGCAGATTCGGCGAAGCGCGAGGAGGTTGCGGTGAGGCGATCGTCGACGTTTGCGAATTCGGTGGCCGCGTTGGACAGCAGGCCGGCAATCGCCGAGTTATTGTCCGCCAGCCGGGCAATGATGCCGTTGACGCTTGCAAGCAGGTTGTTTTCGAGTGCGCTGACCGTGTTGACCGCGTGCTCGGTGCGCGATGAGATCGCGTTGATGAGGGCGGCGTTTTCAGCGCGCAAGCGTTCCGTGCTTTCCTGAGCTGCCGCAGAGATGAGGGCTGCCGCTTCTTGGCCCGTTGCCGCGTAGCGATCGACGATCGGGCGAGCCTTTTCGTCGATGAGGCGCGACAGCTCGGTGGAGCGTCCGGCAAGCATCGAATTCAGCTCGCGGGTGCGCTCGTCAAGCGAGGTGCGTATGGAGGAGCCACGGGCTTCCAGCGCCTTGTCGACATCGGCAAGCGTGGAGCCGATTTCACGGGCGCGCTCTTCCAGAGAACTGCGGATCGCCGTGCTGCGCTCGTCGAGCGCGCGCTCCACCTGAGCCATGGAGGCAGCAATCTGCTCGCTGCCGCCGGCAAGCGTGTTGCGAATAGCTGCGCCGCGGGCTTCCAGCGACTGTTCCGCGGAAGACAGAGCCTGCGAGATCGTATTGACCTGATTGCTGACGAGGCCCTCGGCTTCGGCGACCTTGTTGACGATCGCATTGCCTGCTTCCGAGAAGGTCTGGGCGACGGCCGCAGCCTGGCTTGCCAACCGGTTCTGCGTTTCCGAGACGCGGTTGACGAGGTCGTTGGAGCGCTCGGTCATTGCACGGGCGAAGGCATCGCTGTGATTGCCGAGGTTTTCGGCGAATTGCTGGCCAGTGTTGGCAAGCAGCTCGGCCGTACGCGTCGCTTCCGTGTCCATGCCTTGCGCGGCGTCGGCAACGGCTGTGCGCAGCGTGGTGGCCAGATTGGCGGCCTTGCCTTCGATCGTGCGATTGACGGCTTCGAGACCGACATTGAGGGCACGGTCCATGGTTGAAAGGCGCTCTTCGATGCGGGCGGATGCCTGGCTGCCGCTGTCGTCGATCTTTGCCGCGCCGCTCGCCAGCGTATCGGAGAGGCGGTTGCCGGCAGCGTCGACCTGGGCGGCGACGCCGGTAACGCCTTCATTGATGCGGTTTTCAAGAGCCGACAGGCTGGCCTCGACCCGCGAGCCGGTCTCAGCAAAGCGGTTCGTCATGCCGTCGATCGACTGGTTGAGGTTGGACGAGAAGGTTTCGGCCGAGCGTGCGATGTCGCCGGCGGCCTGCTGGATACGGCCGGCAATGTCGCCAGCACCGCTGTTCAGGCGCTCTTCCAGCGTCCTTGCGCTCGTGTCGATGGTCTGGCGCAGAGAAGCCTCGCGATCCTCGAGCGACATTTCCAGCATGCTGGCGCTGGTGGCGATCGAGGTGCCGATAGCGGTCGTCTGCTCCATCAGCGTGTTGTCGATCTGCGCATGCGCGTCGCGCAGGGCAAGATTGATCGCATTGCTGCGGTCTTCTAGTGTGGAGCGCATACGTTCATAGGCCGACGCCAGGTTCTGATCCATCTGCGACAGACCGGCACCGAGAGTGTTTTCGAGCTGACGGGTGGTGGTGCCGAGAATGGTCTCTACGCGATCGCTGTTGCTGCCGAGCATTTCGGAAAGAGCGCTCGTGTGGCCAGCGAGCGAGCGGTCAAGGCGATCCTGGTTTTCGCTATAGGCGGCACGAATGGCATCCGCCTTGTCGCCAAAGGCGCCGGCGACGCGGGACTCTGCGCCGGAGACGCTGTCCAGAAGTGCGTTGGCACGGTCTTCCAGGGCGCTTTCGAAACGGTTCTGGTTTTCGGCGAGCGAGATCGCGAAGGCCATGCTCTTGTCATCGAGCGTGTTGGTCAGTGCCTCATGACCGCTGGTGACGGTATGGGCAATGGCCTTGGCGCTGTTGGAAAGAGTGTCTTCGAGCTTCGCATGGCCTTCCGAAAGGGCGATAGCCAGGGCCATCGTCCGGTCGTCGAGGCTGTTGACAATCTTGTCGTGAGTGCCGGCAACCGTTTCGGAGAGGGCGTCGAGACGGCTCGATACCGCATCCTCGAGGCGTGACTGGGTGTCGGAGAGCGAAATGGCAAGAGCCATCGCCTTGTCGTCCAGTGCGTCTGCCAGCGCGTCGTGGTTGCTCCTGAATGCGTTGGTGATCGCCTCGGCGCGGTTGGCAAGCGTTGCTTCAAGGCGCGACTGGCCGGAGGTCAGCGCATCGGAGAGCGCCCGCGTCTTACCTTCGAGTGTATCGGCAACGCGCTCGGCGTGGCCGGAGACGGTATCCTCGAGACGGGCCTGGGCTTCCGACAGCGCAATGGCCAGCGCCATCGTCTTGTCATCCAGCGTGGCGCCGACGCTTTCCGCATGGCCGGAAACGGCGTTTTCAAGGCGAGCTTGGCTTTCGGAAAGGGCAATGGCCAATGCCATCGTCTTGTCATCCAAAGTGCTTGCTACGCTTTCCGCGTGTCCGGCGATAGTGCTTTCTAGGCGGGATTGGCTTTCACTGAGCGCAATGGCGAGCGCCATCGTTCTGTCGTCCAGCGCTTCGGCCAAAGCATTGTGATTGCCCGCAAATGCCTTGATGATCGCCTCGGCGCGGTTGGCGAGGGTTTCTTCAAGACGAGACTGGCCGGAGGTCAGGGCCGCTGCGAGCGCACTGGTCTTGCCTTCGAACGTGTCGGCGACGCGGTCGGCGTGACCGGCAACGGTTTCCTCCAGCCGGGCCTGGCTCTCGGAAAGCGCGATAGCGAGCGCCATCGTTCTGTCGTCGAGAGCGTTGGTGACGCTTTCGGCGTGACCGGAAACGGTGCTTTCGAGACGCGCCTGACCCTCGGCGAGCGCACGCGCAAGGTCCTTGGTCTTCGCATCCAGCGTGCCGGCAACGTGTTCAGCATGACCGGAAACGGTGTCTTCCAGACGGGATTGGCCTTCGGAAAGTGCAATAGCGAGCGCCATCGTCTTGTCGTCGAGCGTGTCGGCCAGCCTGCTATGGGTGTCGGCCATGGCGCTGTTGATGGCATCGGCGCGGCTCGCCAACGTGTTTTCGAGGCGTAACTGGCTTTCGGCCAGCGAAATGGCCAGCATCGAGGTGCGTTCGTCGAGGGCGGCGGTCAGATGCTCATGAGAACCGCTGACGGCATTGGTGATCGCTTCCGAACGCTCGGCAAGCGTCTGCTCGAAACGAGACTGGTTGTCTGCCAGTGCGCCGAAAAGCGCGCTGCTGCGAGCGGCCATCACGGCGTCGACGCGCTCATGGGCGGAACCCAAAGCCTGCGTGATCTCGCTGGTGCGGGCCGAGAGAGTATTGTTGATGTCATTGGCGCGGCCGGTGAAGGCCGAGGTCAGTTCTTCCGTGCCACTTTGCAGGGCGGCGGAGACGTCGCGCGTGACGCCCTGCACGGCGGAGGTGAAGGCGCCGGCATGCGATGCGAGCGTGGTGTTGAGTTCGCTCGTGCCCGAGGTGAGGGCCGAGGAAATGCCCGTCGTGGCGTTTTGCAGCGCCGACGTGATCTCGTTCGCCTTGGAACCGATGGCGCTTTCCAGCACCTCCTGTCCGGTCGCCAGCGTCGTTGCCAGAGCGAAGGACTGATCGGTGAGATGCGAACCCAGGCGCTCGATACTGGAGGTCAGGATGCCTTCCAGCGCATCGGAGTTGCTGCCGAGCGACTGATTGATGCGGGCGAGGCTTTCGGTGAGCTTGGTGTCCAGGGTGCCGGCGCGCTTGTCGAAGGCGGAGGTGAATTCCGATACGCGCTCGTCGAACGTCGTCGAAAGCTGTGCGATCGTCGACTGGAAGCGCTCGTCGAAGAAGCCAGAGCGCAGGTCGATGTCCATAATGGCGTCGTCGGCCGTCGACTGAAGGCTTTGACGGAAGCTCGCGCCCTTTTCGTCGAGGGCCGTGTTGAGGCGGGACAGAACATTGTCGAGCGTGCCGGTAATGGAGCGCTCGCCACCGGTGAGGCTCTCGCTGATTTCACGGGTGCGGGCCACCAGCGTCTCGTTGAGCTGGCGCGCACGTTCATTCAGTGCGGAGTTCAGCTTTTCGGTGTTCGCATCGAGCGTCGATGCGCGCGTTTCGAACTGGCCCAGCAGCGCGTTGCCGCGTTCGGCGAGAGTCGACGACAGGGATTCCAGGCGGGTGTCGAATTCATGGCTGAGAGCGAGGCCCGAGGCGTTGAGATTCTGCAGCAGGCTATCGGTCTTGGCGGAAAGCAGAGTGCCGAGGGCCTGGACGGCGGAATCCGACTTCTCCATCAGTGCCGCCGCACGCGTATCGATCATCGAAGCGAAGGCTTCACCCGAAGTGGAGAGGCGCACGGCGATTTCTTCGGTCGCCAGTGAGAGGTCTTCCTTGATCTGATCGTGTACGCCTGAGATCGACGAGCGGATCCGCTCGGCGTGATTGACGATGGCATCGCGCTCGGTACCCAGCTCGTGGACCAGGCTGCGCACGCGCAATTCATTGTCGGCGTAGCTGCGCTCCAGCGCATTGACTTCGGTATGGACGAGGGTTTCGAGCTCGGTGGCGCGCGCAATGGTGCGTTCGATGCCTTCGTTCATGGCCGAGACTTCGCGGCGCACGGCCTGACCGACCGTCATGATGCGCTCGGAAGCAACGGTTTCCGGCTCGACGAGACGCAGGGCGACTTCCGCCATGGAGCGGGCTGCATTGCGCATGTCGTGCGCACGCGAAATCATCATGCCGAAAGCATAGAACAGCAGCACCGGAACGATAATGCCGACGATGCAGGCGATGACGCCTGGAAGGGCTGCGAGATCCACGATCGAATGGATGTTTCGGATCTGCGTGCCGTAGAGCATGAAGGCGAGGCCGGCGCCACCGATGATCCAGAACAGCGAGAAGATCGTGGCGTTTCGCACCGCGTGGCTCTGCGAGGCTCCATCAAGCGCTCTCAATATGCTTGCGGAACTCGCCCGGCTGCCGTCATTGGCGGCTGCAAGGTTCGGGTTCTTAGGCGCCTCGGCGGAGCGGGGCGGGGTAGCAGGGGCGGCGGTGCTGCGTGCGCCGCCATTCTTGCGGGCGGCATCATCCCTAGTCTGCTTTATCGGCTGTTTCGGCGGCTCAGACACATTTCGCTCCGGGACATCGGGCGTAGTGCCGCTGCGGGACTCCAAGCTCTCGTCACTGAAATCGATCTGCAGAGCTTCGTCCAATGCCTGAAAGGCCTTGTCCTCGACCGACTCGATGTACTTTTTGTTCGCCATGCGGTTACGCCTCGTTACAACTCACTCGGGCTTGCCGTGTCTCTTCCGGTAATTCCGCCGCGTCCGGAAAAGACGAACCCTGCCTCCCGTGGGGTCTTCCGCCTTCGATCAACACCGAGCTTGGATTTCCCATTACATTCAGAGTGGATAACTGGTTTTTCAAACGGATGTTATGAAAACATTACCATCATCCACTTCCGGGGCAAAGGCATGTGCCATCTACCCAATTTACTAGTATCGTAGTGACACATTCCCCCAGTCATGACAATTAATTCCACCTTAAAGCCAGTGGATCGTTAAGGTCCCATTAACCCTGTTTGCCTGTTCAACGCCATGAAAAGCCAAGATTTTGAGCATGTTTAACGCACGTTAACCATGTCTGGAGTTTTCGGCCCTGAATGTGCCAAAATTTAACTGGATGGCCATGCCCGGGCCGCAACTATGCGGCAGGTCCATAAAACAGTCATAGATAAATGACGGGAGCATTGGCACATGGCAGCTTTGAACATCGCATTTGAATCTCCTGATAATTCGCGGGGCGCGGCCCCGTCGCGGGAGCGGGCGATCGATCTCGTCCATCTCGGCAAGCAGACGATGGGTGACAAGGCGCTTGAGGTCGAGGTCCTGCAGATGTTCGCAAGGCAGGCCCGTTCCTGCCTGCAGGAGATCGGCAGCGGCGATCCGAAGCGCATGGAGGCCGCATCGCACAAGCTGAAGGGTGCGGCCAGTGCCGTTGGCGCTTTCCGCGTGGCGGATGCGGCCGGAGCGCTCGAAAGCAATGTCGGCGACGCCACTCGCATGGCAGCGGTCACAACCAGCGTTATCGAGGCCGAAAACTTCATTTTGAAGCTTTCGCGCTGAGCCGATCGGCTCGAAGATCAATAATATGTACCCTTGCGCCGCCAGACGGGACAAACCGTTTCGGCGGCGCAAATGTTGACTGCCCCAGCGATTTGTTGGAAGTAAAATTCCGATCACCCTTCATTCACGAAATATCGGAATTCACCCACATGACCAAATTGACCATCGTCGCCTTCGACGGCACGCGCTTTGACCTCAACGTCGACGAGGGCTCCACAGTGATGGAAAATGCCGTACGCAACTCCGTCCCGGGCATCGAAGCGGAATGCGGCGGTGCGTGCGCTTGTGCCACCTGTCATGTCTATGTCGACGAGGAATGGACCGAGAAGGTCGGCGGCCCGGAAGCCATGGAAGAAGATATGCTCGACTTCGCTTTCGACGTCCGTCCGAACTCGCGCCTTTCCTGTCAGATCAAGATGAAGAGCGCGCTGGACGGCCTTGTCGTCCACGTGCCGGAGCGCCAGGCCTGACACCCGACCTCGGGCGCGTCCCGTCCGATCCGGTGCGATAATCCCGCCGAAGGTCGGATGCCAAAAAAGATGCCCCGCTCAGCTGGTGCAGCGAGCGAGGCGAGGCGGGCGCATCACCGCAGGCAAGGGAGGAAACACCTGCGGCTTCAGGACGCGCCAGGAGAACACTTAGCGCATGCTTTGAGAAACAAACCCCGACTGCGCCGAAGAGCGAGAAAACCCGCCAACGCAGGTACTCAAAATCGATCCTTTTGCGACATCCGCCCGGTCTTCTTCGAATCAACCAGTGCGTTTGTCTCTGTAATTGATAGGAAAAACCTATTTCAGATTCTCGTAAAGTTCAAAGAGCGACGAGATTAGACGATTCACAGGAATAGTGACGGATTTCCCACAGTTGGCGCTGCTGATCGCCTTTTGCGCCGAAAGGTAGTTTTTCGAAAGGCTACTGCCGGGCGCCTTGGCGGCTGCGATAGTCGAGCAGCCTCTGCATCCGGCTCGTGAAATTGATCGCTTCGATGCGGTCGAAACGCGCCTGATCGGCATCGTGCCGGTCTGTTTCCCGCGACGTTACTTCGTTTGCCTTTTCCTGAAGCGCATCACAATTGCTGGCTGACGGCAGAGCCAGGATCTGCCTTTCCATCTGCCGCGCATGTTGACGGGCGATTTCGACATGCCGGTCCTCATGGCGCCGGATATCGGCAGCCAAGGTATCCCAGATCATGGAAAGCTGCTTGCTGGCATGCCGCCGGTCACGCCAGCGAGGCAGAATGATTTCCGTATCGACCGTAACCTTGACGCCGGAAATATAGCAGCGGCCGTTTGCTTCACTGTAGGTCGCATTGCCGCCGAAGCGTATCTTTGTCGCACCGGGATGGTGACTGCTGGAGCCGATCGCCAGCGGTCCGCGCTGGTTCAGGGCGGCATCGAGCTCATCGGCAGTGCTGCCCTTTATGTCGAAATAGGAAATGGATTTGCGGGCGATGACTTCCGCGCCGGCTACATTGGGTATGCAGAATGCGAGCAGCAATGCACACGAAAGACTGAACTTATGGGATGCAAGCGGCATTCGTGTCGCTACCATGTTGAACTTCTGCGAACCTTGCGGCATAGCCACTGTGAGCGCAATATCAAGCGCGAGGTTTTTTCCTTTTCAATGGGATGGACGGTTCGTGACGGAGCTTCGCAGCCAAACCTGGCATGTCGCGCATGGCCGCAGTATCGATGTCGGCGGACAGAGCGTCATCATGGCTATCGTCAATGTGACGCCGGATTCCTTTTCCGATGGCGGTCACTATGAGGCCGTCGATGCGGCTGTTGCCCATGCGCTGGCCTGCATTGAGGATGGGGCCGGCATCATCGATATCGGCGGCGAATCGACCAAGCCAGGTGCCGCCGCCATAAATGCCAGCGAGGAGCAGGGGCGGGTGCTGCCCGTCATCGAAGCGTTGCGCGGCAGGACCGACGCGCTGATCTCGGTCGATACCTATCGCGCCGATACGGCGCGGCTGGCGATCGGAGCCGGCGCGCATATCGTCAACGACGTGTTCGGTCTGCAGCGCGAGCCAGATATTGCCACCGTGGCGGCGCAAACGGGTGCCGGCCTCTGTATCATGCATACGGGGCGTGAGCGGCAGAAGCTGCCTGATGTCATCGATGACCAGCTTTTCTTTCTCAATCGCTCGCTGGAGATTGCGGCTGCGTCCGGCGTCGACAGGCAGACGATCGTGCTCGATCCGGGTTTTGGCTTTGCCAAGGAGAATACCGAGGAAAATCTCGAGCTTATGACGCGTTTCAATGCTCTGCTGCGCTTTGAGTTGCCCCTGTTGGTCGGCACTTCGCGCAAGCGGTTCGTCGGCACTATAACGGGTCGCGACGCGGCCGATCGCGATGTCGGCACTGCCGCAACCAGCGCGATCCTGCGATTGCAGGGGGCTGCCATATTCCGCGTACACAATGTCGCAATCAACAGGGACGCGCTGGCGGTTGCGGATGCTATTCTCAGGACGCGCGCGAGACTTAAAGCATAATGCTCGAATCCAGGGAGCGGTTTTCGGACCCGATCGCGCCAGTTCGAAACGGAGAGACGCCATGAGCGCTGTGACATACACTATTACTTTGCAGAACTGCGCCTTCTTTGCTCGGCACGGCGTTCATGATGAGGAGGAATTCCTCGGTCAGCGCTTCTTCGTCGATGCCGAACTCGATGTTGAGGCCAGCGATGCGCTGGAGCGCGATTCGATCGACGACACCGTCAATTACGGTGTCGCCTTCAGCGTCATCGAGGAAATCGTGACTGGTCGCCGGCGTTATCTGATCGAGGCGCTGGCGCTCGATGTGGCGAAGGAACTATGCCGTCGTTTTCCGAGTATCCACCGCGCCAAAATCACGGTACGCAAGCCCAATGCCCCGGTTCCGGGCGTTCTCGATTATGTGCAGGTGAGCATTGAGCATTTTGCCTGAAGGTGTAGCCGTGCGGACGACGCTCGGTTTGGGTGGCAATCTGGACAACCCGGTCCGCGCCATGGCGCTCGCCTTGCGAACGCTGGACGCTCGCGGCGATTGTCAGGTGGTTTCGGTGTCGCGGCTTTATCGCACCCCGCCCTGGGGCAAGACGGACCAATCTTTCTTCTATAATTCCTGTGCTGCGGTCGATACGACGCTTTCGCCGGAAGCCTTGCTCGACGTGTGCCTCGATATAGAGCGGCAGATGAAGCGGGTGCGGATCGAGCGCTGGGGGCCGCGAACGATCGATATCGATGTGCTGACCTATGGCGATCTGGAACAGGCCGAGCCGCTGCTCACCATTCCGCATCCGCGAATGGTCGAGCGTGGTTTCGTGCTGATGCCGCTTGCCGATTTCGCCGGGGATCTCGTGGTCAAGGGTAGGGCAATCTCGGCTTGGCTGCAGGATGTTGATGTCGAAGGTATCGAGGTCGCGGACGAAAGCCGTGACTGGTGGCGGACGGCCTGAATTGGACTCCATGCATATATAAGACAAAGGCCAGCAAAGTTGCTGGCCTTTGTCTTTATAAATTCTCATCAATACTATTGGATCGACCCGACCGCCATCTGGTCGACGTCGGCGCGCTTTAGTGTGACGCCGATAACCGGTACCATCTGCTCGCCGACTTTCACCGAGATTGTGACATTCATCGACTTGTTGTCCGCAACGCGGGCGATCATGGCGCCGTTGAGCTTCTGGCGGATCAGTCCGAGAACGACGGTGTTGTCGTTGACCGCGCCGGACGTCACATCGAGGCCCTTACCGGCTGCGCCATCCAGGAATTTTCCGCTGTAGGAACTGCCGTTCTGTGTGATTTCGGCCGACATCGGTTGTTGGAAGACGCCGACGCGGCAGGTGCCGTCGAGCTTGACGCCGGCGCTGCTGCCATCGGATGGCTTGCCCGTAAGATTGCAGGTGAACTTCGTGCCCTTGTACTTGCCAGCAACAATCTCGCCGGGGCCGCTCCATGTGCCTGAGATCGACTGGAAGAACGCCTTGTCGCGGGGTGCCGCATCGGCTGATTGCGTCCAGACGCCGGTGGAGATGGCTGCGGCGGCAAGGCTGCTTACAAGAAGAAATCGACGCGAAAACATGGACATTCCCTAGCGAGGCGAAACCGTTAAACTGGTTGTCACTTTTGCCCTACAATGGTTAATGCTTGGTTTCCGAAGGTGCTGAAGTCCCTAATTTGCAGGTCATCACGCCGGGTTGCGGCCGGTGACATTCGGCGTGAGGTCGCCGGCGAAATCAGTAATGCCCGGTCGCTTGAGGGCCTTGAAGGGCAGCGGTCGGCAGAGATCCATGGCGGCTATTCCGATCCTTGCGGTCATCATGCCGTTGACGACGCCCTCTCCAAGACGCGCTGACAGTTTCGACGCCAGTCCGTGGCCGATCAGCTGCTGTACGATGCTGTCGCCGACGGCGATGGAGCCGGTGACGGCGAGGTGGGCAATCACATCTCGCATCAGCCTGACCATGCCGAGCGTGCCGGGTCTGCCGCCATAGAGTTCGGCCATGGCGCGGACCAGTTTGGCCGCTTCATAGAGAACATAGAGAATATCGACGAGGGCGCGGGGACTGACGGCTGTTACGACCGACACGCGTTTCGATGCGCCGAGGATCAGCGCCCGGGCGCGGCGGTCGAGCGGGCCGAGCAGCTCGCGTTCGGCAAGATCAATGAGCTGAGGCGCATCGATGATGTCGTCTTCTGCTGCCTTCAGGGTCGCGCGGCCTCTTGCGGTGTCTGGATTGGCTTCGAGTAGAGTGCAGAGCCGCTTGACCAATGCTTTGGCGCGCGCCGGTCGGGTTTCGACGATGGCAGCTTCCGCCTCCGCCTTGATGGTCTGCACGGCGGCGAGCCGCATCATTCCGGCAGTTTCGCGGATAACGATGGCGAGCACGGCCAGAATGCCGATGGCGACGACCGCAAGGGCGGTATAGCCAAGCCAGTCGGCTCGGCTGAATAGGTCGCGGATGAGCTGATCCGTCCAGAGACCGAAGGCGAGCGACACCAGAATGCCAAGCGCACCGAGCGCCACCTTGCCAAAGGAGAATCCCTTGCGGCGGGGCTTGGCGATGGCAGTTGCATCCGAATCGGCGCCGAGGGCCGGATTGATAAACGGATCTTCCGCGTCGGGCGTCAGCACGATGTCGGTATCGAAGCTCTGCGGCTTGCGAACCGCTGGCGGAGTTGCCTCTTTTCTGGAGGTTTCCGGTTCCACCGTGAAGGCACCGGGACGACGATCACCGTTCGGCTCGTTTTCGGTCGATTTCGTCATGCGAGACGGTCTCCGAACAGGAACTGCATGGCGCGGTCGAGGCGGATATGCGGCACCGAGAGCTTGATGCCTTCACCGGTTTCGTCGAGCTCCGGCGGGCGAAACCGGACAACGTTCACCTCGGGCAGATGGACCTTCGCCCCATCCGATTCAAGGGCTTCGAACAGCCAGCGCGGGTTTTCCGGCAGGTCGCCGGGGAAGACTGCCGTCTTGCGATTGCCGTCGAAGGTCTCGCCGGCAATGGTTTCGCCATCCATCGGCGTGCCAACGATGACGGGAAGCGTCTGCCGCTCGCGGGTCACGGTTGCCTCGCGGGTCGCCCGCACCGAAGCGATGGCCATGACATCGATGCCGGCACCGGCCATGCCGATGCGCTCTATGGCGCGGTCGACGAGACGGCGCGTCAATGCCTCCAGCCGGTCATGGCTTTCATGATGGAGATGGTCAGCCTTGGTCGCGGCGACCAGCACGCGATCGATGCGGCGGCCGAGCAGCGAGGAGAGGAGGGAGTTTGTGCCCGGACGGAAGCAGGCCAGCACGTCCGTCAGCGCCCGTTCCAGATCCTGCACGGCTTCCGGGCCGCGATTGATGGCCTGCAGGGCATCGACCAGAACGATCTGCCGGTCGAGACGGGCGAAATGCTCGCGGAAGAAGGGTTTGACGACGACGGACTTGTAGGCCTCGTAGCGGCGCTCCATCATCGCCCATAGAGAACCCTTCGGTGCATTGCCCTCCGCAGGCAGCTTCAGCGGTGCGAAGGTGAGGGCCGGCGAGCCGTCGAGATCGCCAGGCAGCAGGAAACGGCCGGGCGGCAATGTCGAGAGCGAGCGCTCATCGGATTTGCAGGCTTTGAGATAATCGGCAAAGGCGGCAGCGAGGTCGCGTGCCTTCATCTCATCCGCGGGTTCAGCGATATCTGCCGCTCCCGTTATGCCAAGCCAATGACGTGAAAGCTCGGCGCGGATGCCGGTCTCCGCCAGAGCCAGCGTTTCCTGGCTGAAGGTGCGGAAATCCTTTGCGAGCAGCGGCAGGTCGAGCAACCATTCACCGGGATAATCGACGATATCGATGGAGAGGCGACCGGGCGAAAACAGGCGGTTCCAGCCGCTGGCGCTTTGATAATCCAGCGTGATGCGCAGCTCGGAGATAGCACGCGTCGAATCCGGCCAGATGCGGTCTTTGACTAGGGCACGGATGTGGTCCTCATATTGAAAACGCGGCACGGCATCGTCCGGCTGCGGCTCGAGGCGAACGGCGGAGACACGACCGGACTGCACCGGCTCGAACAGCGGCAGACGTCCGCCATTCAGCAGATTATGTACCAGCGAGGAGATGAAGACGGTCTTGCCCGAACGGGAGAGGCCTGTGACACCCAGACGGATCGTCGGATTGACGAGGCCGGCGGCGCGATCGGCAAGATTGTCAAATGCAATGAGGGCGTCGTCGGTAAAAGAGGTCAGGCTCGGGGGCAAGGCGGGATCCCTGGATGACAGCGTGGCCGTGAATATAGGGATGGAAACTTGCGCCGAAAAGATGAGCGGATATGTGTCTGCAGCGGCGAGGGCGGTCGCCGCATATATCGGCGAAGTCTCTATTCGGTGACAAAGTCGAGCAGCACCCAGCCCGATGGCGTCGAACCGACTATGGCAAGCCCGGCTGTCGGAAAGCCGCGCGGCAGAGCGCCGGCCAGAGCCTCGCGTCCGATTAAGGCCGCAAGCGTCAGTTCGATGACCGGGTTATGCGCGATTAGCATGACCGAGTCCTGATCGGTCTGCGCGGCGATGAGTGACAGATAGACATCCGGTGAGCCGTTATAGAGTTCGTCGACAAAGCGGAATTCCGTCGACGGGGTGACGACGCGGCGTATAGCCTCGGCGGTCTGGCGGCAGCGCAGCGCGGTGGAGGAAATGACGAAGTCGGGCTTGTAGCCTTTATCGGCTGCCTCGTCGGCGACTATCTCGGCTGCGGCGTAGCCATTGTCGCTCAAGGGACGGTCGAAATCTCTTTGCCCGGGTACAGCCTGTAGGGCCTCGGCGTGGCGCAGAAGATAGATCCGCGAGGGCGGCGGCGAAATGCTGATCATGGCAAGATCCCGAGGCTCCATTTCACTCAAGAGGTAACGTCTCTTCATCGGTGCCGTCAACTGCTGCGCGATCCGTCAGAAGGCGAAATGCTCCATCATCACGGGAAGGTTACGAGAGGCGCGAATCTGGCTCGATGAGAAGAAGTGATGAAAAAATAGACCCTTAGCCGAATTTTATGACAAATTTAAAAATCAGTTGACAGCATCTATTTGGCTTGAATCGGCACTATTGGTTGGGATATACAGCCCAGCCATATGAGATGTTCTTCAGGAGAATCGCGTTGAGTGAGAAGATCGATCTTAGCAATTATGTGCCCTCGGAAGACGAGGAGTTCATGAATCTGAACCAGCGAGCTTATTTTCGAGCGAAGCTGGTAGCATGGAAAAACGATATCCTTAGAGAAGCGCGCGAGACCCTGGATCATCTGGCAGAGGAAAGCGCAAACCATCCCGATCTTGCTGATCGGGCATCTTCGGAAACAGATAGAGCCATCGAGCTTCGGGCTCGCGATCGCCAGCGTAAACTCATCTCCAAGATCGATGCCGCCTTGCAGCGTATTGAAGACGGTACTTACGGCTATTGCGAAGAAACCGGCGAGCCGATCGGCTTGAAGCGTCTGGACGCTCGTCCCATCGCCACTTTGTCGATCGAAGCACAGGAACGCCACGAGCGCCGCGAGAAGGTTTATCGCGACGAGTGAATGGTGGTTCGGTTTCGACCGGGCTTATAGAACAAAGGCACGATGGATATCCGTCGTGCCTTTTTCGATTCCGGCGTTTGAGAGGCCGCGCCCTATTTGTCGCGGCTGACGCTCATTTCCCCGAAGATGCGAGCGACTTCTTTCTGAAGGGCGCTGTCGGCTCCGGTCAGCGGTGCAAGTTCGGGTTCGACGCGTTTTGCCGGGCCTGGGTTTGGGGATGGCGCGGCATTTGGCTGTTGCTGCACCTGCCGCGGCGCCGGCGCGTTCGGAATGATCCGTTCGGCGGTCAGGTTCTTCGACATTTCAGCTTCCAGTATGCGCTGGAAATCATTGTCGGGTTCGGCAGCAGGCGTCGGCGCCGGTGCGACGGTAGGTTCGACTGCCGCCTGGCGCACGGGAGCGGGCTGCTGCTGCGGCAGGACAACGTGGCGAGCAGCATCCAGTATATCGGCTGCTTCAGCCTCGCTGATTGCCGGAGTGGGCTGAGGGGCCGGCTGCGGCGGCTTGACAGCGGCGGCTTGTGGGCGTTCGGCTGCCTGCGGCTCTGGAGCGGGTTCCGGTGCAGGCGCAAGGCGGGGTTCGTTGCGCAAATAGGCTTCAATCTTGTCTTCGGCGGATTGTTGGCGTTGCGGGAGCGCTGCGGGAGGAGCTTCCACCGCAGTCGCCTTCTGCTGCTGCTGCTGCCGCTCTTCAAATGCCATGGGGATCCCGACCGGCGTCGCGACGGTTCCAGCCCGGGTGGCATCGGAAATGCCTGACTCGATGACGATGTCCGTCGGGCCGCCGATCATGATCAGATGCTCGATTCCATCGCGTCGCACGAGCACGAGACGGCGGCGAGCATCGACGGCGGCGGCATCCAGCACCTGCAGGCGAGGCTGACGGTTCTTGCCGCCGCGCACGAAGGGGGAAGGCGCTCGGTTGCGCATGATCCACAGAATGCCGATGAGCACGAGCAGGGCAATGCCAACTCCACCGGCTGCGAGAAAGAAACGGCTGCCATAGGCTCCGGCGATATCGTCCAACATATCGAGATACTCCGTAATTGTCCCCGATGTCGCGGTTTACAGCGCCGTGCGTCACATGTGACGCACAAAGGTCGCTGTAGTGCTTTAAATCCGCTGCATAATTTTATCCTTAAATCGAATCCTATTTAAGGAATTATGCAACAGGCGCAACTGTTGCGGGTAATGCTTTGACCGTGACCCTTCTATACGGTGATCATATGAACAGGATTGCGCCGGAGACAAGATGCGATTGCGGGCTGTTGTATTCTATTGCTTGTGAATTCAAGCCTTTCTGGCCCGGCAAAGCTTTTTGCGGATGACGCAAATTGATAAAGAAGATTCGAAAGGTCCGACTCCGGCGACCCCCAACGTGTATGACATGTCGCGAGGAGAACGGCTGATACGAGGGGTTTATGACGAAGCAGCGTCCATCCGACGAGTATAGCGTGCCGCTGGTGGATCGCGGGGTTCGTTCGGGAACCGTGCTGCGCATCATCCTGCTTGCGCTCGTGCTCGTGGCCGCGGCAGCGGCCTTTGTCGTCTTCAAGAACCAGCTCGACAATGAAGCGGTTCTCGGCGGTCTCGGCATTCTTGCCATGGTTGGCATCTTCTTCCTGGTCTCCTCAATCATCGGTTTCGTCGAGGTCATGCCGCAGCCGCAGTCTGACAGCTTGGCGCGCTCCTTCCTCAACAGCCATCCCGACGGGACGCTGATCACTGATGAGAAGGGCCGTATCGTCTACGCAAATACCGCTTACGGCCGCCTGACCGGTGCGACGAAGGCGACGGAAGTGCAGTCGCTGGAAATGCTGCTATCGCGAAATCGCGAGTCCAACGAGGCTCTCTATCGTCTTGCCAATGGCCTGCGCGACGGCAATGAGGGATCGGAAGAGTTCCGCCTGCTGAAGCCGCTCGGTCCGGTGGACGGAAGCGGCAATGGTGCGCACTGGTACCGGCTGAAGGCGCGGGTGCTGCCGCCGGAGCAAGGCAGCAGCAAGGTACTGCATATCTGGCAGGTCACCGACATCACCTCCGAGCGTGACGATCAGGAACGCTTCTTCAAGGAATTGCAGAACGCGATCGACTATCTCGACCACGCGCCGGCCGGCTTTTTCTCCGCCGGACGCAAGGGCGAGATCTTCTATCTCAATGCGACGCTTGCCGAATGGCTGGGCCTCGATTTGACCAAGTTCGTGCCGGGCTCGATGACCATAGGCGATCTCGTCGCCGGTGAGGGGCTGGCGCTGATCCAATCGGTACAGGCGGAACCGGGTCTCAAGAAGACGGTGACGCTCGATCTCGATCTGCGCCGGTCCAATGGCCAGAGCCTGCCGGTTCAGATCGTCCACAGCGTCACGTCGATGCGCGACGGCGCTCCCGGCGAGAGCCGCACCATCGTCCTGACCCGACAGAACGGCGCGGATACAGAGCAATCAGCCTCGGCCGCTGCGATGCGCTTCAGCCGCTTCTTCAACAATACGCCGATGGCGATCGCATCAGTCGATGGCAATGGCCGTATTCTTAGGACGAATGCGCCCTTCCTCAAGCTCTTCTCGGATTTAGTCTCGCGTGATGATATCGAGCGCGGTGCTGCCCTGGAGAGTGTCGTCAACGAAAGTGATCGGCCGCAGCTGCAGCAGGCGCTGGCGGCCGCCAAGGATCGGCAGGGCGACATTCCGCCGATCGATTCCCGCAATCCGAAAGACGAAACGCGGCATTTCCGCTTCTACGTCAATGCCGTCATCGACCAAACCGACGAGGCGCCGGAAGAGGCTGCCATCGTGTATGCGGTCGAGGTGACCGAGCAGAAGGCGCTCGAGACCCAGATGGCGCAGACGCAGAAGCTCAATGCCGTCGGCACGCTTGCTGGCGGCATCGCGCATGACTTCAACAACGTTCTGACCGCAATCCTTCTGTCTTCCGACCATCTCCTGCTACAGGCGCGACCTTCGGACGCCAGCTTTGCGGATTTGATGGAAATCAAGCGCAATGCCAATCGTGCGGCGGTGCTGGTGCGGCAGTTGCTCGCCTTCTCACGCAAGCAGACCATGCGGCCGACGATCCTGAACCTGACAGACGTGATCGGCGATCTGCGCATGCTGGTTGATCGGCTGCTGTCCGGTACGCATGTCAAACTCGACGTCGATTACGGGCGCGACCTGTGGCCCGTGAAAACCGATCTCTCACAGTTCGAGCAGGTGCTGATCAACCTCTGCGTCAATGCCCGCGATGCCATGCCGGGCGGCGGCACGCTGACGCTGCGCACCCGCAATCTGCTTGCGGCCGATGTTAGTGCGTTCAACTATCCTTACCTTCCGCATGAAGATATGGTGCTCGTCGAGGTCAGCGATACCGGAACCGGTATCGCGCCTGAGATCATGGACAAGATTTTCGAGCCCTTCTTCACGACCAAGGAAGTTGGCAAGGGCACCGGTCTCGGCCTTGCGATGGTCTATGGCATCATCAAACAGTCCGGGGGTTATATCCAACCGGAATCGGAAGTGGGCAAGGGAACGACCTTCCGCATCTTCCTGCCGCGTCACATCGTCGAAATGCCTGCCGTGACGGAAGCGAAAGTGGCGGAGAGCCGCGATGTTACTGCCATGGACCAGAGTGCGGGTGTCGCCGCGTCTCCGGAAGAGCCGGCCGATCTCACAGGCAAGTCCGCTGTCGTGCTGCTTGTCGAGGACGAAGAGGCTGTCCGCCGCGGTGGCAAGCGCATGCTTGAGACGCGAGGCTATACCGTCCACGAGGCCGGCTCCGGCGTCGAGGCGCTCGACATTATGGAGGAGCTCGACGGCCAGGTCGATGTCGTCGTCTCCGATGTCGTCATGCCTGAGATGGACGGGCCGTCGCTGCTGCGCGAACTGCGCAAGAAATATCCGGATCTGAAGTTCATCTTCGTTTCGGGGTATGCCGAGGATGCCTTTGCCCGCAACCTGCCAGCGGACGCCCAATTCGGCTTCCTGCCGAAGCCATTCTCGCTAAAGCAGCTTGCCGTCGTCGTGCGCGAGACCCTGGACAAGAATTAGGTGAGGGGCGTTTTGCGCCTCTCCATGTTGCCGATTACGGCGCAACGGTGTAATCAACCGCCCATGATCGACCTTGCCAGGCCCAATTGCCAAAAGTGGTGGCGCTCCTTTTAGGAGCGGCAGTCGTCATGTCTTGAAATCGACCCTGCCGCCGTGATCCGGCAGGCATTGGTCTATTTCTATTTTCCTTCCCCGATTGCGGCGGCTCCTTTTTGCGGAGCTAAAGAATGCATTCCGATACCAATATTCGTCCCGTCATCCTGACGGGCGACCGGACTACTGGTCCACTTCACCTTGGTCACTATGTCGGCTCGCTGAAAAGCCGCGTTGCACTTCAGCACAGCCATGAGCAATTCCTGCTGCTGGCGGATACGCAGGCACTGACCGACAATGCGCATGATCCCGAAAAGGTCCGGCGCAATGTGCTGGAAGTCGCGATCGACTACCTCGCGGTCGGCATCGATCCGACACTGACGACGATCTGCGTTCAATCGGCCTTGCCGGCGTTGGCGGAGCTGACGATGCTCTACCTGAATTTCGTTACGGTCAGCCGTCTCGAGCGCAACCCGACGATCAAGACGGAGATCCAGCTGCGCGGCTTCGAACGCGATGTGCCGGCTGGCTTTCTCTGCTACCCGGTGGCGCAGGCCGCCGATATCACCGCCTTCAAGGCGACGGTCGTTCCCGTCGGCGAGGATCAGGCGCCGTTGATCGAGCAGACCAACGAGATCGTTCGCCGTCTCAACCGCCAGATCGGGCGAGACGTTCTGGTGGAGGCTGCAGCGATGGTGCCGAAGGTCGGGCGCCTGCCTGGGGTCGACGGCAAGGCGAAGATGAGCAAATCACAGGGCAATGCGATCCCGCTTTCGGCATCGCCGGATGAGATCAGGGATGCCGTCCGGCGAATGTATACCGATCCGGATCACTTGCGTGTCAGCGATCCCGGCAAGATCGAGGGAAATGTGGTCTTCACTTATCTGGATGCCTTCTGTGAGGATCGGCAGCTGATCGAAGAGCTGAAGGTGCATTATCGCGGCGGCGGGCTTGGTGACATAACCTTGAAGAGATATCTCGAGGATATTCTGCAAGCGCTGCTCGCACCGATCCGCGAGCGCCGTCGGCGTTATGCCGCAGAGCCCGACCATGTTTTGGGGATAGTGCGTGAGGGGACGCGAAAGGCGAGGGAGCGAACGGAGGCAACGCTTGCCGAATTGCGGTCTGCTCTGGGTCTGTTCGTCCTGACCTGAAACAAAAAAGAACGGCCAGGCGATTGCGTACCCGGCCGTTCCTGTGATTAGGGCTTTGATTATTTGATTAGTCTGCCAGAGCGACGGCGATTTCCGCGGCCAGGCGCGCATTGTTTTCGACAAGCGCGATATTGGTCTTGAGGCTGCGGCCTTCGGTGATGTCGAAGATCGTGCTCAGCAGATAAGGCGTAACCGCCTTGCCGGTGATCTCGTCGCGCTCGGCACTGTCGAGGGCCCGCTCGATATAGATTTCCATCTCCTCACGCGGGATCTCGTCGGCTTCCGGAACCGGATTGGCGATCAGCATGCCGCCATCGATGCCGAGCTGTTCGCGCGTCGTCTGGAAGTTGGCGATCGCAGCGGGGCTGTTCAGCGTCAGCGGGCTCGTCAGACCGGACGAGCGCGACCAGAAGGCCGGGAATTCGGTGCTGTCGTAGGTCACGACGGGAACGCCGCGGGTTTCCAGCACTTCCAGCGTCTTCGGAATATCGAGGATCGCCTTGGCGCCGGCGCAAACGACGATAACGCCGGTACGGGAAAGCTCTTCAAGATCCGCCGAAATATCGAAGCTCTCTTCGGCACCACGATGCACGCCGCCGATGCCGCCGGTGGCGAAAACCTTGATGCCGGCGCGGGCGGCCGCGATCATCGTGGCGGCAACGGTGGTCGCACCGGTGCGGCGTTCGGCGATCGCAAAGGCGATGTCGGCGCGAGAAACCTTCATCGCACCTTCCGTCTTGGCCAGTGATTCCAGCTCTTCCGGCTCGAGGCCGATATGCAGGGTGCCATGGATGACGGCGATGGTCGCGGGTACCGCGCCTTCCTGCCGGATGATCGCTTCGACGCTGCGGGCCATCTCGATATTGCCTGGATAGGGCATGCCGTGGGTGATGATCGTCGATTCCAGAGCGACGATCGGCGCACCACGCAGCTTGGCGGCGGCGACTTCCTTCGAATAGGAGATCGGAAGCAGGGGCGAGATAGGCTGGGTCATTGTCGTTTCCAATTCACTGAAACAATATATGCGTCTTGAGCAGGCTTCATGACAGAATTTCGGCCTCGGGAACAAGGGCCAGGGCCGCGTTTAGCAGCTCGGGAGAGAGATTTTCTGCCGTTGCATAGGGAGACTGGACGGTGATTGCCGCTGCCGCCGCGCCATGACGTATGGCTTCCGCGAGATCGTAGCCGGCCATCAGCGCCGACAGAACGCCGGACGCAAGCGAATCTCCCGCACCGGTGACATCGGCGACATCCTCGACGATAGGCGGCTGCAGGCCGACGATGGCATCACGCGAGAATGCGATCAGGGGGCGTTTCCCGCGGGTGATCACGCCGTTGCGCAGGCCGAGCGCCCGCAAAGCACTCACCCATTCGCGCGGATCCTCCGGACGGATTTCAGTCAACGCCGTGGCTTCGGCTTCGTTGAGGAACAGGTGACCGATGCCGGCAAGGCTCGGCTTCAGTCGCACGACCTTTGCCGGCGAGATGGCGATGGCGGCGACCGGTTTTCCGCATAGGGCAGCTCTTGCCGCAATCGCGCCTAAGGTTTCGGCAGGCAGATTGGCGTCGCAGAGAATGAGGTCGGTCTCATCGAAGGCATCGCGAACGGCGCGAATCGCCAGGCGTCGCGGAACGAAGAGTTTGTAGAGCTCCATATCCGCGAGCGCGATGACAAGATTGCCGTCATTCTCAAGAATGGCCGTATAGCTCGGCGTTTTGCGATCGAGGAAGACGAAGGGCTTGTCGTCAATGCCGGCGTGGCTTGCGGCCTCGGCCACCATCTCGCCGCAGGGATCGCCGCCGCGCGGCGAGATCAGCTTTACGTCAAAGCCCAGACGGGCAAGATTTCGGGCCGCATTGAAGCCGCCGCCGCCAGGCTCCTCGAACCATGCGCCGGGGTTGCTGGCGCCGGACACCGTGTCGCCGAAGATGCGGCCGCGACGATCGATATGGGCGCCACCAAGAACGAGAATCTTTTTCGCCATAGGGTTATCCTCAGCAGCCTAAAAGGCGAATCGAGCGAGCCGCAAACATCTCGCAATTCACCGTTTCGGGCATGTAAGTGCCTGGGAAGAAAGAAGAAAACAAAAATAGAACAGAATTCATTTTACCTTTTTCTTTCAATCGCTTGTTGTGCTCTTGCGATATGAGAACAAATCGAGTACACAATTCTCATCAGCGGCGACATTGCTAGAGCGGCTTCAATAACCTAAAGGTGGATCGAATGTCTCAGAATTCTTTGCGGCTTGTAGAGGACAAATCGGTGGATAAAAGCAAGGCACTTGAAGCGGCACTCTCTCAAATTGAGCGGTCGTTCGGCAAGGGCTCGATCATGAAGCTCGGCTCTAACGAGAACGTGGTCGAAATCGAAACGGTTTCCACCGGCTCTCTGAGCCTCGATATTGCCCTCGGCATTGGCGGCTTGCCGAAGGGGCGCATCATCGAAATCTACGGGCCGGAAAGCTCGGGTAAGACGACCCTGGCGCTGCAGACCATTGCAGAAGCCCAGAAGAAGGGTGGCATCTGCGCCTTCGTGGACGCGGAACATGCGCTCGATCCGGTCTATGCCCGCAAGCTCGGCGTCGACCTGCAGAATCTTCTGATCTCGCAGCCCGATACCGGCGAACAGGCGCTCGAAATCACCGACACGCTGGTGCGCTCCGGCGCTATCGACGTTCTGGTCGTCGACTCCGTTGCGGCTCTGACACCGCGCGCCGAAATCGAAGGCGAAATGGGCGACAGCCTGCCGGGCCTGCAGGCCCGCCTGATGAGCCAGGCACTGCGTAAGCTCACGGCTTCGATCTCCAAGTCCAACTGCATGGTGATCTTCATCAACCAGATCCGCATGAAGATCGGCGTCATGTTCGGCTCGCCGGAAACGACGACGGGCGGTAACGCGCTGAAATTCTACGCCTCGGTTCGCCTCGATATCCGCCGCATCGGCGCGGTCAAGGAGCGCGAAGAGGTGATCGGCAACCAGACGCGCGTCAAGGTCGTCAAGAACAAGATGGCGCCGCCCTTCAAGCAGGTCGAATTCGACATCATGTATGGCGAAGGCGTTTCCAAGACCGGCGAGCTAGTCGATCTCGGCGTCAAGGCGGGCATCGTCGAAAAGTCCGGTGCCTGGTTCTCCTATAACAGCCAGCGCCTCGGTCAGGGCCGCGAGAACGCGAAGATCTTCTTGCGCGACAATCCGGATTTGTCTCGTGAGATCGAGCTGTCGCTACGTCAGAATGCCGGCCTCATTGCCGACCGCTTCCTGCAGAATGGCGGTCCCGATTCCGGCGACGACGGCGATGCTTCCGGCGAATAAGGATTTTCAGGAGCAATTCCCGGCTTAAGACTGAAGCTAAAAAATCGAAACCGGCCGTATTGTCCAAGGGATGTGCGGCCGGTTTTGTTCGTGCGGCTGGACAGCGCCGGGAGCGGACGATAAAAGCCACTGACTTTGATGCAAGTTGCTGAGCGCAGGACTGAAGGGCCCCATATGAGCGGTGTGAATGAAATCCGGTCGACCTTCCTCGACTATTTTAAGAAAAACGGCCACGAGATCGTGCCGTCGAGCCCGCTGGTGCCGCGCAACGATCCGACATTGATGTTCACCAATGCCGGCATGGTGCAATTCAAAAACGTGTTCACTGGCCTGGAGCAGCGTCCCTATACGACGGCTTCGACCGCGCAGAAATGCGTTCGCGCCGGCGGCAAGCATAACGACCTCGACAATGTCGGCTACACCGCCCGCCATCACACCTTCTTCGAGATGCTCGGCAACTTCTCCTTTGGCGATTACTTCAAGGAGCGCGCCATCGAGCTTGCCTGGAACCTGATCACCAAGGAATTCGGCCTCGACGCTAAGCGCCTGCTGGTCACGGTCTATCATACCGATGACGACGCCTTTAACCTGTGGAAGAAGATTGCCGGCCTTTCCGACGACCGGATCATCCGCATCGCCACCAGCGACAATTTCTGGGCGATGGGCGATACCGGTCCGTGCGGCCCTTGTTCCGAAATCTTCTATGATCACGGCGATCACATCTGGGGTGGCCCTCCCGGCTCTCCGGAAGAAGACGGCGACCGCTTCATCGAGATCTGGAATCTCGTCTTCATGCAGTTCGAGCAGATCACCAAGGAACAGCGCGTCGACCTGCCGCGTCCGTCGATCGACACTGGCATGGGCCTCGAGCGTGTTGCCGCCGTGCTGCAAGGCAAGCATGACAACTATGACATCGACCTGTTCCGCGCGCTGATCGAAGCTTCGGAAGAGGCAACGGGCGTGAAGGCCGAGGGTGAGCACCGTGCCAGCCATCGCGTCATCGCCGATCACCTGCGTTCCTCCGCTTTCCTGATCGCCGATGGCGTGCTGCCATCGAACGAAGGCCGTGGCTACGTGCTTCGCCGCATTATGCGCCGCGCCATGCGCCACGCGCAGCTGCTTGGTGCCAAGGAGCCGCTGATGTGGAAGCTCCTGCCGGCGCTGATCCAGCAGATGGGCCGTGCCTATCCGGAGCTGGTGCGTGCCGAGGCGCTGACTTCCGAAACGCTGAAGCTTGAAGAGACCCGTTTCCGCAAGACGCTGGAACGCGGCCTGTCGCTGCTCAACGACGCCACTTCTGACTTGCACAAGGGCGACAGCCTCGACGGCGAAACCGCCTTCAAGCTCTACGACACCTATGGTTTCCCGCTCGATCTGACGCAGGACGCGCTGCGCGCTCGCGGCATCGGCGTCGATATTTCCAGCTTCACGGATGCCATGGAGCGGCAGAAGGCTGAGGCGCGCTCGCATTGGACCGGTTCCGGCGACAAGGCAACCGAGACCATCTGGTTCGAGCTCAAGGAAAAGAACGGTGCGACCGAGTTCCTCGGCTACGACACGGAAACCGCTGAAGGCGTCATTCAGGCGATTGTCAGGGACGGTATGGCCGTCGACAGCGCCGCTGCCGGCGACAAGGTGCAGATCATCGTCAACCAGACGCCGTTTTACGGCGAATCCGGTGGCCAGATGGGCGATACCGGCGTGATATCAAGCGATCACGGCAAGCTCGCCGTTAGCGATACGCAGAAGAAGGGCGAGGGCCTTTTCGTTCACAACTCGGAGGTGTCGGAAGGCAAGATCACAGTTGGCGACGCCGTCGTGCTGACCGTCGATCACAACAGACGCTCGCGCCTGCGTGCCAATCACTCTGCCACCCATCTGCTGCACGAAGCTCTCCGCGAAGTGCTTGGCACCCATGTGGCTCAGAAGGGCTCGCTGGTTGCGCCCGAGCGCCTGCGTTTCGACGTTTCCCATCCGAAGCCGATGTCGGCCGAGGAGCTGAAGGTCGTCGAAGAGATGGCGAACGAGATCGTTCTGCAGAATTCTCCGGTCACGACCCGCCTGATGAGCGTCGATGATGCGATCGCGGAAGGCGCGATGGCGCTGTTCGGCGAGAAGTATGGCGACGAAGTCCGCGTCGTGTCGATGGGGCAGGGTGTGCGTGGTGCCAAATCTGGCAAGCCTTACTCGGTCGAGCTTTGCGGCGGCACGCATGTCTCCGCTACCGGCCAGATCGGTCTCGTGCGCATTCTCGGCGAAAGCGCCGTCGGTGCCGGCGTTCGCCGCATCGAAGCCGTGACCGGTGAATCCGCGCGTGATTATCTCGCCGAACAGGATGACCGCGTAAAGAGCCTTGCCTCGACGCTCAAAGTTCAGCCGGGCGAAGTCGTTTCCCGCGTCGAAGCGCTGATGGACGAGCGCCGCAAGCTGGAGCGCGAATTGGCTGATGCCAAGCGCAAGCTCGCCATGGGCGGCAGCCAAGGCGGCTCCGCTGATGCGGTCCGTGAAGTCAACGGCGTCAAATTCCTCGGCAAGCCCGTTTCCGGCGTCGACCCCAAGGACCTCAAGGGTCTGGCGGATGAGGCGAAGGCGAGCCTCGGATCAGGCGTCGTGGCGCTGATCGGCGTCTCGGATGATGGCAAGGCCAGCGCCGTCGTCGCCGTCACGGAGGATCTGGTTGGCCGCTTCAGCGCCGTCGATCTCGTCCGCGTCGCTTCAGCTGCCCTCGGCGGCAAGGGCGGCGGCGGCCGTCCCGACATGGCGCAGGCCGGAGGCCCTGATGGTGCCAAGGCCGATGAGGCGATCGAGGCGATTGCTGCGGCGCTTGCTGGCTAAGACGCTGAATTCCGATTGGTGATCATGGATGGCGGATGCTTCGGTGTCCGCCATTTTCTTTGTCCGGACAACTCCGCAGGATTTGTCAAATCGGGTTATGCTCTTGTCGGGCCGGTCGATTTGCAAGAGGTTTGACATGAGTGGCGGAACGGCGTGGACGCTTTACGAGACCCGGTTGCGGCGGGTTTCGGCCTATATCCATGAGCATCTGGACGATGAACTCGATATGGAAAAGCTCGCCGAGATCGCCTGCATGTCCAGCTATCACTGGCACAGGATTTATCGGGCGATCTACGGCGAGACGGCGGCGGCGACCGTCAAGCGGCTGCGGCTGCATCGTGCCGCCGGCGATCTCGTCAACACCCGTCTATCTATCAGCGACATTGCAAAGCGGTCGGGCTATCCCAACCTCCAGTCGTTCAACCGCATCTTCAGATCCGCCTACGGCATGCCGCCGGCGCGATATCGGAATGAGGGAAGCCATACGATCTTCGAACCCAGTACCCAAGGAAGGATCACGGTCATGTTCGACGTTACGCTTCGCACTATCTCTCCGATGTCACTGATCGGTGTCGCCCATCGCGGCTCCTATATGCAAATCGGCCAGGCATTCGAAACACTCTTTGGCACCATCTTTGCCCGCGGCCTTGCCGGGCCGGACATGCGCATGATCGGTGTCTATCTCGATGATCCGGATGTGGTGGAAGCGGACAAACTGCGCTCCTACGCCTGCGTCACCGCTGGCGAGGCCGTCGTTGCCAATGCTCCGCTGGAGCGGCGTTCGCTCGACGGCGGCGAGTACGCCGTGCTGCGCCACAAAGGGCCTTATGCAAACATGCATAAGGCCTATCAGTGGCTCTATGCGCAGTGGCTTCCGGCTTCCGGGCGGCAGCTGCGCGATGCCGTGATGTTCGAGGAATATATCAACAATCCGCGCGACGTCCCGCCGACAGAGCTTTTGACCGATATCTATATGGCGCTGCAATAGCGGCATATGAGCGCGATCGAAGATATCCTCTTAGTGCTTTGTATTGTCAGGTATTACAGCGCCGCGCGTCATGCATGACGCGCAAAGGTCGCTGTAACGCTATTAATCTGCTGCATAATTTTATCCTTAAATCGATTCCGATTTAAGGAATTATGCAGTAGCCGGCTTCGGCATGGCTGCATTGTCAATCTCGTTGCCGCGGCGATAGGCGTCGCGGTCGCTGACGCGGCTCCAGTAGTCGACGAATGCCGGCCGTTTTTCGATGGTACCGAAATTAAGGCCCCAGCCGACATGCGAACCGACATAGACGTCGGCTGCCGTAAAGCGGTCGCCGGCGATGAACGGCGAGGTCGTGACGGCGTACTCCATCGCATCAAGCACATTCGCAAAGCTGCCGCAGCCGGCCATGCGCAGGCGTTCCGGCGGGACTTCGAAGCCGAGGGCGCGATTGGTGATCGCCATCTCGAACGGCCCGGCCGCAAAGAACATCCAGCGGAAATAGCGGCCGCGCTCGGCAGCCGTCGGAGCAAGCCCCGCCTGCGGAAAAGTTTCGGCCAGATAGGCACAGATGGCGGCACCTTCGGTGACGACGGTATCGCCATGCTTGATGGCCGGTACCTTGCCCATCGGGTTGACCGCGAGATATTCCGGCGATTTCATCGTCGTGCCGTAGTCGAGATATTCGGTGCGGTAGGGCTGGCCGATTTCCTCGAGCATCCAGCGGGCGATGCGTCCGCGCGACATCGGATTGGTATAGAAAACGAGTTCTTCAGCCATCTGCCTCTCCCCTTTGTTGCGGGCATTTTTGCCACCGGTTCGCCCCGGCGGCAAGATTCAACGCAAAAGAAAACCCGGCGTTGAGGCCGGGTTTTCGTGTCTGCTCATGTCGGCAAGGCTTAGGCAGCCATGGCCTTCTTGAGATTTTCGTCGATCTTGTCGAGGAAGGCGGTGGTCGAGAGCCACGGCTGATCGGGGCCGATCAGCAGCGCCAGGTCCTTGGTCATGTAGCCGGCTTCAACGGTATCGACGCAAACCTTTTCGAGCGTGGAAGCGAACTTTGCGAGTTCGGCATTTTCGTCGAGCTTGGCGCGGTGAGCGAGGCCGCGGGTCCAGGCGAAGATCGAAGCGATCGAGTTCGTCGAGGTTTCCTGGCCCTTCTGGTGTTGGCGATAGTGGCGGGTCACCGTGCCGTGTGCGGCTTCGGCTTCGACCGTCTTGCCATCCGGCGTCAGGAGAACCGAGGTCATTAGGCCGAGCGAGCCGAAGCCCTGGGCAACGGTATCGGACTGGACGTCGCCGTCATAGTTCTTGCAGGCCCAGACGTAGCCGCCGGACCACTTGAGGGCGGAGGCGACCATGTCGTCGATCAGGCGGTGTTCATAGGTGATGCCGGCTTCATCGAACTGAGCCTTGAACTCGTTCTGGTAGACTTCTTCGAAGATGTCCTTGAAGCGGCCGTCATAAGCCTTGAGGATGGTGTTCTTTGTGGAGAGGTAGACCGGCCACTTGCGCATCAGGCCGTACATCATCGAGGCGCGGGCGAATTCGCGGATCGACTCGTCGAGGTTGTACATGGCCATTGCAACGCCGGCGCCCGGAGCGTTGAAGACTTCCTTTTCGATGACTTCGCCATCTTCGCCGACGAACTTGATGGTCAGCTTGCCCTTGCCGGGGAACTTGAAGTCGGTCGCGCGGTACTGGTCGCCGAAGGCGTGACGGCCGACGACGATCGGCTTGGTCCAGCCGGGAACGAGGCGCGGAACGTTCTTGCAGATGATCGGCTCGCGGAAGATGACGCCGCCGAGGATGTTGCGGATGGTGCCGTTCGGGCTCTTCCACATCTGCTTCAGGTTGAATTCCTTGACGCGATCTTCATCCGGAGTGATCGTCGCGCACTTGATGCCGACACCATGCTTCTTGATGGCGTTGGCGGCGTCGATCGTGACCTGGTCGTTGGTCGCGTCGCGGTTTTCGACCGAAAGGTCGTAATAGTCGATATCGATGTCGAGGTAGGGGTAGATCAGTTTGTCTTTGATAAACTGCCAGATGATGCGAGTCATTTCATCGCCATCGAGATCGGCAACGGGATTTGCGACCTTGATCTTCTTCATACTTCTGCCTCGTCTAAGCTAATGGGACCGTATAGTCCTGTGGGTAATGTGAAGTCCCGAGCGCTATAGCACCGCAAGTGCGGAACGCAAAGCCGATAGAGCCTCCGGCGTCGCGTTTTTATCATTCGTGACATCACCTGCTTTTTACGATCCGGCCATTGTCAAAACGGTCCATGGGTCTAATGTCGCGCAGGTTTTGCCCGTTGGCCCCGTGTCATGGAATCACGTCATGCATAAATTTGCTGCCTCCGCTTTTGCCCTTACGCTTTTTCAGTTCTCGCTTGGCGCGCATATGGCGTTTGCGGCCGATGCAACGGTACCGGTCAAAGCCATCATGGATGCGACCGTCTCGAACTGGGCGGGCGGCGACAGCGACTGGCAGGATATCTTCGGCGAGGACAAGCTCAAGGAAATCTACAGCAAGGATTTTGGAGCGAAATACCAGGCAGCGGCGCAATTTCCCGCCGCCGACGAGGATGGTATCTCGCCTTTCGACTACGACGTCATCGTCAATGCGCAGGACGCGTGTCCGCTGGAGGACGTGAAGATTGACGCCCAGCCGCCGAAGAACAATGTGACAGAGGTGCTGGCGACCTTCAAGAAATCGACCTGCATGGGCTCCGACGCCGATTATCAGAAGGTGACGACGGTTCGCTTCGAGGTCATTGAAGAGGGCGGCAGGCCCGTTGTCGATGATATCGTCACCAACGACGACAATGGCAATCCAAGCTCGCTCAAGAGCGTGATGGTGGATCTTGTCAAACAGCAGCAGCAACAGCCGACAGACCAGACGCAGCAACCGTCGGATCAGCAGAAGCCGGCCAATCCGCAATAATCGGGCGGAATTCGTTCTGCCGTTCAAGCGCAAAAACCTTGCCGATCGGCTGGCGTCTCGCTATTGCGACCCATGATTTGCGCGAGAAGGTTCGCGCGCGGAGAGCAAGACATCATGGCAGGCACGAACAGCGAGCGTCAACTTTTGGCCGAAGGGCCGGCCATCATTCTGGTCGAGCCGCAGATGGGCGAGAATATCGGCATGGTGGCGCGCGCCATGGCGAATTTCGGCCTTGCCGAATTGCGCCTCGTCAATCCTCGCGATGGCTGGCCGAACGAAAGGGCGCAGGCGACGGCTTCGAAGGCGGATCATATCATCGAGGCGACCAAGGTCTACGAGACGCTGGAACAGGCGATATCAGATCTCAATTTCGTCTATGCAACGACGGCGCGCGAGCGGGATGGCTACAAGCCGGTGCGTTCGCCAGTCGTTGCGGCCGAGACCCTTCGCGCCAAATTCAAGGCGGGCGAGGGCACCGGCATTCTCTTCGGCAGGGAACGCTGGGGCCTGACGAACGAGGAAGTGGCGCTGGCAGACGAGATCGTCACCTTTCCCGTCAATCCTGCTTTCGCCTCGCTGAACATAGCCCAGGCCGTGCTGTTGATGTCCTATGAGTGGATGAAATCGGGTATGGAGGATCTGGGCGATGTGCCTTTCCAGGCGATCGAGCAGCGGCCTTCGACCAAGGAGCAGCTTTTCGGCCTGTTCGACCAGCTCGAGGAAGCGCTGGATGCGCGCAATTATTTCCATCCTGCTGGGAAAAAGCCGAAAATGGTCGACAATCTTCGGGCCGTCCTCTCGCGCCGGGCCTTCACCGAACAGGAAATCAGCGTCTTGCGCGGGGTGATCTCGTCTCTCGACCGCTTCTCGCGGAAGTCCCCGCGCGGCAGCGGTTCTCATCCCCAACCCTCGAAAGCACCCAAGGAAACCACGAACGATGACAGCAGCGGCGAATGAGCTGAAACCGGTCCTTGTTTTCGATTCAGGGATCGGCGGTTTGACCGTGCTGCGCGAAGCACGCGTGCTGATGCCGGAGCGGGGTTTCATCTATATCGCTGACGATGCCGCATTTCCCTATGGCAGTTGGGAAGAAGCAGCCTTGAAAGAGCGCATTGTCGGTCTCTTCGCAAAGCTGCTTGAGCAATATGATCCGGAAGTCTGCATCATCGCCTGCAACACGGCGTTCACGCTGGCCGGCGCCGCTCTTCGTGCCGCCTTTCCGCAAATGACCTTCGTGGGTACCGTGCCGGCGATCAAGCCAGCTGCGGAGCGCACGCGCTCCGGATTGGTCTCCGTGTTGGCGACCCCCGGCACTGTCAAGCGCGCCTATACGCGCGACCTGATCCAGTCTTTTGCCACGCAATGCCATGTGCGGCTCGTCGGATCGGAGGACCTGGCACGTCTGGCGGAAGCCTATATTCGCGGTGATGTCGTCAGCGATGAGGCAGTCATGACCGAGATCGAGCAGTGCTTCGTCGAGATGGATGGCCGCAAGACCGATATCGTCGTGCTCGCCTGCACGCATTATCCCTTCATGGCCAATATTTTCCGCAGGCTTGCGCCCTGGCCGGTCGATTGGCTCGATCCGGCTGAAGCGATCGCAAGGCGCGCCCGCAGTCTCGTGCCGCAGGTGGCCGATGCCGTCCATCCTGACAATTTCGATTTCGCTGTCTTCACCTCCGGGGCACCGGATTTTCTCACGCGCCGGCTGATGCAAGGCTTTGGACTCAAGGCTTGATGATGAAAGACAAGGTTTTGCTGCGTAAACTCGATCTCGTGGATATGCCGGCTGCCGCCGCCGTTCATCGCGCTTCCTTCAACGAGCGGCTGCCGACGCTTGCCAGACTTCATACGCCGGAAGAGGATGTCGGTTTCTGGAGCGCTGTGGTCTTCAAAGACTGCCAGATCTGGGGCGCGGAAGAGGGCGGTCGCCTGGTCGGCGTCATTGCCTTCCTCAAGGATTGGATCGATCAGCTCTACGTTCTGCCCGAGGCGCAGGGGCGTGGTGTAGGCAGCCGCCTGCTGGATATCGCCAAGTCGACCTATCCGGCGCTGTCGCTCTGGACATTCCAGAGAAACGAGCCGGCGCGCCGCTTTTACTTGAAACACGGCTTCTTCGTGGTTGACGAGTCCGACGGGGCAGGCAATGAGGAAAAGGAGCCGGATGTGCTTTACAAGTGGGAAGCACGTTTGCACCGGCTGTAATGCAGGATTTGACTGGGCGGCGGGATATTGGGAGGTCGATATTGATGTCTTTTGAGATTGATTGCAGCGTTGTCGGGGCAAGCCATGCGTCTGCGTGAGTGCCACAACTTCCATGATTTTCGTCTTCTCGCGAAAAAGCGTCTTCCCGGCCCGATCTTCAACTATATCGACGGCGCGGCCGACGACGAGGTGACGCTGCGGCGAAACACGTCAAGCTTTGAAAGCTGCGATCTCGTGCCCAACGTTCTGCGCGGGGTCAGCGAGATCGACATGTCTGTCACCGTCATGGGACAAAAGCTCGCGACGCCCTTCTATTGCTCGCCGACGGCACTGCAGCGTCTCTTCCATTATCAGGGCGAGAATGCGGTGGCCGCCGCGGCTTCTTCGCTCGGCACCATGTTCGGCGTTTCCTCGCTCGGCACCGTCAGTCTTGAGGAAATCCGCAAGAAGCATCAAGGGCCGCAGGTCTACCAGTTCTATTTCCACAAGGACCGCAGCTTGAATCGGGCAATGATGGAGCGGGCCAAGGAAGCCGGCGTTAACGTCATGATGCTGACTGTCGACAGCATTACCGGCGGCAATCGCGAGCGCGATCTTCGCACCGGGTTTTCCATTCCGTTCAAGCTCAATCTGGCGGGCCTCACCCAGTTCGCCATCAAGCCTGCCTGGGCGATGAACTATGTCACGCACGAAAAGTTTCGCCTGCCGCAGCTCGATGAGCATGTCGACATGAGCGGCGGCGCCATGTCGATCGGCAAGTATTTCACCGAGATGCTCGATCCATCGATGAACTGGAACGACGTTGCCGAGATGGTGAAGCACTGGAGCGGGCAGTTCTGCCTCAAGGGCATCATGTCGGTAGAAGACGCAAAACGTGCCGTCGATATCGGATGCACCGGCATCGTGCTCTCGAACCATGGCGGTCGGCAGCTGGACGGTTCACGTTCGGCATTCGATCAGCTGGCGGAAATCGTTGACGCCGTCGGCCATCGCATCGATGTCATGATGGATGGCGGCGTCCAGCGCGGCACGCATGTGCTGAAGGCTCTGTCGCTCGGCGCGAAGGCCGTTGGCCTCGGTCGCTTCTATCTCTATCCGCTCGCCGCTGCCGGTCAGGCTGGGGTGGAGCGGGCGCTCAGGCATCTGCGCACGGAAGTCGAGCGCGACATGAAGCTCATGGGCTGCACGTCGGTCAGCCAGCTGTCGCGGGCCAATCTGCGCTTCAGATAGGTCTCATAATCGCCTGTGGGTTTTTTCAATCCACGGGCGCGAAGCTTGGAAATCTTTGCTAGACGAGGGCGCCTCCTTTCAGAAAGATAGGACGCATCCACATTTGATTCTTGCTCATAGGGGAAGTGCATTGCAGGTCGGCATCGACATGGGAACGGCGTCCGGCGGGACCAGCGCCCAGCTCGATATCGAGGAGCTGCTAGCGACGCGTCTCCTGGTGCAGGGTAATTCCGGCTCCGGAAAATCTCATCTTCTGCGGCGGCTGCTGGAACAGTCGGCGCAGTGGGTGCAGCAGGTCATCATCGATCCCGAAGGCGATTTCGTCACGCTGGCCGATAAGTTCGGTCATGTGGTCGTCGATGGCGAGCGTACGGAAGCCGAGCTTGCCGGCATCGCCAACCGCATCCGCCAGCACCGCGTGTCCTGCGTGCTGACACTGGAAGGGCTCGATATCGAGCAGCAGATGCGCGCTGCCGCAGCCTTCCTGAATGGCATGTTCGATGCCGATCGCGAATTCTGGTATCCGGTGCTCGTGGTGGTCGATGAGGCGCAGATGTTTGCGCCCTCGGTCGGCGGCGACGTTTCGGAAGATGCGCGCAAGATGTCGCTCGGCGCCATGACCAATCTGATGTGCCGCGGCAGAAAGCGCGGCCTTGCCGGCGTCATCGCCACGCAGCGACTGGCGAAGCTCGCCAAGAACGTTGCCGCTGAAGCTTCCAATTTCTTGATGGGCCGCACCTTCCTCGATATCGACATGGCACGTGCCGCCGATCTTCTCGGTATGGATCGCAGGCAGGCGGAAATGTTCCGCGACCTGAAGCGCGGTAATTTCGTCGCCCTCGGGCCGGCACTTTCGCGCCGTCCGCTGCCGATCACCATCGGCGCGGTGGAAACCTCGGCGCGCTCCTCCAGCCCAAAGCTGATGCCGCTGCCGGATGCGCCGCAGGATGTCGAAGATCTGATCTTCACGCCGGATCCGGAAGAGTTCGCGCGGCCCGTTGTCCGCCGCACGACGCCGGCTCCCCGCCCAACGACCGATATTCTGGCCGAGCTTTCCCGCTCCGTGCCGGCAGCAAGCCCGGCACCGTCCGAGCCGAAGGTCAGCCAGCCGGAACTATCGAGCGAGGATCGCGAGGCGAGAGTGAGCGCGGTGCTCTCCGAAATCCTCGATGATCCCGCCTCCGGCTTCCGAACGGATTCAGTGCTTTATCAGGAGTTTCTTGTACGCTTGCGTATGCGCCGCGTTCCCGGCGCACCCATGAGCCTTTCGGAATTCCGCCGTCGCGTGGCGATCGTGCGCTCCGGTGCGGACGAAGAGGTCATGGCGACGGATCAATGGGCAACGGCGCTTGCGCTGTCCGCCAGTGTCACCGACGATCTGCAGGGCGTCTTTTTGATGTTGGCGAAGGCCGCGATCAGCGGCGAACCGTGCCCGTCCGACGCCCGTATTGCCCGCGCCTATGGCACCCATTCGGCCAGACGCGCACGGCGACTATTGAGCTATTTCGAGGAACAGGGCAGCGTCGTCGTTCACACGGATTTCTCCGGCAAGCGGATCGTCGCTTTCCCGGATATGGGTTCCCAGACCGCGCCCGGCGATGCCAATGCGCCGGATATCGAGGGTGGGGAGCAGGCGGCGGAATAGCCGGAAATACGACACCCTTGATACGTATCCCGGATACGCCTATATTTGTCTCTGCAGGAGATGAATTCATGGCCGCGCGTGACAGGATCCAGCGATATAGGGAAAGTGGTGGAGCGTCCGACCTAGTGAGGGTGGAGGTTCTAGTTCCCGCAGCGTGCCGCAATGATATCCTGTCGCAAGCGGCGGAGATGCGCGCAGAACATCGACAAAGGAAAGAGCGTCTTCGAGAGAATGTCGAAGAAGCGCTTGACCGCTACGGCACCCGCCTTCTTGACAATATCGATCTGGATCGGCTGCCCGATTTGGCACAGAAGGCAAGGGTGATAGCCAGCGCCTTGATGGAGCGCGGCGATGCGCGCGCCTTTGCAATAGGGCGTCGCATGCTTGACGAGGTCGGGCGATAGGCGATGGCGCTGACCAAACTGCAAAAAGAGATTATGGCTTCCATCGCAAAAAATCGATCGGAAACCAGCTATGTTGCAGGCGGGCTTGTCCTTAATATGAATTGGCCTCGTCTGTCCGATGATATCGATATCTTTCAAGATACCGACGAGGAAATCGGTCCTGTTGCCGAGCGGGACATGGAAACGCTCAGAACTGATGGTTTCCGTGTTTCTGTCGAGGTCAATGTCTATGGCTGCGTCGAGGCCGAAGTCTCCAAGGCGCAGGAGAATACGCTCATTCAATGGATGAGCGAATCTCGAACTCGGTTTTTCCCGCTTATTCGAGACAAGGAGTGGGGCGCAAGGCTTCACCCAGCGGACCTTGCCGTGAATAAGGTTTTGGCGGCATCAACCCGGACAAAGCCACGGGATTTCGTCGATTTGTTAATGATCGACGAAAGGTTGGCTCCGCTTGGTGCGGTTGTCGTCGCAGCCTCGGGAAAGCCACCTCATTATTCTCCAATCAGGATAATTGATGAAATTCGGCGAAGAGGGCTATCGGTTTCGACCGAGGATTATGATTCCGTGAGAGGTCTTCCAGTCGATTTTACGGCCAGCGTCATTCGCGACAGGCTTGTGGAGGTGCTGAATGGAGCAGAGCGCTACGTTCGATCCGCGCCACCGGATATAGTCGGTCTGCTTGCGGTCAACGCCAGCGGCATCCCAATTCAGATATCGGCTTCGACCGACGATGGCGTGCAGTTTCGAAAGGCGACATCCGAGCCGGATCTGATGCCGTCGTTGCCGGATGTGCCGGAGGACTGGCGCGGCCTGGGGCGTGCGGAATGAAACTGCGCTTCTCGCCGATCCTGCTGTTGACATTTTCATGACGACCCCTTACAGACCGCGCCAACGCCGGGCAGAAATGTCCGGTGTTTCATTTGACATGTCCCGTGGCTTCGTCCGTTCGCTAACGTGAGAAGCCTGTCAGAGCTCGAAAACGGAGTTCAGAGGAGGGCGTGTTTCCTTCGCGGTTCGGCAACGGGCCGCCATAACACTTGAAAGGAAATGCGATGAGCAAGCGCGAATCGTCCAAGTACAAAATTGACCGCCGTATGGGCGAAAACATCTGGGGCCGTCCGAAGTCCCCGGTTAACCGCCGCGAATACGGCCCGGGCCAGCACGGCCAGCGCCGCAAGGGCAAGCTCTCGGACTTCGGCGTGCAGCTGCGCGCCAAGCAGAAGCTGAAGGGCTACTACGGCGACCTGCGTGAAAAGCAGTTCCGCGCCACCTTCGACGAAGCCAACCGCCGCAAGGGCGACACCTCGGAAAACCTGATCGGCCTGCTCGAATCGCGTCTCGACGCGATCGTCTACCGCGCCAAGTTCGTTCCGACGGTCTTCGCCGCCCGTCAGTTCGTCAACCACGGCCACGTCACGGTCAACGGCGTTCGCGTCAACATCGGTTCGTACCGCTGCAAGGCTGGCGACGTTATCGAAGTTCGCGAAAAGTCCAAGCAGCTCGTAACCGTTCTGGAATCGGTTTCTCTCGCTGAGCGAGACGTTCCGGATTACATCGAAGTCGATCACAACAAGATGGTTGCGACCTTCGCTCGCGTTCCGGCTCTCGCCGACGTGCCGTACGCCGTCGTCATGGAACCGCATCTGGTCGTCGAATTCTATTCGCGTTAATAAGCGGATAACTTTCTTAATGAATGAAAAGCCGCTCGGTTTGAGCGGCTTTTTTGTCTTTGGAGCGCCTCATGACGGATTTGCAGGCCATTCTCGACGGCATTCATGCGGAGCTTTCGCCGCGCATCGGCGAAGGCAAGGTTGCCGATTACATTCCCGAGCTGGCAAAGGTCGATCCGAAGCAGTTCGGAATGGCAATCGCAACGGTCGACGGCAAAATCTACTGCATCGGCGACGCGGGCGTCCCTTTCTCCATCCAGAGTATCTCCAAGGTCTTCATGCTGACCCTGGCGCTGGGCAAAGTCGGCGAGAGCCTGTGGAATCGCGTAGGGCGTGAGCCATCCGGTACGGCTTTCAATTCCATCGTCCAACTGGAGCGCGAAGAGGGCATTCCGCGCAATCCCTTCGTCAATGCCGGTGCCATCGCCGTCAGCGATGTCGTACTCGCTGGACACGAGCCGCGCGAGGCGATAGGCGAGTTGCTGCGCTTCGTGCGCTATGTGGCCGACGACGAGACGATTAGCATCGATGACAAGGTCGCGCGTTCGGAGACGCAGACGGGCTTTCGCAATTTCGCGCTTGCCAATTTCATGCGCGCCTACGGCAATATTCATCACCCTGTTGAGCATGTGCTTGGTGTTTATTTCCATCAGTGCGCGCTTTCCATGAGCTGCCTGCAGCTTGCCAAGGCGGGGCTCTATCTCGCTGCGCGCGGCAGCAATCCCATCACAGGTCACTCCGTCGTCTCGCCGAAGCGGGCGCGGCGCATCAATGCGCTGATGCTGACTTGCGGCCATTATGATGGTTCGGGGGACTTCGCCTATCATGTCGGCCTGCCGGGCAAGAGTGGTGTCGGCGGCGGCATTCTGGCCGTGGCGCCGGGCATCGGCTCCATTGCCGTCTGGTCGCCGGGACTGAACAAGGTCGGCAATTCGCAGCTCGGCGCTGTTGCGCTGGAAATGCTGGCGGCGCGCACTGGCTGGTCCGTATTCGGGGATTGATACCCATGTCTTCTCGAGCCGCTTTCTGCTATCAGCGTGGCGAGATGCAAGGAATGATCGAATGAATATCGCAACGACGGTAAAAGACGACATCGATATCGAGGTTGAGGATAGCGGTTCCGCCGCGCATCCGATGTTTTCCGATGCGCCGCGTTCGGTCTCCTTCAACAAGCTTCGCAAGCGCCTGTTGCGGCAGGTGCGCCAGGCTATGGAAGACTTCCAGATGCTGAAGGGCCAGAAGCGCTGGCTGGTTGGCCTTTCTGGCGGCAAGGATTCCTATGGGCTGCTTGCACTGCTGCTCGATCTGAAATGGCGCGGCCTGCTGCCGGTGGAGCTGGTCGCCTGCAATCTGGATCAGGGTCAGCCGAATTTCCCGAAGCATATTCTGCCCGAATATCTGACGAAGATCGGTGTCACGCATCGCATCGAATATCGCGACACCTATTCGATCGTGAAGGAAAAGGTGCCGGAGGGGGCAACCTATTGTTCGCTCTGTTCGCGCCTGCGTCGCGGCAATCTTTATCGCATCGCTCGCGAGGAAGGTTGCGATGCGCTCGTGCTTGGCCATCACCGCGAGGATATTCTCGAGACCTTCTTTATGAACTTCTTCCATGGCGGCCGGCTGGCCTCCATGCCGGCGAAGTTGCTCAATGACGAGGGCGACTTGATGCTGTTGCGCCCACTGGCCTATGCGGCGGAAGACGACCTCGCCAAGTTCGCTGCGGCCATGCAGTTCCCGATCATTCCCTGCGATCTCTGTGGCTCGCAGGACGGATTGCAGCGCAATGCCATGAAGGACATGCTCGCCGATATCGAGCGGCGCATGCCGGGGCGCAAGGATACGATGCTGCGCGCTCTGGCGCATGTGAACCCGTCACACCTGCTCGACCCGAAATTATTCGATTTCGCTGGATTGATGACACAGGGATCTTCCGGCGATCCAGCGTAATTCAGTGCTTTTGCCACACCGATGTCATCGAATCGGGCATAAGAGGAAGCCCTTACAAAACAGAGGCTTCTATGAATTTCTCCGATACTGATTTCGACTATGTGACGACGATCGTTGCCGAAGCGGCGTCAAAGGAAATCATGCTGCGCTTCCGCAATCTGGACGCTGGCGACATATCGGAAAAGACGTCGGCTATCGACCTCGTGACCGAGGCGGATCTTCTGGCAGAACGGCACATCACCGCGGCACTGAAGGTGCGTTTTCCGAAAGCTGTGATCGTCGGCGAAGAAGCCTATGAGGCTGACAAGTCCGTCGTGCCGGCGCTGGCGCATGCGGAATTGGCCTTTACCATCGACCCGGTGGATGGCACCTTCAATTTCGCGGCCGGACTGCCTGTTTTCGGGACGATCGTCGCCGTCGTCGCCAATGGCGAAACGATCGCCAGCATCATCCACGATCCCGTGCTTGGCGACACCCTGACCTCCATGAAAGGCGGCGGCACTTTCCTGCGCCGGCAAACCGGGCAGGCGAGGCGGCTTGCCGTTGCCGCACCTGCCCCTTTGAGCGCGATGACGGGCGCCATATCCTGGGGTCATATGGATGAGCCAGACCGGTCGCGGATCAACGCAAATCTATCGAAGGCCCGCATGGCTTTTTCGCTCAATTGTTCGGCTTATGAATATTGGATGGTGGCGTCGGGCAAATGGCATTTCATCGGCCATTCCAAGCTAATGCCATGGGATCATCTTGCCGGCGTGCTGGCGCATCAGGAAGCGGGCGGCTATACCGCCAAGTTCGATGGTACCCCCTACAAGCCCGGTGAAACGACGGGCGGCATCATTTCTGCGCCTGACGAGGAAAGCTGGCGGATGATCCGCCGCGAGATCATCGGCGCCTGACGCGAAAGGAAAAAGCATGACATCGCTCGTTGACGTTACCACGCTTGCTCATGTGCTGCGCCGTGCGGCACAGACAGAGATCCTGCCTCGTTTCCGCAGGCTCGGCAGCGACGATATCCGCGCCAAGAGCGAGGCGACGGATCTGGTGACGGAAGCCGACGAGCGGGCCGAGCATATGATAAAGGCAGAGGTTGCGCGGCTCTGGCCCGAGGCACTGTTTATCGGTGAGGAATCGGTTGCGGCCGACCCGTCGCTACTGAAGAAGCTAGGGGACGCTGACCTTGCCATCATCGTCGATCCCGTCGACGGCACGTTCAACTTTGCTGCCGGCATTCCGGCCTTCGGCGTCATGGCCTCGGTGGTCTCGAAAGGCGAAACCGTTGCCGGTATCATCTTCGATCCGATGGGTGATGACTGGGTGCTTGCGGAGCGCGGCAGCGGCGCATGGCTGCGTCGGCCGGATGGCGAGACGCTGCGTCTCAACGTTGCTCCTTCCGTCCCGCTGGAAGAGCTGGTCGGCATGGCGGCCACCGGTTTTCTGCCCAAGGAAAAGCGCGCGGAGATCATGGGCAATCTCGCCAAGGTGCGCTACACGACCTGCTATCGCTGCGCGGCGCATGAGTACCGCACGCTCGCGGGCGGCTATGTGCACTACCTCATGTACAACAAGCTGATGCCTTGGGATCATCTGGCGGGATCGCTGATCTCGGCCGAAGCCGGCGCCTATGTCCGTCGTTTCGACGGCTCGCCCTATCTGCCGCATCATCTCGACGGCGGGCTGTTGATCGCGGTGGACAAGGATACCTGGGAGCTGTTGCGGTGCGAAGTCTTCACTCTTTGAGGGGAACCACGCCACGATAGCCGGCGCCGCCTCTTGGAAAGTAACGGCTGGAGGGCTATCTTTGCTGCAACAGGCAAGAGCCTTGGTCGGCGCTTGCCGCGGGGATGAGACAGATGTCCGAGACGAGCCGCAAGCTGACCACGATCTTCTGCGCCGATGTACAGGATTACACGCGCCTTATGGGGAAGGATGAAGAGGGGACGCTGTCCACTCTTCGCCGTTACCGCGATGCGATGAAACGGCTCATCGAAGCCCACGGCGGCCGTGTCATCAACACCTGGGGCGATGGCGTCTTTGCCGAGTTTCCAAGCGTCGTCGAAGCCGTGCGCGCTGCAATCGACACGCAGAACGAGCTTGCCGGCTATAATGCAATGACCGATCCCGACAAGCAGATGCTCTTTCGCATCGGCCTCAATCTCGGCGATGTGATCGCGGATGGCGACGATCTCTATGGTGACGGCGTCAATATCGCGGCCCGGCTGCAGTCACGCGCTGCTCCGGGTGGCATCGTCATTTCCAACACGGTCTACGATCAGGTCCGCAATAAGGTGGGCGTCGGTTTCGATTTTCTCGGACAGCTCGAGGTCAAGAACATCGAAGGCGGAGTGCCGAGCTATGCAGTGCGGATCGGCGGCGTTCAGGTTGTCGACACCACATACGATTATCGGTCGGCCCAGGAGCCGGCTCCCGTGCGGACCCCCGAAGCGGCGATGCGGGAATCCGTGCCGCAGGACTGGCGGCGGAGTTGTGGTGTTGCCCTAGTCGTGTGCAGCGGCCTTGCCGTTCTTAACGGATTGACCTGGGGTGGCGAATTTTGGGCGAAATGGCCCATACTCGCGATTTTGTGGGTCAACGCGTATCGTTACGTCCGTAGTAACCCGCCGATCGATATGGCGATCGCGAGCCTTGTCATCACGGGCATCGGGATCGTTGCCATCAACCTTTTCACCTGGCATGGAACACCATGGGCGATGTGGCCGCTCTTCGGGCTTGCGATCGCTGCAGCGGTGCGCTGGGTCAGTCGACCGCGCAGCGGCGCCTAAGGAAGGCACCTCGTCAGACGTGCCCCATGCCCGGCTCCAGCGCCGGCGTATCGCCGGGATGGGTGAAGAGCTTGCCGCGTTCCGCCCACAGCGTTGCGACGATCGACAGCGCGCCAAATACCGTGAAGCCGGCAAGCAGCGGCTGTGCCGTCCCGTCGAACATCTGGCCGACAATGCCGCCGAGCAGGACACCGACCGTCGTGGAGATCGAGCTGGTGATGGCCGCTGCCGTGCCCGCCAGATGTCCCATTGGCTCAAGGCTGATTGCCATGCAATTGGTGGTGATCACTGCAAACATCATCAGCATCACCGAGATCAGCACATAAATGAAGGTGAAGCTCGGTTGGCCGAACATGCCGACGATGTAGCCGATGGCGCCCAAAGCGGTGAAAACGATCATGGCGGCATGGGAAATGCGGCGCATGCCGAAGCTGCGCACGAAATAGCCATTGGCGAACTGTGCGACGGCGGTGCCGGCTGCCGTTGCCGCGAAGGCGATCGGGAAGGTTTCGCCGAGGCCGTAGACCTCGCCGAAGACTTGCTGCACAGAAACGATGTAGGCGCAGATGATGCCGGTGTAGAGCGTCAGACCGATCATGTAGCCGCAGGTGATGCGGTTGGTCAGCACGGTCTTGAAACCGGACAGCACGGAAGCGACCGAGAGTGGCAAGCGCTCTTCAACGGGCAGCGTCTCCTTCATGCGGAAGAAGGCGACCAGGAAAAGGCCGGCGCTGACGATGCCGAGCAGAATGAAAATCCACTGCCAGTTCGAATAGGCGACGATCATCTGGCCGACGAAGGGCGCAACCATCGGCATGATCATGAAGACGATCATGATATAGGACATCACGCGGGCCATTTCGCGACCGCCGAAGCAGTCGCGGACGATAGCGAGCGTGGTGATGCGCACGGCCGCGGCGCCGACGCCCTGCGCAAAACGCATCGCCAGCAGGGCAAACAGGCTGCCGCTCCAGGCTGCGGCAAACAAGGTCACCGTATAGAAGGCCAGACCGCCGAGCAGGATGTACCGCCGGCCATAGGTGTCCGACAGGCTGCCGAAGAAAAGCTGACAGATGCCGAAACCGAGGAAATAGACGCCGATAACGAGCTGGGTGTCGTTCGGATTGGCAACATGAAGCGACTGGCCGATATTCGGCAGTGCCGGCAGCATGCTGTCGATGCCCATCGAAATGCTGGCCGTCATCAGGGCGATCGTGAGAATGAATTCCACGATGCCAAGGCCGATGCGGCTGGAGCCGGACTGTGCAGGCTGCTGGGCCGGCTGCTGGGATTGAGGCGGGGTCGTCATTCGAATATGCCTGTCAATGTAAAGCGAGAGACTGGTCGGCCGGAGGAGGCGCATTGTGCGGGCGGAACAGCTTTCCCTTTTCAGCAATCAGCACGAAGACGACGCCGATGAGGGAAACGGTGAAATAGCCGATGACCATCGGTGTCGCCGTGCCGTTATAGAACTGCCCGATGCAGGCGCCGATCGATGCGCCGCCGACAGTGCTCATGAAGCCGAGTACGGAGGATGCCGTGCCCGCAACATGGCCGAGAGGTTCCATCGCGAGAGAGTTGAAGTTGGAACCAATCCAGCCGAATTGAAACATGGCCAGTGCGAAAAAGACCATAAATAGGGGGAACGGCATCGGCGATGGTCCGTAAAGCTGCACCAGCAGCCAACAGAAGGTGATGGCGACAAAACCGAGCAGGGCCGTGTGCGACAGCCGGCGCATGCCGAAGCGGCCGACAAACTGAGAGTTGACGAAGGACGACAGAGCCATGAACGCCGCCACGCCGCCGAATGCCAGCGGCGTATAGACGCCAAGGCCGTAGATGTTGTTGTAGATCTGCTGGGCAGAATTGATGAAGCCGAACAACGCGCCGAAGAGGAATGTGCTGGCAAGGGTGTAACAGAGTGCTACGCGGTCCGTCAGAACGATCTTGAAGCCGGCAGCGACAGACTTCACGGTCAGTGGGCGGATATTTTCAGGCTTCAGCGTCTCTGGAAGCCGGAAATACATCCAGAGGCCGACGAGTGTTGCCATGGCGCCGATGAAGACGAAGATCATGTGCCAGGTGCTGACCAGCAGGATGATCTGGCCGCTTCCCGGCGCAATGACCGGAACGATCATGAAGACCATCATGATGAGCGACATCACCTCGGCCATCAGGCGGCCGCCGAAGACGTCGCGGACGATGGAGACGGTGATGACGCGGGTGGCCGCCGAACCGAGGCCCTGAATGAAGCGGAGCGCCAGCAGACCTGCGAAAGACGGGATGAGGGCAATGCCGAATGCCGAAATCACGTAGATGGTGATGCCGATCAAGAGTGGCATGCGGCGGCCGAAGCGATCCGACAGGGGGCCATAGATAAGCTGGGCCGAGCCGAAGCCGATCAGATATGCTGTTACGACATATTGCCGATGGTTTTCGTTCATCACGCCGAGGCTGGAACCGATCTGCTGCAGCGCGGGAAGCATGATGTCGATTGCGAGTGAGTTAATCGCCATCAGGAAGGCCGCGAGTGCGATGAACTCGCGTTTGCCCATGGGCAGTTGCCCATGGGACATGGCCTGGGATGAAGTCGTCACGGTTTTATTCCCATAAACATGTCAAGGGCGCCGCCCGGCGGCAGCGCCATATCGATCAAATTGAACTATGGAAACCGGACGGGGAGCCCGGTACCCGGTCAGGCGGCGCCGCGAACGCTGATGCCGTGTTCCTGAAAGTGTTGCTGCAACTCGCCCGCCTGGAACATTTCGCGCACGATGTCACAGCCGCCGATGAACTCGCCCTTTACGTAAAGCTGCGGAATGGTCGGCCAGTTGGAATAGTCCTTGATGCCCTGACGGATTTCAGCGTCGGCCAGGACATTGATGCCCTTATAATCGACGCCGATATAGTCGAGAATCTGGACCACCTGGCCGGAGAAGCCACACTGCGGGAACTGGGGAGTGCCCTTCATGAAAAGAACGACGTCGTTGTTCTTAACTTCGTTGGCGATGAATTCCTGAATGCCGCTCATTGTCCAGTTCCTTTCACATGCGGGGTCAAGGTCCGCAGCGTTACATCTGTCCCTTAAATAGCAAGCGTCCGGCTTGATTTCCAGCGGCAAAACGAAGCTGCCGTCTTTTTCATCGCATGAATAGATTTCCGGCATCAGTCGTTAACAGGAACGTCCGGAAAGTGTCGATTGGCGGTCTTTTTTGAACAGTGCGTTTTGAAATCGCCTCTTCAACTCCAAGCCTGAACAACACACATCAACTTATAATCAAGGGACGATGAATATTAGTATGCTACCTAATTTACAAACCAACGGTATGTTTGTTAGAGTCTGCCGATTGATGCGATTTGGCGCGTATCGGTCCCTTATCGGCATTGCATTCGCATATTTCTTGAGGGAGCGGACTCCATGAGCCACCATCACTATTCCGAAGGGCAGGTTGGGGAAGAGCGGGAATTTTATAGCTCTGAAGATACGAGTGAAGGGGAGCGGGAATATTACGAGCATGTACGCACACCACGAGCATCGATCCTGAACAGTACCGTGACCGTAAGTGCCATCGTGCTTATTCTGAGCATCGCTTTCGGTTACCGGGCCTCGACTGCACCGACGCCGCCGTCGACCACGCCACCGGCCGTTGAGAAAATCATAACTGCGCCGTCGGTGGACTCCTGTGCCGATATCTCTCCCTATCCGCGCCGGGAGTGCTGATATATCGGAATTCGGATTTTTACCCTTGGCACGGCGAACAAGCCGGCTAACGACGGTTGTGCATCCGTCATGCGGGCTGAAGCGGTTATAAACGTTTGATCCTATGTTTTTGTTTTTTGGATGATTTATTGCGGTCTGCCATGAAAAAGCCGGCAGGCCATGGTCTTGGCGATGTTCAGATTTCATCAGTGCTACTGGCGCCCCGGGGACAGACTACAATATGAATTCTATCAAGAAGAGGGTGGTTCTCCACTTCCCTGGCTTCGAGCCGCTGGATGCTGCCGCACATCGGGCTCGTTATGAGCGTTCCGCTCGGCAGAGTGCCGTCGCCTGGGATTTTTCCAGCTCGGTGGGGGAGTTGAAGAATTTTGGCCGAGCACCGTATTTCGATGTCATGGCGACAGCTGCGGATTGGCATACTCAAAGCCGCATTCATATCGTCGATCATAATGATCTGGTTGCCATACTGAACGGCAGGCCATTCTTCACGCGGCTCGTTCAGGGCTATCTCGCCGCCGCAAAGGTTGCCATTTCGGGCGGTATGGCCGGCTATTTCCGTCATGCGTGGCGCTTCGGCCTGTTCTTCATCTTTCCCTTTCTGCTGATGCTCGTGGGGTTGATTCTCAGCCTATCGATCGCGTTTACGCCAATCCTGTTCGGACTGCCCGCCTGGAGCCATATCGGCAGTATCGCGCTCGCAGTCGCCTTCTTTGTCTATGTCTTCCTGCCACAGGCCGAGAAGCTGCATACTCTGCATCTCTTCTCCGATTGGGAGATGGCGGTCGCGATGGCGGGGCTGAACGGAATAGGCGCGGAACAATGGCTGGAAGCGAGCGCCGTCAGCGTCCGGCAAGCCTTGGATGAGCCCGACGTCGAAGAATTCGTCATCTCCTCGCATAGCATGGGCTCGTCCGTGGCCGCTCACGTGATCGGTCTGTTGCTCGAGCGCGAGCCGGACCTGCTACAGGGCAAACGCGTGGTGTTTACGACCCTTGGCAGTGCCATCCTGCAATGTGCTCTCATGCGGCCGGCAAAGGTGCTGCGCTCACGTGTGGGATTGATCGCTCGCTGCAAGGACATCTTCTGGCTCGACGTTCACTGTCTGACCGATGCAATCCATTTTTATAAGACGAAAGTCGCGGCTGTTTGCGGACATGAGGATGTCCCACAGGCTTCGATCCTGTTCATCCGCTTCAAGCAGATGCTCTCGGAGAAGCATTACAAGAAGATCAAGCGCGATTTCCTTCGGGTTCACCGGCAATATGTGCTCGGTCCCGATCTCCGGGCTTTCTTCGATTTCACGCTGATGACGGCCGGTCCACTGTCGGCTTCGGATTTCGCCGAATTCTCACCGAAGAGATTGCCGGAGCTGAGCTTCAACTCCGGCGAAGAAGTGCAGGCGCTCTCAGTCGGGCGCTGACGTCTGCAGTGCAAGGGCGTGCAGCACGCCGCCCATATTGCCCTTCAGTGCATCATAGACCATCTGGTGCTGCTGCACGCGGCTCTTGCCGCGGAAGGCTTCCGCGACAACTTCGGCTGCATAGTGATCGCCATCCCCGGCCAGGTCGCGAATCGTCACCTTGGCGCCGGGAATGCCGGCCTTGATCATGTCTTCGATATCGCCGGGGTTCATGGGCATGAGTGGTACCTCGATTATTCCGCGGCAGCGAGCGCGCTGCCATCCATGAAGGCAGGAAACCACGATTCATGCGCATTGCGCAACTGTTCAACCGGAAGCGTTAACAGGCCATCGACGACGAGTGCGTCACCGCCGACCGTTCCGAGACGGCGGAAGGGTACGCCGGCGCTTTCTGCGTTGATGCAGACGAAATCGGCGACATCGGCCGGAACGGCGATGACGTAGCGGGCCTGATCTTCCCCGAAAAGTGCGGCATGTGGCAGCGTCCGGCCTTCACTGAGGTCGATGCGCAGGCCCTTGCCGGATGCCATCGCCATTTCTGCCAGGGCGAGTGCGAGACCGCCTGAGGAAATGTCGTGGCAGGCCGTGACCTGCCCATTGCGGATGGCGGAGCGGACGAAATCGCCATTGCGGCGTTCGGCAAAGAGATCGACTTCCGGAGCAGGACCATCCGTCGAGCCAATGATATCGCGAAGATAGATCGACGAGCCGAGATGAGTGCCGTCGAGGCCGATCATCAGCACGCGGTCGCCTTCGGAGGCGGAGCCGATGCGCGCCATCGCCTTCCAGTCCGGAAGAAGACCGACGCCGGCAATGGTCGGGGTCGGCAGGATCGCGACGCCATTAGTCTCGTTGTAGAGCGAGACATTCCCGGAGACGATCGGGAAATCCAGCGCGCGGCAGGCTTCGCCGATGCCTTTGATGGCGCCGACGAACTGGCCCATGATTTCAGGCTTCTCCGGATTGCCGAAGTTCAGGTTGTCGGTCGCGGCCAGCGGCTCGGCGCCGGTTGCCGTGATGTTGCGCCAGCATTCGGCGACGGCCTGCTTGCCGCCTTCGAAGGGATCGGCTTCGACATAGCGTGGCGTGACGTCCGAGGAGAAGGCGAGAGCCTTCGTCGCATGACCCTCGACGCGGACGACACCGGCGTCGCCGCCGGGAAGCTGCAGCGAATTGCCCTGGATCAGCGTATCGTACTGCTCATAGACCCAGCGGCGGCTGGACTGGTTGGCGGATCCAACGAGCTTCAGCAGAGCCTGACCGTAGTCTTCCGGCGCGGCAACGAGGTCGGCCGGCAGCGCGGCGCGCTTGTCGGATTCCCGCCACGGACGGTCATATTCCGGAGCCTGGTCGCCGAGATCCTTGATCGGGAGGTTGGCGACTTCTTCGCCCTGATGGATGACGCGGAAACGCAGATCATCGGTCGTCTTGCCGACAATGGCAAAATCCAGACCCCATTTGACGAAGATCGCCTTGGCGACGGCTTCCTTCTCCGGCTGCAGCACCATGAGCATGCGCTCCTGGCTTTCCGACAGCATCATTTCATAGGCCGTCATTCGCTCTTCGCGGACCGGTACCTTGTCGAGATCGAGCTCGATGCCGAGGTCGCCCTTGGCGCCCATTTCGACGGCGGAGCAGGTGAGGCCGGCCGCACCCATGTCCTGGATGGCGATGACGGCGCCCGTCTGCATCAGTTCCAGGCAGGCTTCCAGCAGGCACTTTTCGGTAAAGGGATCGCCGACCTGAACGGTCGGGCGCTTTTCCTCAATCGATTCGTCAAATTCTGCAGATGCCATGGTCGCGCCGCCGACACCATCGCGACCGGTCTTGGCGCCTAGATAGACGACCGGCAGACCGACGCCCTTGGCTTCCGAAAGGAAGATGGCATTGGACTTGGCCAGGCCCGCCGCAAAGGCGTTGACCAGGATATTGCCGTTGTAGCGCGCGTCGAACTCGACTTCGCCCCCGACCGTGGGAACACCGAAGGAATTGCCATAACCGCCGACGCCGGCAACGACGCCGGAGACGAGATGGCGGGTCTTCGGATGATCCGGCTCGCCGAAACGCAGGGCGTTCATGGCAGCGACCGGGCGGGCGCCCATGGTGAAGACGTCGCGCAAGATGCCGCCGACGCCTGTGGCAGCGCCCTGATAGGGCTCGATGTAGGAGGGGTGGTTGTGGCTCTCCATCTTGAAGACAACGCAATCACCATCATCGATGTCGACGACACCGGCATTTTCACCAGGGCCTTGGATGACGCGTGGTCCCTTGGTCGGCAGGGTGCGCAACCACTTCTTCGAGGACTTGTAGGAGCAGTGCTCGTTCCACATGGCCGAAAAGATGCCGAGCTCTGTGAAAGTAGGCTCGCAGCCGATCAGATCCAGAATGCGCTGATATTCATCCGGCTTGAGGCCGTGGGCGGCAATCAGTTCGGGGGTGATCTGGATCGAATTGGAAATGGTCATGGGCGCTCGAGTGTCCTTGCCTGTAAAGGATTGGAAGACCGGTCAGGGATCGGGGTCTCTTTAGCGCAAGTCTCCCTGTCGTGCGACAGGAAAATCACCGGCGTTCACAACACGCCGGCAATGATGCTGGAGAAATCACGCGTGCGGCCGTCGCCGGCCGTTGTGCGAGATCAGAATTTGTAGCCGACCATGATACCGGCGCGCGTCATGCCGCCGTTAGGCCCATCGCAAAGATTGGCATGCGACGAGTGCGCGATCTGCGCCATTACGTTCCAATGGCTGTCAAAATTATAGCCGAGGCCGGCATATTCGTGGAAGAGCAGGCGGCAGCCGAGCATCGGGCCATGCTCTCGCCAGTCATCCAGGTTGCCCGTGTGCACCGTGCCGCCGAAGCCGAGTTCGGTGAAGATGCCGTTGCTGTGCGTTAGCGTCCAGGAAAGGCCGCCATAGACCTGCGTCGCAGAGCCCGACGTGCCGATCGATGTGCCTACGTGGATACGCGGATGCGTCAGCTGATCCTTCCAATCCGCTGTCGGATTATAGCCGAACGGATTGAAAAGTACCTGGACATCCGGGAAGACACCACTTTCATGCTCGTTGCCGCTCTGGATGGAGCCGCTAGCGCCAAAACGCAGTTCGTCGAAAATCTTGACTGGAGCGGCGGGAGTAGCCGCCACCGTATCTGCAGCGGTTGCGGCCGATTGACCTGCAACAAATACCGAACTGATTACCAGAAAACTCGAAACCAAACGCTTGCTGAAAAAGCTTGCAATAGCCATGCACTCCCCCTGGTGTGGCGGGCGAATCCTCATTTTTTATTGATAGAATGGTAGCGTGCTAAGAGTCGAGACGGCGAAATCGCATTTGCGCAAGATGTCTGTCGATAAATTGCTAAGGCTTGCTTAAATGTGACTATCGTATCCCGACGAGCCGTTTTCCAACAACCTGCGTAATGTCATGAGCCCGGCGGCAACATCTTTTCGCTGTGGCGGCGACGAAAAGGCGACGCGGACGCGATGATAGACCCTGTCGATTCGCGCGGCCTTGAATTCATCCTCATCATCAATGAGCACACCTTCGGAGAGCGCTGCATTCTTGAAGGTACCCGAAAGCCAGGGTTCCGGCAGCTTCAGCCAAAGGAACGGCAGATGCGGATGCGAATTGAACTCGAAGCCCGATAATGCCTCGCGCGCCAATTGCTCACGGGCCTTGATCTCTTCGACGGATTTGCGGCGCAGTTCCAGGGCATGGCCGCCCAGCACGAGTCGGGCACAGGTTTCGGCCAATATGAAGGGCAGGCCGCCCGTCGTCATCTTGTGCGTAACTTTGATGCGCTGGGCAAAATGCGGCGGGCAGGCGACCCAGCCGCCGCGCACGCCGGCTGTCACCGATTTCGACAGGCTGCTGACGACGAAAGTCCGTTCCGGCGCAATGGCCGCCATCAGCGGGTTCTGATCGCCGGTCATGCCGCCATAGAGGTCGTCCTCGATCAGCCATACGCTATGCCGGCGCGCAATGGCGGCAATCGCTCGGCGTCTTGCCTCGGGCATTGTCACCAGGGTGGGATTATGGGCTGTCGGCATCAGGAAGGCGAGGCGCGGATGCTGCTGTTGACACAGGCGCTCGAAATCCTCGGGGATCATGCCGTGCTCGTCCGAATCCACCAGGATCGTGCGGCGTCCCAGCAGGCGCGCGGCGCGGCTGATCTGGGTATAGGTGAGATTCTCGAAGACGATCTTGTCGCCCGGTGAGGTGACGGCCGAAATGACTGCTATGGCGGCGGCATGGGCGCCGAGCGTCGGCACGATTGTCTCGATTGCCGGCTGCCAGCCGTTGCGGGCAAGCCAGATCTGTCCTGCCTCAAACCAGCTCGCCGGGAAGTTCCTTGAATAGGAAGAGATCTCCGTCTGATGCTCGCTGCTGATGTCGGCGAAGAGCTTGCCGATGATCACACCCTGGCCGATATCGGGAGCGGCGGTGGTATCGAAGCGGATCTTGGCATCTGGCGTATTCAGGCCTCGGGTGCCGGCAAGCGCCTGGGTGATCGGATCGACGAGCTCGATCTGCTTGCCGTTCGAACGCTCCAGAACATAGGTGCCGCGGCCGACTTCACCGGCGACAAGGCCGCGTTCATGCACGAGGGCATAGGCCCGGCTGACCGTGCCGATGGTCACGCCGATATCATAGGCGAGATTGCGCTGCGGCGGCAGCTTGGTGCCGGGTGGCAAGACGCCATGAGTAATCGCGTGTTCGATGGCATCGGCTACACGGATATAGACCGGGCCGGTTCCGCTGGAAATGTCAGGAAGCCAATTTGTCATAATGACAATTTCTTAGATTGTCCCCATCTTCGAGTCAAGAGTATGAGTCAATTTGCATCGTTTGGCTCGATGCATCAAAATTGTCACCATTATGTGGAAATGAAGATGAGTACAATGGTTACGATCTGTTCGACCGAAGTGGGAGACCCCTGCGCGGCGGGCGTGGGAATTAGAGCGGCGCAGCCAAGGCCGCATTGGATAGGCCGGCTGTGGGCGCTTTACGTGCATTGGCTGGAGAAGCGCGAGGGACGGCGTGTGCTGAGAGACCTGACGGACGACCAGCTGTCCGACATCGGCCTGACGCGTCGCGAGGCGGCGAAGGAAGTCAATAAGTCGTTCTTTTGGGATTGAGTGCCGGCACGAGCCGATCTTGGCATCAACCTGTCTGGCGTCTAATTGAGACTCAGGACGGAATGAACGAAATCGGCGCGTTCCTCGACGCCGATTTTCGGTAGGATATGGACTTCGTAGCCGAGCGTGGGATAGGCGGCAGTCAGCCGGTCATACTCCGCAACCGCCGCCGTAAAATCGTGCCTTCTTTCGCGATCGCCGACGTAAATTTCCGGCCATGGCGGGGTCAGGAAGACATGTCGGTTGTAGCGATGCAATTGGCCAAGCAAAGCCAGGGCGGGTTCGCCCGTCATATATTCGAGCGCCGATGCGGCATCGATCAGTCCTCTGTCGAAAAAGACCAAACCGGATAATTGCGCCGCTTTCTCGCGGTCAGTCAGCGACATGGCGATCGCCCGACGGGCAAATGCCAATGCATCGACCCATGGCAGGGCCGAACCGTCACCTTGCAGTTCCTCGATGACGATGCGACGGCCCGGCTCCTCGACGATGTGGTGACCACGTCGCTTGAGCATCTCCAGCAACGTCGATTTGCCGCCGCCGGAGCAGCCTGAGAGAATGATAAATCTGTCCATGACAATGATCTCCGCGTAGAGGGCACGTCATGCGCTGGCTGCGAGGCCTCCCCGGGGGGCGGGAAAGCCTAAGGCCATCGACTTAGCTGCAAGCCTTCGAACCACCAGCCCAGCGATTGACGTCGCCCGTGATACGGCCGCCGGAAGCGCCTGCCATCATCGGACCGAAGGCCTGCAGCTGCGCGGGATTGCCTTCCGCCTGCACGACGAGAGACGGTCGGCCGGTCGGATGCTTCTTGTCGACCACGAGGATGCGCGGACGACCGGTGAAGGAGTTGAGCTCAGGAGCGAGCTGATAACTGGCGAAAGCCGGGTCCGAAGACTTGAACCAACACGCATTGGCGCTGAGCATGATGCGCTCCATCGTCGACAGGGCGCTGTGATCGGTCGCGGTGATGCTCGGCGGACGCGGGCCGCACGAGGTGACCAACAGCCCAAGCATCGCGATGGCAGCGGCGGAATAAAGTCCTGTGAGGAGGCGAGGGCGCATCAAACTCTTTCCAATGAGGCTATTAGGTCTGCTAAAGTGTACCGGATCGCTTTGCGACGCCCTGCTGTTCTATGCAAAGACGCCGATTTTATGGTTCCGATAGTGGGGCGGCCGTTATCAGGCTGCGACCACGCCAAGCGCGGAGGCGAAGAGGCCACGGCCATCGCTGCCGCCATGGGCAGCTTCGATAAGATTTTCCGGATGCGGCATCATGCCGAGCACGTTGCCCTTGGCATTCATGACGCCGGCAATGTCGTTAACCGAGCCGTTGGGATTGGTGCCTTCGGCGTAGCGGAAGACCACCTGGCCATTATCCTCGATCGCCTTCAGCGTCTCGGCATCAGCGAAATAATTGCCGTCGTGATGGGCGACCGGGCTGCGGATGACCTGGCCCTTCGCATAGGCGGCTGTGAAGTCCGTTTCGGCATTGACGACTTCCAGCTTCACTTCGCGGCAGACGAATTTCAGCGAGGCGTTGCGCATCAGCGCGCCCGGCAGCATGCCCGCTTCCAGAAGGATCTGGAAACCGTTGCAGACGCCCAAAACCTTGACGCCCTTGTCGGCCTTGTCCTTGATCGCCTGCATGATCGGCATGCGGGCGGCAATCGCGCCGCAGCGCAGATAATCGCCGTAGGAAAAGCCACCGGGAATGACGATCAGGTCGACATCCGGGATTTCGGTTTCCGTCTGCCAGACCGTTACGGGCGCCTGACCGGAAATCTTGGTCAGCGCCGCGATCATGTCGCGATCGCGATTGAGGCCGGGGAGTTGGACGACTGCTGATTTCATGATGCTGTTCCCGCAATAGGCGAAGAGTAATCGCTGGAATGTGCTTCGTGAGCCATACTTCATTGCTTCAGACAAAGGAAGGATGGCTCGCGAAAGAGGACAATCAGTCGATCGAAATGCTGAAGTTCTCGATGACCGTATTGGCGAGAAGCTTCTCGCACATGGCCTTCAGATCGGCTTCGGCCTTGTTCTTGTCGGTGCCTTCAAGCTCGAGATCGAAGACCTTGCCCTGGCGGACTTGATGAACGCCGTCAAAGCCGAGTGCGCCGAGCGCGCCTTCGATTGCCTTGCCCTGCGGATCGAGAACGCCGTTCTTCAGCGTGACGGTTACACGAGCCTTGATCACGATTGTCCTTTCTGAACTTACTTGACGAGAACCGGGCCCGTGCCGCGCACGGGTTCGTTTTCATTGATGATGCCGAGGCGGCGTGCCACTTCGGAATAGGCTTCGAGCAGGCCGCCCAGGTCGCGACGGAAGCGGTCCTTGTCCATCTTTTCGCGGGTTTCGATGTCCCAGAGACGGCAAGAGTCCGGCGAGATTTCGTCGGCGAGGATGATGCGCATCATGTCGCCTTCGAACAGGCGGCCACATTCGATCTTGAAATCGACGAGCTGGATGCCGACGCCGAGGAAAAGACCGGTCATGAAGTCGTTGACGCGGATGGCGAGCGCCATGATGTCATCGAGCTCGGCCGGATTGGCCCAGCCGAAAGCCGTGATGTGCTCTTCGGAGACCATTGGGTCTTCTAGCGCATCGGACTTGTAGTAGAACTCGATGATCGAGCGCGGCAGGACCACGCCTTCCTCGATGCCGAGGCGCTTGGCGAGCGAGCCGGCGGCAACGTTGCGCACGACGATCTCGAGCGGAATCATCTCCACTTCCTTGATCAGCTGCTCGCGCATGTTGAGGCGGCGGATGAAATGGGTGGGAATGCCGATCTTGTTCAGATGGCTGAAGATATACTCGCAGATGCGATTGTTCAGAACGCCCTTGCCATCGATGACTTCGTGCTTCTTCTTGTTGAAGGCGGTGGCGTCGTCCTTGAAGAACTGGATCAGCGTGCCCGGCTCAGGCCCCTCGTAAAGGATCTTGGCCTTGCCCTCGTAAATACGGCGGCGACGGTTCATTGGTATTGTTCTCTGTCTTTGGCGCTCATGGGACAGCGCAAGTGGATCGTATGTGGGCGTCCCCATAACGGATAAGAAGCGAATTCACAATCCGCCTGCGCCTCCTTCCTTGGAATTCCGGCCTTAGCGGGATGCCAATGCCAGATTCGGGGTCCAGTCATGACCTGTTTTACAGGTTTTTATCTGATGATGGAATGAAGGCGCCCTGTACTTCACAGGCTAGTGAGGCGAGGCATGCCTCTATCCATGATCATTTAGCGATAATACTACGGCTTCAGCTGGCTGAGAAACTTTGCAAAGACCATCGTGCCCTCCGGCCAGGGGCCGTGACCGGATTCGGTGTTGATATGGCCAGCTTCGCCGGCATCGATCAGCATCGAACCCCAGCTATTGGCGATATCGTCCGCATGCTCGTAGCTGCCGAAGGGATCGTTGCGGCTGGCAATCGTGATCGACGGAAATGGCAGGGGATCGCGCGGATAGGGGCCGAACGTCATCAGATGCTTCGGCCGGATGTCGGGATTGGCGACATCGGGCGGTGCGACGAAGAATGCGCCTGCGACCTTGTTGCGGAAATGCGGGATTGCATGGATCACCGAGGGAACGCCGAGGGAATGCGCGACCAGCACGACGGGCTTGTCCGACGCATTCACTTCTTCCGCAATGCGGGCCACCCAATCGTCGCGCACGGGCTTCGACCATTCCGCCTGTTCCACGCGCCGTGCGGTCGAGAGCTTCTGTTCCCAGCGCGTCTGCCAGTGGTCGGGGCCGGAATTCGTGTAGCCGGGAATGATGAGGATGTTTGCGTCGGAGGCTTTCATGATTTCGCCGATGTGGAAAAGGGGAGCCCAACTGTCAAGGGAAAAGGCGACAATTGCGGCAAAATTTGCTAGGATTGCCGTTGCCGGTAGCGAATGACGATGTCGGCGACCCGTTTTGCCGCCATCCAGCACCGCCAACCGAGCACCACGGTTGAGGAGGAGAGCATTATGACGGCCTTTCACGTCATGGTTGGAGCAGACCACACTTTTACGCGTCCCGCCATCCGTAAGATCGCTATCGCCGATCTCGTCGATGCCCTGAAAATGGGACTGGACGATTTCAGCGAAAAACCATCCCATTATGTCTTCCTGTGCCTAATGTATCCGATTGCCGGCATCGCCCTGGCGATCTGGAGCACCGACCAGAATCTGCTGCCATTGCTGTTTCCGCTGATGTCCGGTTTTGCCCTGCTTGGACCCTTGGCCGCGATCGGCCTTTATGAGATCAGCAGGCGGCGGGAAAAGGGGCTGGATACGTCGTGGAGCCATGCGTTCGACGTGCGCTTCTCATCAGCCTTGCCGTCGATCATCGTTGCCGGCCTCATGCTGTTCGGCCTGTTCATCGTCTGGCTCTTCGTGGCGCGGAATATCTATTTCATCTATTTTGGCGATGGTGTTCCCCCGACGCTTCCATCCTTCGTGTCGAGCGTACTGACGACGCGGGAAGGCATGGCCATGATGCTTTGGGGCGATCTGATCGGCTTTGTCTTTGCGCTCGTGGCCCTGGCGACCACTGTCGTTACGTTCCAGCTGCTGTTGGACCGTGACATCGGTGTCGTCGCCGCGATCGATGCGAGTATCCGGGCGACGCTGACCAATCCGGTGCCCATCGCCGTCTGGGGCTTGATCGTGGCGGCGCTGCTCGTCATCGGCACCATCCCGATCTTTGCCGGGCTGGCGGTCGTCATGCCGATCCTCGGCCATGCATCCTGGCATCTCTATCGCAAGCTGATTGTGACTGAAAGCTAGACCAAGCCGGCATAGGCGGAAGCCTGCATCATTGGAACCGCGGGGCGGTTTTCACGTTGATCCGCATCATAAGGAGATGCGGATCATGGCGCGGCTTACTCATATTTTCACCCGTTTCGCAGTCGTGGTTTCGGAATGGACCGGCAAGCCGGCCATTTTCGTGCTGGCGCTGCTTTCGGTGGTTCTTTGGGGAGCCACCGGGCCGATCTTCGGTTACTCCGACACATGGCAGCTGGTCATCAACACCAGCACGACGATCGTCACCTTCCTGATGGTTTTTCTGCTCCAGAATGCACAGACGCGCGATACGCGGGCCATCCAGGCCAAGCTCAACGAACTTATTCTGACGAGCGCGGCCGAGAACCGCTTCATCGGGATCGAAAATCTTGACGAAGAGGATTTGAAGCACCTCGACCGGCTGGTCGAAAAGGCGGCAAAGCGCGAACCTGAACAACATCAGGGCAAGGCTGGCGAGAGCATCGAGCATGATCGCGCTATCGCGGCCACATCCGCCAACAACAGAAAGAGGCGGCGCGTCAGCGGCACCGCCTCAAGCAAAGCGCAATCGAAAGCCGGAAATTCTAGCCGAAAACCCGCTTGAAGATCGTGTCGACATGCTTGGTGTGATAGCCAAGGTCGAACTTTTCGCGGATATCTGCTTCCGAGAGAGCCGCACGCACTTCCTGGTCGGCCAGCAGTTCCTCGAGGAAGTCCTTGCCTTCCTCCCAAACCTTCATGGCGTTGCGCTGGACGAGCCGATAGGAATCCTCGCGGGAGACGCCGGCCTGGGTCAGCGCCAGCAGCACGCGCTGCGAATGAACAAGTCCACGGAACTTGTTCAGATTCTTCATCATATTGTCCGGATAGACGAGCAGTTTGTCGATGACGCTTGTCATCCGGGCCAGCGCGAAATCGAGCGTCACGGTCGCGTCCGGGCCGATCATGCGTTCGACGGAGGAGTGCGAGATATCGCGCTCATGCCAGAGAGCGACATTCTCCATGGCCGGGATCGAATAGGAGCGGACCATGCGGGCAAGACCCGTCAGGTTTTCCGTCAGCACCGGATTGCGCTTGTGCGGCATGGCGGAAGAGCCCTTCTGGCCCGGAGAGAAATATTCTTCGGCTTCCAGAACTTCTGTGCGCTGCAGATGGCGGATTTCGGTGGCGAGACGTTCAATCGAGGAGGCGACGACACCAAGCGTGGCGAAGAACATTGCGTGACGGTCGCGCGGGATGACCTGCGTCGAGACCGGCTCCGGCTTCAGGCCGAGGGCTGCTGCGACATGCTCTTCGACGCGTGGGTCGATATTGGCGAAGGTGCCGACGGCGCCGGAGATCGCGCAGGTGGCGACTTCCTCGCGGGCTGCGATCAGGCGCTGCTTGCAGCGCTCGAATTCGGCATAGGCGAGCGCCAGCTTGACGCCGAAGGTGGTGGGTTCGGCATGGATGCCATGCGAACGGCCGATGGTGACGGTGTCCTTATGCTCGAAGGCACGGCGCTTCAGGGCTTCCAGCAGCTTGTCAATATCGGCGATGAGCAGGTCGCTGGCGCGCACGAGCTGGACGTTGAAGCAGGTATCGAGCACGTCCGAGGAGGTCATGCCCTGGTGGACGAAGCGGGCGTCCGGCCCGACGATTTCGGCAAGATGCGTCAGGAAGGCGATGACATCGTGCTTGGTAACGGCTTCGATCTCGTCGATGCGGGCAACGTCGAACGTTGCCTTGCCACCCTTTTCCCAAATCGTATCCGCTGCTGACTTCGGAATGACGCCGAGCGCAGCCAGCGCATCACAGGCATGGGCCTCGATCTCGAACCAGATACGGAACTTGGTTTCGGGAGACCAGATGGCGACCATTTCCGGTCGGGAGTAGCGCGGGATCATAGGCTCAAAGCTTTCTTGGCTGACGGAAAGGGAAAACTCGGCGCCCCCATAACAAAGACGGGCGGCAATCACAATGTTTCAGAGGCACAATGTTTCAGGGCCTCAATCTCTCTGCCGCGCAAGATAGGCCGAAACAACGATCAGGCATAGCAGGCCGAGCGGCAAAAACAGGGCGAGGCCGAGGACGGCGAACTGGTAGACGGCGCTGGCGCCAGTGAACAGGAACTGGAAGATCCAGATGAGCGAGCCGAATGGTGCATGCCAGCGCGAATAGAACCAACGATAGTCCATGGCGAAAAGGAAGGCTGTCATCGCCGCGGTGCCTACGGAGAGGGCCAGAAAGAAGGCGGCAAAACGCACGCTGGTCGGCCGCTGGCGGGCAAAACGCTGGGTGAGCGGCACGAGGATGGGCCAGGAGAGGGCGCCGCCGAAGAAGTAGACGAGGGTAAGCGCGCCAAGATGGCTCGTCAGTAGCCCGTTGCGCAAATAGAGCGCCGCGATCGCCGAGGCGGCCATGGCCGCCCCCCAGCAGATCGCATTGCCCAGAACTTCAAGACAATGCGAGACGACGGTCCGAGTCCGGCCCGTCGCTATAACGACATCAGTCGGATTAGTTTGATCCAACGCGGCCTCGTTCGGCCGCCGCCCGGAGATCGCCGATCGTCTGCCTGTAGGCATCGACCGATTCGCCCTTGAAGATGGCAGAGCCGGCCACGAGGACGTTGGCACCGGAAGCGGTGATCAGAGGGGCCGTTTCAACGGAGACGCCGCCATCGACTTCCAGTTCGATCGGACGGTCACCGATCAGGGACTTGGCGTTGCGGATCTTGTCGGCCATGGCAGGGATGAACTTCTGGCCGCCAAAGCCCGGATTGACCGACATGATCAGGATCAGGTCGATATCGTCGAGCACGTTTTCCAGCACGGAAAGCGGGGTTGCCGGATTGAGGGTGACGCCGACCTTCTTGCCGAGATGGCGGATCGTCTGCAGCGAGCGATGCAGATGCACGCCGGCTTCGGCATGGACCGTGATGCGGTCGCAGCCGGCCTTGGCGAAGGCTTCGAGATAGGGATCGGCCGGCGAGATCATCAGATGGCAGTCGAAAGTGGCTGTCGTGTAAGGGCGCAGCGCTTTGATGACATCAGCGCCGAAGGAGATGTTCGGCACGAAATGGCCGTCCATGACATCGAGATGGATCCAATCGGCGCCGGCTTCGGTCACATCCTTGACCTCCTGCCCGAGCTTGGCGAAGTCGGCAGCGAGAATGGAAGGGGCAATGCGGATCGGCAAGGTCATGGGTAGCTGAGCTCCAACTGATTATTTCGCGCCTGGATTACCACCGCTGCAACGGGCAAACAACCGCCAGAACGGCTTGCCTCAGTTCGATGGCGTCACCGGCACGAAGGCATTGCCCCGCCATTCCAGCAGGCGATAGGGGTTTTCGGTCACTTCGTGGTTCTGTCCGAACGAGATAGGGCCGATCATTGTCTGGAAAACCGTTCCCATGAGCTTTTCGGCAATGGGTTTATTGTCCGCCTTGGCGCCGTCCGCCGCCTGGCTGGCGATCTGAGCCGCTGCTGCGGCCGGCAGGGTATAGCCGTCGGGTTCGATACCGCCCGCACGCATCGCCTGTACCGCAGACTGGGCTGCCGGCAGGCTGGTATAATCGGGTAGCGCAATCGCCTGCACACCCTCCAGCAAGGGAAGGGGCTGATCTGCTGCGCGCATGGCGTCGCCGCCCATCAGGACCAGCGGGATGTTCTCGTTCTTCGCGTCGCGGGCAATTACGGCGACATCGCTGCGGTCGCCGCCGACGAAGACGCGAGTTGCGCCCGCTTTCTTCAGACGGCGTACAAGCGCGATCTGCTGGTCCTGGCCGGGACGGTACGTATCGGTGAAAACGGGCTTCAGCCCCTTTTCCTCCAGTGCGTTGCGGATAGCGCCGACCAATTCGCGGCCGTGTATCGTGCCGTCATCGATCAGCGCCATCGGCTCCGCAGCCCAATTTTTCAGGATGGTATCGATCGCCACGGCCGCCTCGGCGCTATCGACCGGCGCCAGGCGAAAGAGCGGCCAACCATTTTTCAACGCATCTTCCATGAGGATGCGCGAGCGCACGGAAACGGTGATGACGGGAATGCCGGCATCCTTGAGGCGCGGCAGCGCGCCCTCCAGGGTCTCTGTGCAGAGAAAGCCGATTGCAACTTGTGCTTTGGCAGCCACCAGCGCTTCAGCGGCGGCTCGGCCGCCATCCTCCGTGCAAGGCTCGTTGACCACGGTGGCCGTATCCTTTTGGGCCTGGATCTCGAAATTTGCGCCGGCGGTTATCTCCGCTCCGAGCGTTGCGAAATTACCGTCCTGCGGTGCAACCACGCCGATGTGAATTCCTGCGGCATAGCTGCTGCCGGCCGCCGAAAGCAGCGCAAGCAGGAGCGGAAGGCGACGCAGAACGTTCATCGATGGAGTATCCCGGACAATTTTCCTGCCTTATTTATCCGTCTGCGAGGCATCGTCAAAGAAAAAGCAGCAAAATCGCTCTGTTTTCAATAATGCTATTGTAGAAAAGCTAACACCTGACCGTCATATAGAATGTTAGGCGAGCACGACTCAACAAAGGAGACGGTGGTGCTAGACAGGCAGCGTATGGACCCGGCGCTTTATCGCGATGCCATGAGCCGTTATGCGGGGCATGTGCAACTGGTGACGACGGCGCTCGGTGCGGAGCGACGGGGCGTCACGATCACAGCCGCTTGCTCGGTGTCGGATAGCCCTGCGACGGTTCTGATCTGCCTCAACAACAGCAACGAGAAAAACGAGATCTTCTTCAAAAGCGGCGTCTTCGCTCTGAATACGCTCGGCGCGGATCATCAAGCCCTGGCCGATGCCTTTTCCGGCAAGACGCAGCTGACCGTCGACGAGCGCTTCGCTGCCGGCAAGTTCGAGACGCTGGCGACGGGTGCGCCCGTGCTTGCCGATGCTCTTGCCGCCTTCGATTGCCGCGTGCTCGAGATCAAGCAGGCCTCCACGCACAACATCATCTTTGGCGAAGTGATGGCCATACGCTACAGCGAACCGAAGCCGGCATTGCTCTATATGAACCGGGGCTATCACACGCTATAACCCCTGCAAGGGAGTTATCATGGCGGATCAAACATTACCTTCGCTGCCGAGTTCGATCGATGAGACGATGGCGTTGCTCGGCGCCCATGACTATCTGGCCGGACGCGCGCTCGGCACGGTTTTGTTTCTCGCATTGAAGATGAAGCGGCCGCTCTTTCTGGAGGGCGAGGCCGGCGTCGGAAAGACCGAAATCGCCAAGGTCCTGTCGAAGGCGCTCGACCGGCCGCTTATCCGCCTGCAGTGTTATGAAGGTCTGGATGTTTCCTCGGCTGTCTATGAATGGAATTATCCGGCGCAGATGCTGGAAATCCGTCTTGCGGAAGCATCAGGCCTCACCGACCGCGACCGTATCGAGGCCGATATCTTTTCCGAACGCTATCTGATCCGCCGGCCGGTGTTGCAGGCGCTATCGACCGTTGGCGGTCGGGCGCCGGTCTTCCTGATCGATGAACTGGATCGCACCGACGAGGCTTTCGAGGCATTCCTGCTGGAGGTGCTGTCCGATTTTCAGGTGACGGTGCCGGAACTCGGGACCATCCGGGCAGCCGAACCGCCCATCGTCATCATCACCACCAACCGGACGCGCGAAGTCCATGACGCCTTGAAACGGCGCTGTCTCTATAATTGGGTCGATTATCCTGAGGCCGAGCAGGAGCTTGAGATCATCCGCCGCAAGGTGCCTGGCTGCAACGAAGCGCTATCGCGCCAGATCGTCGCCTATGTGCAGAGGCTGCGCATGCTCGACCTTTTCAAGAACCCGGGCGTCGCCGAGACGATCGACTGGGCGACCGCCTTGACTGAACTCGATCGGCTGGCGCTCGATCCGGAGACTGTTTCGGATACGCTTGGGACGTTGCTGAAATATCAGGACGATATCGCCCGTATTCAGGGCGCCGAAGGCAAGCGTGTGTTGGACGAAGTCAAATCCGAACTGCTGGCGGC